>NZ_BMOY01000006.1 GCF_014647315.1 Paenalicyclobacillus cellulosilyticus
AGGACGCCGTGCCGTCCGCCCGCGGGACCGGCGCCTCCCGCGGCCCACGAGGTGCGAGGCTCGTCCGCGCCGGAGGACGGCACGGCGTCCTCCGCTGCGCCGGACAGGCGGGATCGCAACCGCAGCGCCGTCTGCCACCGCGCTTTGGCCGCCTTCGCCGTCTGCGTGAGCCATCGCATCCCTGCTCCCGTGCGCACGCGCCGCACCGCCCGCGGCCGCGCGGACGGAAGCAGGTACTGTTCCGCGATGTCGCCCAGCCGGAAGTGGTTGTGCCGCAAAAATTCCAGCACGTTTTGCAGGCACGCCTCGTGGAACGGCTCCTCCACGTTCAGGGTGGCGCACTCTTCGCAGACCAAGGTGCGCAGCGTCTCCAGGAACGACGCACGGAAGTAAACGGTGCGCGGAATGCGGTACAAGGGGCTCTCCCCGCGCGCGTCGACCAACTCCAGCTGTCCCTGTTCAGCCAGCCGCTCCGCCGCCCATTCTGCCGCGACGGGGTGCAGCGGGAACGCCCATTCAGGCTCCGCGATCACGTCGGCCACCCGCACCTCGTGCCAGTGACGCTCCTTCAGCGCCCGGTGGAAGTACGCCAGAACGATGCGCTGGCCCTCCTCCTCGGACTCCGGCCAGCCGTCGATGACAAAATCGTGCGGGTTGCGACCATGGGCGATGTCCTCCCGCACGCTCTCCACCGGCCGTTCTGTCTGGTGTTGCAGATCGTACAGAGGAATGCTGTACAACTGCGCAATTTCGATGGCTTCATATCCCCGCAGTGTCTTCATCGGTTCCCCTCTCGCCTCGACGGACGTTTGCCGTTCACCGCGATTATAGACGTGTTTCGACACGGGCGACAATCCCGTCTCGCGCGGCCTTCCCGCCGCCGCACCGGTGCCGCCGCGCAAGGTCCCGGCGCGTCTTCTGGTGTGTTCTCCCGCAAGAAGCATTCGTGATTGTTTGGACAAAGAAATACTTCAATTCGTCGACACTAACTATTGAAATTCGCATGTACAAATGATAACCTCTGGATAAAGATGAGTAACGCAGTCAACTTTGTCCGGGCGAACCATGCAGGACGGACGAGCGGCTGCGTCGACATCGTCCCGGGAACGTGCCCGCCGGCCGCAAACCGGACGCGTTCCCGGACGCGAACAAGGAGGTTTGGTGCGTGTCTGCATCCATCCGGAATCTGCTCCTCGGACTCGCCGCGAGCGTCGTGATCGCGGCGATGGTCTGGCAGGGTCTCGCCGCCCACGGCAACCCAGACCCGACGGCGAGCCACCTCACGCGCGCGGCAGCCATCCTCGACACCGGCATCCTCGTCTTTCGCGAGGGGCTGGAAGCCATCCTCGTCCTGGCGGCCATCACCGCCAGCCTGATGCGCACGCAGACGAGCTACTGGCGTCCTGTGGCCCAAGGTTCCGGCCTCGCCTTCTTGGCCACGCTCGCCACCTGGGTTGTGGTCGTGGCGCTCATTTCCGCCGTGCGCGCGCCGGAATACGACGTGCAGGCGGCGACCGGGCTGCTCGCGGTCATCGTGCTGTTGGTCGTCATGAACTGGTTCTTCCATCGCGTGTATTGGACAGGGTGGATTGCCCACCACAACCGGAAGAAACAGGACATCCTCGCGTTGGCGCAGGACGCGGGCGGACGTCTTACCCCCGCGGTGTACAGGGGACTCGTGCTGCTCGGATTCTCGGCAATGTACCGGGAAGGGTTTGAAATTGTCCTCTTTCTCCAGTCCATCCGGTTGCAGGTCGGTTCGGGCGCCGTGCTGTGGGGCGCGCTGACAGGGATGGGGTTGACAGGTTTGGTGGCCATGCTCACGTTTGCCGCGCACCGGAAGCTGCCGTACAAGAAGATGCTGGTGCTCACCGGCATCATGCTCGGCGTGGTGCTCGTCGTCATGGTGGGCGAAACCGTGCAAGAGATGCAGCAGGCCGGCTGGTTGTCCACCACCCCCATCGGCGTCGACTTCCCGGGGTGGATCAACGTCTGGTTCGCCACCTTCCCCAACATCGAAGGCTTGACCGGACAGGCGTTCGCCGCATTGTTCGTCGTGGGATCGTACTTCGCGGCCGAATACCTCCGGGTGTGGAAACCGCGCCGCCAAGCCCTGGCGGCGAGCAATGCCAACGGGATACACGACTGACACCCAGGGCAGGCGCGTCGTCACGGCGCGCCTTGCTTGTTGCCAGGCGCACGAGGACCTGACGCCGCATGGTCCGCAGCGACCGGTCGCTTTGTGCCATTGACGCCGCGCCGCCAGGGATGCAAGATGGACACAAGACGGGTGCCGCCAAAAGGAGGAACCCCGCATGCACATCGACGTCTCGCCGCGCGCCGTGTCCTGGATGCGCGAAGAACTGAACGTCCGTCCCGGCGACTGGGTGCGCATCTACGTCCGTTACGGCGGAAGCCCCCAATTTCAACCCGGGTTTTCCCTCGGGCTGGCTGTCGAACCCCCCGCGGATGTCGGATCCTGCACGGAACAAGACGGTATCCGGTTCTACATCCGGCACAGCGACCTGTGGTATTTCGACGGACACGATTTGACCATCGAATACAACGACAAGGAAGAAGGACCGGAGTTTGTCGTCGGCACCCGCGCGGCCCACTGAATGCGCGGGTGTGTTCGTGCCCCTCTCCTGCATCTGGTTTTCCCGACATACCGGCAGTCCCCCGCATCCTGCATCGCTTCCCGGCCGAGCAGGTCTCCCGTCTCAACCCTGCGCATAAATATGGTAGAATGGCGGGTGACCGCCCGTCCGCCATCACCCAACCACGAGGGATGAACCCACGGGAGGGAACACGCTTGACACGTCCGCCATCCGCTCCCTACTTCGCGGTGGTGCTCGGCCTGCACGTGATTGCGCTTGCCTGCCTGGTCGTCGGCGCCCACGGCCGGCCGGCACTGTGGGGTCTGGGCGCGCTCGCCTACGCGTTCGGATTGCGCCACGCGTTCGACGCGGACCACATCGCCGCCATCGACAACACGGTCCGCAAGCTGCTCGAAGAAGGAAAGAACCCGCGCGGCGTCGGTTTCTACTTCTCGCTCGGACACGCGACGGTCGTGTGCATCATGTCGGTCGCCACCGCCATCGCGGCGACCTGGGCGGAACGTGTGTTGCCGCGCTGGCACGTGTACGGCGGCCTGGTGGGGACGTTCGTCTCGGGTGGATTTCTCATCGCGATGGGTCTCATGAACCTGGCCGTCTTCATCCGCATCTGGCGCCGTCCCCGCGCGGCACACGGCGGTGACGGCCACCACGTGCGCGGGGTGTTCGCCGTCCTGTTGCCGCGCCTGACGCGCCTCATCAACCGGGCATGGCACATCTACCCCGTCGGCTTCCTGTTCGGGCTGGGATTTGACACGGCGACCGAAGTCGCGCTGCTCGTGCTGTCGGCGCAGGTCGCCCATCAGGCTGCCTCCGTCCCTGCGGTCCTCAGCCTGCCGCTTTTGTTCACGGCAGGCATGAGCGCCATGGACACGCTGGACGGGGTGCTCATGACCAAGGCTTACGGTTGGGCGTTCGCAGTCCCGGAGCGCCGGCGCACGTACAACCTGTGCGTGACGGGGCTGGCGGTGGTCGCCGCGCTGGGCATCGGCATCACGGAATTCGCCCAATTGGCGGGCGACGAACTCGGCCTGCGGGGGGCGGTGTGGACCGCGCTCCAAAACGTCGATCTCGGTACCCTCGGCTACGTGATTGTGGCGCTGTTCTTGCTCTGTTGGCTGGTATCGCTTGGAGCTTGGAAATGGCTGCGCCGCGATCGGCCGGCGGGCTTGCAGGAGGCAAAACGGGGATGATGCGAGGACCCGCCGCCCCGGTTCTGCATCCTGGCCCGTCCGGGATCGAAACATGCACACAACTCCTTAAAATTAGTTGTCCCATAGGGATATCGTGATTTATACTATGGGTGTCATGCAGAGACGTCCGCTGTGACGTCCTGAAACTCAAGAGGAGGAATGGTCCATGAGCTTGGCACGCCTGAACGAGCCGGCACCGGAATTTGAGGCCAATTCGACCCATGGCCGCATCAAACTGAGCGACTACCGCGGCAAGTGGGTGGTGTTGTTCTCGCACCCTGCCGATTTCACACCGGTTTGCTCCACCGAGTTCGTGCAGTTCGCACGCCGCGCACCGGAATTTGAGCAGCGCAACGTGCAGCTGATTGGCCTGTCGGTCGACGGAGTGCAGGCGCACATCGCCTGGATGAAGGACATCGAAGACCTCGCGGGCGTGAAGGTCAACTTCCCGGTCATCGCCGACCTGGACATGAAGGTATCCAACCTGTACGGGATGATTCAGCCGGGCGCCAGCACCACCGCGACGGTGCGCACCGTGTTCTTCATCGACGACAAGGGCATCCTGCGGGCCATGATCTACTACCCGATGAACGTGGGCCGCAACATCTCGGAGATCCTGCGCGTCATCGACGCGCTGCAGACGGCCGACAAGCACGGTGTGTCCACGCCGGCCGACTGGACGCCGGGCTCTGAGGTCGTGGTGCCGCCGCCGGCCAGCCTGGATGCGGTGGAGAGCAAAGAGGAAGCCGCAGCCAAAGGGTACACCTACCACAAGTGGTATCTGCGCACCAAGTCGGTCTGAACCGTACCGGCATACCGGCATGGTCCGGTCTGGTTTCGGGAAACAGCCGCTCGCCTCGCCGCATCACGTGCGGCGCGGCTTTCACCGCGCCCCCTTCTCCGTAAGGGGGCGCTTTTTTCCACGCACGAAAGCCCGTTTCTTCCCGGCGGCAGAGTGACCCCAAGTGACCCAAGGCGTTTTCAGAACGGCACACCGTCTCACGGTGTGTCAAAGGGACACGCCGATCCGCGCCGCCACCTGGCGCACGTACGCCGCCGCCTGCCGGTATTCCTCCGGCGAAGACAGGTGCTCCAACAACAACGGCGTGTCCGGATGCAACCGGTCGAGCTCCGTCAGGAACACCTCGTAATCGAGATGGCCTGTGCCGGGGATGGTCTCGGAGAGGTGCACGGTGAGCTTGCCGCCGAGCGTGATGTCCTTCCCGTGGCAAGAGCGAATGAACGGTCCCAGCTTGCGGAAGCACTCGCGAATGAACTCCCCGTTGCGGTAGTACCGCCTGGGCGAAGTGATCATGTTCACCGGGTCCAAGTGCACCGCCAACGCCGGCCGGTCCACGGCGCGCAGGATGTCAAGGTATGTGTCCGGCGAATCGGGCAGCGCCCAGGGCATCGTCTCCAGGGCGAAACAGGTCCGCACCGGCCGCACGGCGTCGATGATCTCGCGCACCGTGTCGACGATGAGCGCAAACGTGTCGTCCGAGAAGTTGTCGGGATGCGGCCCGTCCCATTGTTCCCCGCGCGATCCGGCGATGTTCACGCACACCCGGGCGCCAATCTCCTCCGCCAGCGCCAACTGCGCCTGGCAGTAAGCAATCGCCTGTTTGCGCACCTCGTCATCCGGGCTGATGGGATTGCTCCACGCCCCCACCTCCGCAATGAGGATGTCGGCAGCATTGGCCGCATCCCGGTACGCCCGCACCACATCCGGCGGCGCTTCATGGTTGAGGGGAAACACGGTCGCCCGGTACCCCTCCGCCTGCACCGCCCGCACCCAGCCCTCCGGGTCCGGGTGCTGCACAAACACAGGTCCTCCCAGCCTCATGCGTTGTCTTCCTCCCCCGCCATCACGCCTTCAACATCCTGTCGCGGTACGCCATCACGTCCGCGCACCGCGCCGGCAACGCCTCACACCGCCGCAGGCTGTGCCTTGGCCACGCAGAGCAGGAAGTACTGAATGCTGTCGACCAAGGCCTCCCAGCTGGCTTCAATCACGTTTTCGGATACGCCGACCGTCCGCCAGACCTGGTGGCCGTCGGTCGACTCAATCAGCACGCGCACCTTGGCCGCCGTCCCTTCCTTTTCATCCAACACCCGCACCTTGTAGTCCGTCAGGTGCATCGTCTCGATGGCCGGATAGAACGGCTGGATGGCCTTGCGCAGGGCGTTGTCAAGGGCGTTGACCGGCCCGTTGCCCTCGGCCACCGTGTGCACCGTTTGGCCGCCCACCGCCAGCTTCACGATGGCCTCGGCGGTGATGTCGCTGCCCGAGTGCTGCGACGCCACGACGCGCATCGACAGCACCTCGAACGCTTCCTTGTAATCCCCGAACGCGCGCAACAAGAGCAGCTCCTGAGACGCCTCCGCCCCCTCAAACTGATAGCCCTCGTACTCCATGCGCTTGATCTCCTGCAGCAGCTCCCGCATCTCTTCCGTCTTGCCCGAGGTGTCGAGCCCCATCTCCTGCGCCCTGTGCAGGAGATTCGAGAGCCCCGAGAGCTCGGAGACGAGGACGCGCCGCGTGTTGCCAACCAATTCCGGCGGGATGTGTTCGTACGTCTCCGGATTGCGCGAAATGGCGCTGACGTGAATGCCGCCCTTGTGGGCGAATGCGCTGTGGCCCACGAACGGCTGGTAGCTGTGCGGCACGAGATTGGCAATCTCGCACACGTAGCGCGCCGTCTCCGTGAGCAGGCGCAGGTGGTCGGGCGTAGGCAGGCACGGCCGGCGCAGCTTGAGCTCCAGATTGGGAATGATGGATATGAGGTTCGCGTTGCCGCACCGCTCGCCAATGCCGTTGATGGTCCCGTGGACCATGGTCGCGCCTTCCTCCACCGCGGCCAGGGTGTTGGCCACCGCCAGGTCCCCATCGTTGTGGGTGTGGATGCCGATGGGCACCTTCACCCGGCTGCGCACCGCGCGGACCACCTCCGCCACCTGGCCGGGCAGGCTGCCGCCGTTGGTGTCGCACAACGTGACCCAGTCCACGCCCGCCGCCTCCGCCGCCTGCAGCGTGGCGACGGCGTATTCCGGGTTGTGGCGGTACCCGTCGAAGAAGTGTTCCGCGTCAAAGATGACCTCGCGGCCGTGACGCTTGAGGAAGGCGACCGTATCCGAGATCATGTCGAGGTTCTGCTCCAGGCTGACGCGCAGGGCTTCATGCACATGAAAGTCCCACGCCTTGCCGACAATCGTCACCACCGGCGCGCCGGAAGCGAGGAGCGCCCGCAAGCCTTCGTCATCCTCCGCGCGCACGGAAGGACGGCGGGTACTGCCGAACGCGGCCAGCTTCGCATGCCGCAGCACCAGCTCCGTACGGGCACGGCGGAAGAACTCCTGGTCCTTCGGATTCGCGGCCGGAAAGCCGCCCTCGATGTAGGCGATGCCGAGATCGTCCAATTTTTTCGCTATCCGCAGCTTGTCGGTCACCGTGAGGCTGATGCCCTCTGCCTGCGTCCCGTCCCTGAGCGTGGTATCCAGCAACCAAACGCGTTCCATTCCGTATCCCCTCGCCTCAGCCGTCACACCGTGGCACGGGCCGTCCAGCCGAACGGCTCGGCGCGGCCGCGCTGCATTCGAACTGCCTCGACAGCAGAATTACTTTCATGATACTCGAATTCCCGCCGGAGACAACGGTTGCTGCTGTCACGCCGAGGACGCGTCGCCGAGTTGCAGGCGGTACATCTGGTAATACCTTCCGCGCCGCGCCATCAATTCGTCGTGCGTGCCGCGCTCGACAATGCGGCCGCGCTCCAGGACCAGGATCATGTCGGCGTGGCGAATGGTGGCGAGACGATGGGCGATGATGAACGTCGTCCGCCCGCGCTTGAGCACCTCCAGCGCCCGCTGGATGGCCGCCTCCGTCTCCGTGTCGATGCTCGCGGTCGCCTCGTCGAGGACGAGAATGGCCGGATCGAACGCCAGCGCCCGCGCAAACGAGATGAGCTGGCGCTGGCCTGCGGACAACGTGCTCCCCCGCTCCACCACCGGCTCATCCCATCCGTTCGGCAGTCCGGCGAGCAATCGGTCCGCACCCACTTCGCGCAGCGCCCAATCCACCCGTTCCCGGGAAATGGCGGGATCGTCCAGGCTGACGTTCGAGGCGATGGTGCCGGTGAACAAAAACGGGTCCTGCAGCACAATCGCCATATGCCGCCGCAGGTGCTGGGCCGGGATGTCGCGGATGTCCATGCCGTCGACCCGGATGCGACCAGACCGCGGCTCGTAAAACCGGAACAACAGGTTCATGATGGAACTCTTGCCCGATCCGGTGTGCCCCACGATGGCGACCGTCTGGCCCTGGCGCACCGAGAAGCTGATGCCCCGCAACACATCGTCCTTTCCGTCGTACGAGAACCACACGTCCTCAAACTCCACGTCACCGCGGATGCGCGGCATGCTGCCGTCCGCCACGTCCTCCCCGGGCATATCGAGCAGCGCAAACACCCGCTCCGCCGACGCCCGCGCCTGCTCCAAGTTGGACAGCTGGTTGACCACCTGCACCACCGGCTGAAACAGCCGGCCCAGGTAATCGACGAATGCGTACAGCGTCCCGTACGAGATGCCGCCCGGCAGGCGCAGGTAGCGCCAGCCGAAGTAGGCGATGAGCGCGACGAAGAACAGATTGCGCAGCGTCCACGACAGGTTGTACCCGGTCAGCGAGTTGATGACCAAAAGCCGGGTCTGCCCTTGAAAGTAAGCCTGGTTCAACTCCTCGAACTCCGCCAGCGTCCGCCGTTCCCGGTTGAAGGCGTGGATGACCGGCATGCACTGGATGGTCTCGTGGATCATCCCGTTGATCTCCGCCAACAGCGCACGGATGCGCTGATTGACCCGGCCGGCGTACCGCCGGTACAACCAGACCCACACCAAGAGCATGGGCAAAAGCAGGCAGCACACCAGAGCCAGCCGGACGTCGAGCAGAAACAGCGCCACATAGATCCCGGCCATGTTGATGCCGCTCGCGATCACGTTGGCGAGCACCGTCACGTAGAAGTCCCGGATGGCCTCGGTGTCGTTCGTGATCCGCGACACCATCTTGCCGGCCGGCGTCTCGTCAAAATAGCGGACGGGCAGGCGGTGGATCTGGCGGTACACCTGCATCCGCATCGTCTGCAGGATGCGGTTGGCCGCCACCTGCAACCCCAGTTGTTGCCCGTACGTGAGCCCTGCCGACACGGCGATGAGCGCGAGGTACACCCCCGCGAGCCGCCACAGACGCGGGATCTCCGGTTGATAAAAGCGGAACAGTTCGCGGGCGGACAAACGCACCGCCGGCAGCCGTACCTTCCTGCCGCCCGCCTCGACCACCACGGCGCTCTGCCCGAGCGGATGCACCGTCACCGCGCCCGCAGGTCCGGCGGGCCACCTGCCGGCAATCAGGTAAAACCCCCGGCCCGCTTCCGCCAGGTGCACAACCCGGCCATGCCGGGCTGCCGGCGGGAGGTACGCCGACCGCTCGTACCAACGGCCGCGGAAAAACACCCGGTCCGGCCCCGGTCCGCCCACCTCGTACCAGACCGTCTGAATGCCCACGATGTGCCGGTCAATCATCGCTTTGGCGATCAAGGGACCGGTGAGATCGGCGGCGACCGCGACGGAGAGCATCGCCAGCGCGGTGAGGATCTGCCATTTGAACATGCGGGCGTAACCGAGCAGGCGCCAGCCAATCCCGCCGCCCGCCCTACGGGCCGAGCGGTCCCGGCTCGTCCCTTGCGCACCGGCCCCGTGCGCCTCGTTCATGCGCCCTCTCCCCCTTCCGCTGCGCTGCTTGCCGCTTCCAACTGCTGGCGGACGTACTGCGCTCTGTACCATCCGCCGCGGTCCATCAGGTCGGCATGCGTGCCCTCCTCCACGATGCGGCCGGCGTCGAGCACCACAATCCAGTCGGCGTGCTCCACGGCCGCCATGCGGTGGCTGGCGATGACGGTGGTCCGCCCCCGGCGCGCCTGGCGCACCGCATGCAGGATGTGCGCCTCCGTCCGGGCATCCACCGCCGACATCGCGTCGTCGAGGAGCAGGATCTCCGGGTCGGCAAGCAACGCCCGTGCGAGCGCAATCCGCTGCTTCTGCCCTCCGGAGAGCGAGACGCCGCGTTCCCCGACCAAGGTGTCGAGGCCGTCGGGCATGAGGGCGAGATCGCTTAGAAAACCGGCCTGCGCAAGCGCCGCCAACACCTCTTCGTCCGTCGCCTCCGGCCGCCCGAAGCGGACGTTGTCCCGAATGGAACGGGAGAAGAGCAGCGCGTCCTGCGGGACGTACCCCAACCACCCGCGCACACGCGCGAGCGGGATGCGTTCGATGGGCACGCCGTTGATGAGCAGGCCGCCCGCATGGCCAGGGGGGTACTCGCGCAACAGCTGTTTGATGAGCGTCGACTTGCCGCTGCCCGTGCGCCCCACGACGCCGAGCGTCTGGCCGCGGCAGATGCGCAGCGAGATGCCGCACAGGCTGTCCGCGGCGGCCGTCGGATAGCGGAAGCTGTAGTTGCGGAATTCCACCACCACCGGTACCGCCACGTCGATGGGATCCGGCGCATCTTGCACGGCCGGCGTCTCGGCGAGCGTCTCGTTCACGCGGTCGAGCGACGCGTTGCCCCGCTGCATGATGTTGATGAGCTCGCCAATTGCGAGCATCGGCCAGATGAGCATACCGAGGTAGACGTTGAACGAGGTCAGTTCGCCGAGGGTGATCTCCCCTGCAAACACCAGATAGGCGCCGTAGCCGAGGCCCATCAGGTAGCTGAGGCCGACCAGCCCTTTGATGGTCGGTTCGAACAGGCTGTCGACCCGCGCCACCGCGAGGTTCTTCTGAAACACATCCTCCATTTGCGCAGCGAACCGGCGCTCTTCATGGCGTTCCTGGACGAACGCGCGAATGACGCGGATGCCGGCGATGGTCTCGAGGACGCGGTCGTTCATCGCCCCGAACGCGTCCTGCGCCTTGGTGAACCGCTCGTGCACCAACTTCCCGTACCGGGTGACGAGCAGCGCGATGACCGGCAACGGCAGGAGGGAGACGGCGGTGAGTTTCCAACTGATGAACACCCCCATGGTGACGAGCAGGGTGGCCGACCAAGTGGTGGAATCGATGAGGGTGAGCATGCCGAAGCCCGCCGTCTGCGAGACGGCATTGAGGTCGTTGGTGGCGCGCGCCATCAGGTCTCCGGTGCGATGGTGTTCAAAAAACGGTGCCGTCTGGCGGAGAAAGTGGGCCAGCAAGCGGGATCGCAGCGTGCGTTGCAGGGCGTTCGCCCCGCCGTAGAGATAGTACATCCACGTGAAGCCAAAGCCGTAGCTCACCAGGATGAGGAGGCCGTAGACCCACAGGATGAGGCTTAGACGTCCCTTGGTGAGCAGCCCTTGGCTCATCTCGTCGATGGCGTATCCGACCAGCTTCGGCGGCACCACCTCCACGAAATTGAGCAAAAACAACAAGCTCAAGGCGATGGTGTACTGCCAACGGTACGCGCGAAAAAACCAACCGAGCTTGCGCAGCACGTCGAACACGAAGCCGAATCCCCCAGTTGCAGAATGTCCAGCTGCCCGTCTTTACCATGTTCTCTGCAGTCCGGGACATTCCTGCCTGGGTCACAGCTTGCGGAGAGGAGCGGGCGGTGAGCCGAACACCGCTTCGTACACCAAGGCACGCGCAACCTGGAACACGGCTGCGATGGCGGGCGTGGATGGCGCCAGCACGCGCAGCGCGAAGCCGGGCACGCGAAGGGCGGCGAGGCCGACGCGCACGTGCGCGGCGTACGGGGCCAACGCCTCCCACAACCGGTCCCGGAACGTCTCGTCCATGTACGGGTCGATGACCAGCATGGAACCGTAATGGCTGTACCCCTCCAGTTGACCGATGCCGTGCGGCCAGGGCGAGGCCAACGCCGGTTCGGGAGGCGGGCCGAGGCGGACGTGATCGTAGAGGACCAACTCACCTGCCATGCGTACCACCAACTTGGCGCGGATCTCGTCATACGCGTACGGCCGGCCGTCGGGCGCCCAACCGGGTGTGAATATGTCCGTCCAGAGGAGGGTGGCGCGCGGATCCATGTCCACCTCGGTCACTTGCCGGTACCGCGCCCCTTCGTACGCGATGACCGGCTCCGCCCACAGGTCGAGGCTGCTCTCTGCGGCCAGGTGCACATGGGTGGTCTGGACGACCGGCGCGCGCTGCGAGCGAAACACCTTGGTGGCGGATTGCGGCGTGAGGACGGCGCGGGCTCCTGCCTGCAGCTCCAGCCGGGTGTGGTACATGTCGCCGGCCACCCCGCCGCCACCGAGGTGGATGAGGTAACACGTGGCGGCACCGTCGTCCGCAAGGTAGAGCGGCGGCGAGGCTTTGAGCACGCCCTCGCTGTAGACCTTCGCGGCCACGGTGCGCCGGCCGCTGCGGACGAACGTCAAGGCGAGGCGCCCTGCGCACGAACGGTCCGCCGCATGTGCGGCCGCCGCGGCCCATGCATCTGGCCACACCCCTGGCGGCGTCACAGCCCGGTCAGAAACGCGTGTTGTTTCACCCACGTCACCACGTCCTCCAGTCCCACCTCGTCCCGCAGATTGGTGAAAAACAAGGGGCGGTTGCCGCGCGCGGCCCGGGCGTCGCGGTCCATCACCTCGAGGCTTGCCCCCACGTACGGCGCGAGATCGATTTTGTTGATGACCAACAGATCGGACTTGATCATGCCCTGACCGTTCTTGCGCGGGATCTTTTCCCCTTGCGCCACGTCAATCACGTAGATGGACAGGTGGACCAACTCGGGGCTGAACGTCGCCGCCAGGTTGTCCCCGCCGCTTTCGATGAAGATGAGGTCGAGGTCCGGGTGGCGGGAGGTGAGCTCTTCGATGGCTGCGAAGTTCATCGACGCGTCCTCCCGGATGGCGGTGTGCGGACAGCCGCCGGTCTCGACGCCGATGATCCGGTCGGGTGGCAACACCCCCTGGCGGATGAGGTAGTTGGCGTCCTCCTTGGTGTAGATGTCGTTGGTGATGACGGCGACGCTGTATTCGGTGCACAGCCGGCGCGTGAGCTTGTCGACAAGCATCGTCTTGCCGGCACCGACCGGGCCGCCGATGCCGATGCGGACAGGCCGCATACGTTTCCTCCTCCCGTGCCGTCCTGGCAGACGCCGGTTTCAGAACATCGGTGTCCGCTTCAGGACGCGCTTCGGATCACGACATGAAGATGCGAACATCCAGGCGTTCGTGCCGCATCTGCGCCAGTTCCATCCCGGGTGACACCGCGCCGAAATCGTCCCAGTCAAGCGCCAGGGCGCGCTCGGCGCACGCCATGATCCGCGAATGCAGGCGCATCAGCAGGCGTTGCCCCTCCGTCTGGCCGAGCGGGATGGCGCGGACACCGTTTTGCACCAGGGCATTGACGCAAGCGAACAGGTAGGCCGTGAGCCCCTGCCGCAAAGGAATGCCCACTTGCGCCAGGGCCAAGCCGTAGACGACCGCCGGATGGCCGTACGCCGCGTGCTCCCGGATGCGTGTCCGGTATTCCACCCACACGACCTGCTCCGGGAACAGATCGCCCATCAAGCGCAGCAGGCGCTCCCCCATCCGGCGCGCGCCTTCCCGGACTTCACTCGGCAGACACTGTGCGGCGAGCAGGTTATCGACCGCAAAGACATGCTCGGTCTCACCCGCAGATGTCCACTCGTACACCGAGCGGAGCGCGATGGCGTCCGTGTACAAAAGCGGGCCAGAAAGGTACGCGCAGACAAACTCCGCCAAAGTGCCCCCGTCCCGCACCACGCCCTCCTGGATGTACGTCTCCAGGCCGAACGATTGGGTGTACGCACCGGTCGGGAAGCTGGCGTCAAACCACTGCAGCAAAAGGAGCAGGCGCGGTTCATGAAGCATGATGGTGCCCCACGTGCCGGAACGGGCGCGCCACTTTGCGCGTCTCCCGCCGGTACGGCACTTCCAACTCCTGCAGCAAACGCTCCACCAGGTAGTCGTACTGGACGAGGAGGAGGTCGTCCGCGAATTGCACCGGGATGTGACGGTTGCCCAACTGGTGCGCCACCTCACCCATCTCGCGCAGCGAGCGCGGTCCGACCACGAGCAACTCCTCCGGCAGGACGTCGATCACGATGGCCACCCGGTCGTCCATCCAGAGGATGTCGCCGTCGCGCAACTCCGTGCCTTCCGGCAGCCGGATGCCGACCTCGCGCCCGGCATCCGTGGTCACGCGCAGGAGACGTTTGGCGAGGTCATGGCTCGACAAGCGGATGCGTTCCACGGTGCGTCCGTCCAAGGGGTGTGTCGAGACGTGTCCAACCCGCGCTTCCAAAATCACCGCATGCTCTCCCCTTCACCACAAGCCTGCGTTCATCTTCCGGCAGCCGTCCGTCGTGAAAAAATATGACAGAAACCCATCCTTAAAAAAGGAAGTAGCGCTGCGCCAACGGCAACACCTCGGCCGGCGGGCAGGTGATGACCTCCCCGTCCACCCGCACCTCGTACGTCTGCGGATCGACGTCGATGACAGGAAGCGCGTCGTTCCACCGCATGTCCCGCTTGGAGAGCTGGCGCACCCCGCCGACCGGCACCACCTGCTTCTGCAGCCCCAGCCGCGTATGGACACCCGCTTCGTACGCCGCCCGCGACAGGAAGGTGAGCGAGGTGGCGTGGCGCGCCTTACCGAACGCGGCGAACATCGGCCGGTACATCACCGGCTGCGGGGTCGGGATGGACGCGCCGGGATCGCCCATCAGGCTGTACACCACCATGCCGCCTTTGAGCACGAGGTCCGGTTTGACGCCGAAGAACGCCGGATCCCAGAGGACCAGGTCCGCGAGTTTGCCCACCTCGACCGATCCGACGTACGCCGCGATGCCGTGCGTGATGGCCGGGTTGATGGTGTACTTCGCGATGTACCGCTTGACGCGGAAGTTGTCGCCAAGGCCCGTATCCGCGGGCAGTTTGCCACGTTGCCGCTTCATCTTGTCGGCCGTCTGCCACGTGCGCAGAATCACCTCGCCGACGCGGCCCATCGCTTGCGAGTCGGAGCTCATCATGCTGATGACACCGAGATCGTGCAGCACGTCCTCGGCGGCGATGGTCTCCGGCCGGATGCGCGAATCGGCGAACGCCACGTCCTCCGGCACGTGCGGGTCCAGGTGGTGACAGACCATCAACATGTCGAGGTGTTCCTCGACCGTGTTGCGGGTGTACGGCCGCGTCGGGTTGGTGGACGACGGCAGGACGTTCGGCAACGACGCCACCTTGAGGATGTCGGGGGCGTGGCCGCCGCCCGCCCCTTCCGTGTGGTACGTGTGGATGACCCGGCCGCCGATGGCTTGGATGGTGCGCTCGACAAATCCGCTTTCGTTCAGGGTGTCCGTATGGATGGCGACCTGGACGTCGAACTCGTCCGCGACGCGCAGGCAGTGATCGATGGCCTCCGGTGTGCTGCCCCAGTCTTCGTGCAGCTTCAGCCCAATCGCCCCCGCCTGCACCTGCTCGGCGAGCGGCTCCCGCGCCGACGCATTACCTTTGCCGAGGAAGCCGAGATTGACCGGAAACGCCTCGGCCGCTTCGAGCATGCGGAAGATGTGCCACTCGCCGGGGGTGCACGTGGTGGCGTTGGTACCGGTGGTCGGCCCCGTGCCGCCCCCGATGAGCGTCGTCACGCCCGAGCTGAGCGCCGTCTCGATCTGCTGCGGGCAGATGAAGTGGATATGGGTGTCCACGCCGCCCGCCGTCAGGATCTTTCCTTCCCCGGCGATGACCTCCGTGGACGCGCCGATGACCATATCCACCCCGTCCATCACCAGCGGATTGCCCGCCTTGCCGATGGCCGCAATCTTCCCGTCGCGCACCCCGATGTCCGCCTTGTAGATCCCGGTATAGTCGACGACGATGGCATTGGTGATGACCAGGTCCATCACGCCCTCCACCCGGGCCGTGCGCGGGTGTTGCCCCATCCCGTCCCGAATGACCTTGCCGCCGCCGAACTTCACCTCCTCGCCATAGACGGTGTGATCTCGTTCGATCACGATGAACAATTCGGTGTCCGCGAGGCGCACGGCATCCCCGGTGGTGGGGCCGAACATGTCCGCGTACTGCCTGCGCGTCATCGAAAAGGTCATGCCGTTCCCCCCGTATCCGGACTTGCGCCGAGGTCATCGTCCCGATTTTGTGTGTGGCTGCTTGGGCCTTCGGCCAAACTTCCGTTCACCCGGCCTTGAAACCCGTACACCTGGCGCGACCCGCCATATGGGACGAGGTGCACGGTCTTCGTGTCCCCGGGTTCGAAGCGAACCGCCGTCCCCGCCGGGATGTCGAGCCGCATCCCGAAGGCGCGGGACCGGTCAAACACAAGGGCGTCATTGACCTCATAGAAGTGGTAGTGCGAGCCCACCTGCACCGGCCGGTCACCACGATTCGTCACCTCCAGGGTCACGACCGGTTTGCCCGGATTGCACACAATCGGCTCATCCGCCAACACCCGTTCGCCCGGAATCACTCAGACACCCCTCTCACGGAATCGGATGGTGCACCGTCACCAGTTTCGTGCCGTCCGGAAACGTCGCCTCCACCTGAATCTCCTCGATCATCTCCGGCACGCCCTCCATCACGTCGTCACGCGTCAAGATCTGCCGGCCGTACGACATGAGCTCCGCCACCGTCTTGCCGTCGCGCGCACCTTCCATCACCTCGTAGGTGATGAGTGCGACCGCCTCCGGGTAATTGAGCTTGAGCCCCCTCTCCTTTCTCCGCCGCGCCAAATCCGCCGCGACGACGATGAACAGCTTCTCTTTTTCACGCTCCGTCAGCCTCATACCGGGTCGACCACCGCCTCCTCGGCTGCCGTCTCCGGCACAGGGATGCCCTCTACCTGACAATCCGCCGTCCCCAAGGTCGAGCGCGTGATGGACTCCACCATGATCCGCGTCCCTTCGGGATCCGTGACCCAGCGCTTGTAGAAGTCAAACGGGCATTCCGCCACACCTTTGTCGCCGTCGCCCGAGTGCAGGATGCCGGTGTAGCCGCGGTGCAGGAGTTTGAACAAGTGGTTTTGCGCATGGGCGTTGGCACGATAATCCCGAATCTGCGAGATCGACAACTCGGCGTACTGGATTCCGTTCTCCTCCGTGCCGCATTCTCCGAGCGTCCTGCCGTCGAACCCGATGATGGCCGAGTGGCCGAAGTAGGTGTACACCCCGTCGAACCCGGCCGCGTTGGCGACCGCGACGTAGCAGTTGTTGGCCCAAGCCATCGCCTTCGCCATGAGGATCTGCTGCTCTTTCGCGGGATACATGTAACCCTGCGCGCGGACGATGAGCTCCGCGCCCTTCATCGCACAATCCCGCCAAATCTCGGGATAATTGCCGTCGTCGCAGATGATGAGGCTGACCTTCAACCCCTTCGGTCCAGGCGTGACGTATGTCTGGTTCCCAGGATACCAACCCTCAATCGGCGTCCATGGCATGATCTTGCGGTACTTCTGTACGATCTCGCCGCGGTTGTTGATGAGGATGAGCGTGTTGTACGGCCACTTGTGCGGGTGCTCCTCGTGCCGCTCGCCCGTTAACGAAAACACGCCCCACGTGTTCGCTTGCCGGCACGCATTGGCGAAGATCTCCGTTTCTTCTCCAGGAATCTCCGATGCAGTGGCGAGCATCTCGTCGACGTCGTACATGATGCCGTGCGTGCTGTACTCCGGGAACACCACCAGGTCCATGCCTGGAAGCCCTTTTTTCATCCCGACGACCATGTCGGCGATCCGCCGCGCGTTGGCCAACACCTCTTCCTTCGTGTGCAGCCGCGGCATCTTGTAGTTCACGACCGCCACACCGACGGTGTCTCTGCTGCTCGCGATGTCGCCATGGCGCATGTGCATCCCTCCTGTACTTTTTCCTCATCGACCACCACACCGCTTGGCACTCAATGTCCCAACTGCCACGGCCGCGCCGGATGACGATGACGATGTTCGTGCGCAGTCTGCGCGCGCCACTCGTCGCGGGTCATCACCTTGGGCACCTCACCCTGCTCTTCCTTTCGGCGGACAGCACCTGAAACCGCGCAGATTGCGATGTTCGAGAAGATGCGCGTCGCGCTTTGGCCGCAAGAGGGACACGTTGCTGTGGATGACGCTTCCCGCATCGGCATCTGTTTGGCAAACTCCCCGCATCGTTCACACCAGAATTCGTACACCGGCACGTCCCATCCCTCACCGAGGCAGGATGTCTTTTTCAAAGATGGCGGTTGGAATGGCCAACGTGCAGCATGCGTTGGGGATGTCCACGATGCCGCTGATCCTTCCTTCCACGGGTGCGGTGCTCAAGATCATATATGCTTGCTCCGCGGTATACCCGACCGTTTGCAGGTATTGAATCGCATTGAGACAGGCACGCCGGTACGCCACATGCGCATCCAAGTAAGTCTGAGTACCCGTCCGTTCATCCACTGATACCCCCTCGAACACCAAATACTCGGTGTACCGCGGCTCCACAGGTCCAGGGATGAACACCGGATTTGAAACAATGCCGTACTTGGCCATGCCGCCTTTGATCACGTCCACATGCAGGTCGATCCATCCGTTCATCTCGATGGCGCCGCAGAAGGTGATCTCGCCGTCACCCTGGGAAAAATGGATGTCGCCAACAGAGAGCTTTGCGCCTTTCACGAACACAGGGAAGTAGATGCGGCTCCCTTTGGAGAGGTTCTTGATGTCGCAGTTTCCTCCGTTCTCCCGCGGGGGTACGGTCCGCGCCGCCTCTTTCGCAACGCGGTCGAATTCGGCTCCTTTCAACGTGCCCAACACTGCACCCCGCGGCTCCGGCAGGTTGGCGAGCGGAGGAACCCGATCCGGTTGGGTCGCAACCAGTTCGCGCTCACGAGCGTTCCATCGATCCAGCAGCTCATGAGACGGTGCCACACCGATGAGCCCTGGGTGAATCAACCCGGCGAACCGAACACCCGGAACATGCCGGCTCGTGGCGTAGATCCCGTGGAAGTCCCAGATGGATTTGGCCGCTTCCGGGAAGTAGTCGACGAGAAAACTGCCGCCGTTCTCCCGTGCGAAGATGCCGTTGTAACCCCACTCCGAACCGGGCAGAGCGCCGATGTCCAGGATGTCCACCACCAAAAGATCACCCGGTTCCGCCCCGTTGACGTAGATGGGACCGCTCAACACATGCACGCGGGTCAAGTCGACGTCCCGGACGTCGCTGGGATCGTCGTTGTTTTGGATCTGACCATCGGTCCATTCCTTGCATTCAATCCGAAATTCCGTGCCTGGATTGATCGACACCACCGCGGGAATGTCCGGATGCCAGCGATTGTGACCTGGCACGTCCTGCTCCGCCATCGGCTTTGACAAATCGACGCGAAATAATACATCCGGCATAAACACCCTCCTCCGGAACCGCCTTTTCATGTTAAACATACTTACCAATCGGTTTACGCTGGCCAACTCGTGACCAAACGCGTAATCTTGACTATCATCATACCAAAACCTTAGATAATGTCAATAAACATAACCGATAAGGGTTGCGCACGGTTGTATTTCATCTTGATTCATACCCCTCACCAGATGAATATGTAATATTTCATTACATAGACCCTTGCATCGCCCTGAATCGCGTGTTATATTGTCACCAAATCACCCTTCAATTCGACAAAACTCAGAAAGGAGCTGGAGAGATGTCGGCAGTTGAACTGCAGCAAGGACGGCAGCCGGCCAAGCGGTCCTTCAACAAATTTGTCAATAATCCTGTCATGGAGGACTACGCGCTGCGGTACGCACCGCGATCGTTTCGCAAGTGGAGCGAATTTGCGGTGGCGAACTCGGCGCTCGGCGGCATCGCCTACATGGCCGACTTCGCCATTGGCGGTTCCATCGCGCTCAGCTTCGGCTTTACCAACTCACTCTGGGCCATTCTGGTCGTCGCAGCCATCATCTTCTTAACCGGCATTCCCATCGCGTACTACTCAGCAAAGTACAACATCGACATGGACCTGCTGACGCGCGGCGCAGGGTTTGGGTACTACGGTTCAACGCTTACCTCACTCGTCTATGCCTCGTTTACGTTCATCTATTTTGCCTTGGAAGGTTCCGTCATGGCCCAAGCCTTGTATCAGTACTTTCACATCCCGCTGGCCATCGGCTACCTCATCTGTTCGCTTGTCGTCATCCCGCTCGTGATGTACGGGATGACCGCGCTGTCGAAGCTGCAGTTAATCACCCAGCCCATTTGGCTGCTGCTGATGATCGGTCCGTTCATCGCGATCGCGGTCAAAGACCCGGCGGCGTTCTCCGCGTGGACACACTTCGGCGGTTCTTCTGCGAGCGGATCGGCATTCAATACGATAGAATTCGGTTTGGCGATGGGTGTGACACTCTCTCTCATCGCCCAGATTGGTGAACAGGTGGATTATCTGCGTTTCATGCCCGACAAGACCCCCGTCAACCGGGCGAAGTGGTGGTGGGCGGTCCTGCTCGCCGGGCCAGGCTGGGTCATTCTCGGCGCGCTCAAACAGTTGGGCGGCTCGTTCCTGGCTTCGTACATCACGCCCATCGTCGGTGCGGCAAACGCGGATGAACCGATTCGGATGTACACGCACGCCATCGCAGCGGCCGTCGGGAACCCGTTCGCGGCCCTGTCGATCGCGACGTTCTTCGTCCTCTTGTCCCAAATCAAGATCAACGTCACCAATGCGTATTCCGGTTCGTTGTCGTGGTCGAACTTCTTCTCGCGCATCTTCCACGCCCATCCGGGCCGCGTCGTGTGGCTGTTTCTCAATGTCGCCATCGCACTGGCGTTGATGGAAGGCGGGGTGTTCGGGTTCCTCAACACGGTGCTCGGGTTTTACTCGAATGTCGCCGTGGCATGGATTGGCGCCATCGTCTCGGACTTGGTCATCAACAAATCCATCCTCAAGATCAGCCCGTCGTACATCGAGTACAAGCGCGGTCACCTGTACAACTTCAACCCCGTCGGATTCGGCTCGATGATCATCGCCTCCGGCATCTCCATCGCCGCGTTCTTCAATGCGTTCGGGCCGTTCCTCCAGGCGTATTCGGCGCTGTTGTCCATCGTGTTGGCCTTCGTGTTGACGCCCATCATCGCGCTGTTGACGAAAGGCAAGTACTACATCGCCCGCGAGCCCGAGCCCCTCCATATCGTTGCCCGGCACACCTCTGCACACCATGAACATGGGGCCGGCCACGGCCATCATGCTCCCGTTTACCGGACCGCGGTGTGCGTCAGCTGCGGCTATGAGTACGAACAAGAGGACATCTTGCACTGCCCGTTCCACGACGGCCCCATCTGTTCGCTGTGTTGCAGCCTGGAGAGCCAGTGCCATGACGTATGCAAACTCCCGGCCGCATCAGATGACCCTGCGCGCTCGGTGCACGCGGCACGGGGTTAATCCGAATGCAACGTCTGGCATCGAGTCAGAATTGCATCGAGTCGTCTGTTGATTGGCTCCGCTTCAACATTGCAAAGGCCGGGGAGCACGACCCCGGCCCTTTTCTGCTTCATTCAACGAAGAGGGTGTCTTGCATGGAAAGTCACTACGCAAGCGCGGGCAGCCACGACGCCTGGCCTGTCACGAAGAGCAACCCCACCGCCAGGCTGTACACCGCCGTCGAGAGGCCGACACCGAACATAACCGTCTTCTTCCGCAATGTGGCAGCGAATCCGAACAAGCTCATGAGTGCCAACAAGGAGTGAGATACCAAAAGACCCGCCGCGAACAAGAACACCAAAAGCAGCCCTTGCACCGAATCGCCCACGCCGGCAGCCGTGGTGAACAGCAGGAGCTGGGTGGGCGTCTCGGCGCCGACGCCGTGGATGATGCCGATGACGAAGGCGCCGCGCCAGGTCACATCGAGCGTCAACCGCGTGTTGCGCGGCACGTACCGCCCGAGCAAACGCTCCGCAAGCCACGCGATGGCGTTGTACATCCCGAGGTAGAGCAGGCGCCAGCGGCTGACCATGACGTAATCCTGGCCACGGCGGAACAGCGCGGCCAAAAACACCCCCGCCAACAGGATCAGGGTGAGCCCGACCACCCGCTCCATCACACTGTCCACCCAGTGCGGCAACGTCCAGCCCACCAGCACCGCCAGACCGCCGAAGCAGACGATGACCATCTCGTGTCCGAGCGCATACCACGTCGCCAGGAGAAACCCGCGCTTCGCCTGGCGCTCGCTGCCCACCAGGTCGGCGATGGCTGAGATGTGGTCCCAGTCGATGCCATGGCGAATCCCCAAGGCCAACGCCAAGCCGAACAGACCCCACAGCTCTGTTGCGTGCATCAAACCACACCCTCCCACGATCCGCTCATCTCCCACAGTTCACGCACCGCGTCCGTCAGTGTCCGCGGCGGGGCGGCCGTGCGCCCCGGCACCAAGGCGAACGGCAACGACACGAGCGGCAAGCGCAGCCGGGCTTGTTCCATGAGCCGCTTATCCACGAGCAGTCCCGCATCGCCGCTCGCCAGCACCCTCCCGCCGCAGAGCACCGTCACCGCTTCCGCCCAAGCGGCCGCAAAATCGACGTCGTGCGTCGCCACCATCACGGTGACCCCCATCCACTGCATGGCTTGCAGCAGATGTGTCAGTTCGTGAACTGCTTGCGGATCCAACCCGTCGGTCGGATCGTCCACCAGCAAAAAGTGCGGCCGCCTCACCATCGCCGCCGCCAACGCCACCTTGCGCGCAGGCCATCGATGCAGGGCCGCCAAGCGTTCGTCTCGCGCCGCCTGCATGCCCACCATCGCCAGCGCCACCTCCGCCTGCCGCACCACCTCGGCCCGCGGCAGGCGGGTGTGCACCAGCGGTGCGGTGACGTATTCCCACACCGTGCGCATGAACAGCGTCGCGCGCGGCCGGCCCGCCACCAAGGCCATCCCTGCGCGCAGCCGGCGCCAGTCACGCGGCGACCATGGTTTCCCGTCGACCACCACTTCTCCGGCGCTCCACCGTCTGCGTCCGGCCAGAACTTCCAACAAGGTGGTCTTCCCGCTCTCGTGCGCTCCCACCAGCGCGACGCGCTGGCCGTACGGGATGGCCAGCGAGACGCGGTCCAACGCGCGCGTCCCGTCCGCAAAGACCATCGTGAGGTCCCTGAGATGCACCTCGCGCCACGCGGCACCTTCGCAACGCCCGGCCGGCGCGATTCGTCCAGCGGTGCCCTGCCGCACCAGGTTCATCCATCGCGCCATGCCGCATCCCCTCTCCGCCTCATCACGGTTCCTCCGGTAACTCATACCAGCGCACCCGTTCGCCAATCACGGCGCGCAACCGCCACCGCCAACTCTTGCGCCGCGCATCGGTGGCTTCCCGCAAGCGCCGGATACCATCGCGCACCTTCGCCAGCGCCGGGGCGTCACCTTGGAGCAGGCTCTCCGCATGGCGTTCGAGCATGTGCAGATTGTTCGTCACCGTCTTCCACAGCCCCCAATCGCCGGCCAGGACCTCAGCGAAGCGGGCGACGTTGAACACCCCCGGCTCGTCCCGCTCGGCCCAATCCGACGCCAAGATCAGCGCCAACGTGTCCTTGATGTCCTTTTCCGTGAACTCCACAATCTGTAGCTTGGTCAACGCCAGATCGGCGAGCGGCAACGTGACCGGCTGCAGTTCGAGGCGATGGGCGAAGTCAATCCGATGGCACATCTGAAACGCGTCGATGAAGACGTCGATCTTCTCCCGGCCGTACCAATAGATCAAGCGGTGCCGGCCGTGGAGGAGATTGAACTCCTTGTCCGGGACCAGGCCTTTTGCCTCCAGCCACTGTTGTACCCGCCGGCGTTGATACCCAGGCGCTCGACGTCGTTCATGGTCAGGATGGTCGTGCCCCGCTCCCGGGCCACCGAGACGCCCGCCCGCGGCACCTGCCAGCCGCCGATCCCGATTTGGACCAGATTCGACGGCGGCGCGTTGGGGATGTTCGTGGCGTGAAACCACGGCGTGGTGTGCATCCGCTCGTCCATGTCCTTCTCCTGGGTATCCACGTGGCGATCCAGGTGGATGATGCCGACCTTGCCGTCGATGTTCTCCGCCACCCCGCGCAGGCACGGATAGCCGATGGCGTGATCGCCGCCCAGGATGATGGGCATGGTGCCTTTGCTCATCACGTGCGAGACCGCCTTGGTGATTTGGTCGAAACTCTTCTCAATGTTGGCGATGGTGAAGACGTCGCCGAGATCGCAGATCTTCACCTGCTCGCGCAGGTCGACGCCGAGCTCGTAGTTGTACGTGGTGTACAGCGCCGAGATGCGGCGGATCGCCTGCGGCCCGAACCTCGTCCCCGGCCGGTACGTCGTGCCGATGTCGAATGGAACGCCGAGGATGGCGATGTCGAATTGATCCACCTCATGGACGTTTTCCAAAAACGGCATCTTCAAGAACGTGTTGATGCCCGCCCAATGGGGCAGCTCCCCCCGGCTGAAGCACGAGATGGTTCGGTCCTCGATGCTGTCCGCCGCTTCCAGCCCCATGGCGATGGCGCGCCGAATCTCTTCCTCGCCGCGGGTCTTGGGCAACTTCGCTTCCGCGAGGGCCGCGAAATACCCGTCAAGGGTCTCCTTTTGGAACGACATCCCTTCCTGTTCCCGGTACCGTCCGCCGTGGCTGTGGTAAAAGCTCATGGATCACCCACCCTCCTAAAAAAAGAATGAGGGACAAAAACCGCCCGGGTTTTTATCCCTCCGTGTGACGCCCAGGAACCTGAGCACGAACCCCTCTTGGACCAGTCGATGCGTCATTTTTTATAACACATCCGGAACCCTAGGGGTTTCTTTGCTTTCATTTTAGGCGAATATGCGACATAGATCAAGGCGTTTGTCGCAAAAACCGCGTGGTTATGTAATAATTTATGACACGATCGACGCAGATCGCACAGCGTGCCGCGAGGGACAAGAACCGGGAGGCTGATTGCACCGGGGGAGAGGCCAGCACGGTTCAGACGAGCGCGGTGACTTGCACAGGATGGCCGGACAAGTCTATGATGCATGAAGAATCCAAAATCACAAATCCGCAGGAAGTGACGCACACATGGTGCAAACGCCGCCGTTCGACGCCTCGCAACGCCGGGCGGAACTCTATTCCCTGCTCGGGGACCTGCCGCCCCGCAACCTGCCTGTGGGCGCACGGATCATCGGGATGGCAGAGCAGGATGGTTTCGTGGTGGAATCGCTCGTCTTGGACCTGAACGGCCTGGAACCGGTGCCGGCCTACTTCGTGCGTCCAAACGATGCGCGGGAGCCGGTGCCGGCGGTCGTGTTCAACCATGCCTGGGGACAAAGCCGGCGCCAGCTTCTGGAGCGTTTCCACCCCAGCGTCCCGTCATGCGCAGCCGAATTCGCACGGCGCGGCTGGGCGGCCATCTGCATCGACCACTGGGGCTTCGGCGAGCGCAGCGGACGCACGGAAAGCGAGATTTTCAAGTGGATGCTCTGGACCGGCCGCGTGATGTGGGGCATGATGGTGTTCGACAGTCTGCGCGCCGTCGATTATTTGACGGAACGGCCGGACGTCGACCCCGGCCGCATCGCGACGGTGGGCATCTCCATGGGGGCCACCATGGCCTGGTGGCTGGCCGTGCTCGATGAGCGCATCCGCGTCTGTGTCGACATCTGCGGCATGACCGACTTCGACGCGCTCATCGAAACGCGCGGCCTTGATTTGCACAGCATCTACTACTACGTGCCACGGCTGCTGAACCACTTCACCACGGCCGACATCAACCGCCTCATCGCACCGCGCCCGCACCTGTCCATCGCCGGCATCTATGACAAAATCACACCGCCCGCCGGCCTGGCGCGCATTGACGAAGCGTTGCAGGCCGCTTACCGGGAGCTCGGACACCCGACGCACTGGCGCATGTCGCGCTACCACACCGGCCACATGGAGACGGCGGAGATGCGTGCGGAGTGGCTGGCGTTTTTGGAGACGTACCTTTGAAAGCTGTGGATGGTTCCTGGCAGCGAACGGTTCGCAACACCGGATCGTGCATGCCCGTATTTCAATCCGCGTTTCAATCGACGAACGGACCGTTGAAGATGGGGCGTTCTCCCACGGGCTCGCCGAGGGCGAAAACCACGCGCAACCCGTCTTGGCCCGCGATGTGCAGCTGCACCACGGCAGGTTCGCCTGTCCAGAAAATCAGGTCCCCGGGTGCCAGCCCGGCCGTCGGATCCGACGCATTCGCCATGGGCGAGCTCGCCTCCGGTGTGGCCGCAGCCGGTGCGCTCGCCGCCGCTTGTACCTCGCCCCGCCCGGCGAGCACATAGAAAAATCCCTGATGGCCGGCAGGCACGCGAAGAGTCCAGGTACCATCCGCCAGCCAGCACACATCCTGGTAAACCATCGGCCGCCGCACACGCACGGGAGATCCGCCGCCGACCAGGTGCCGGATGCGCACGCCGGACGCCTCGGTCTCCGGCAGCTCGGACGGTTTGACTTCCTGATACTCCGGATCCACACCTTTCTCTGCCCGCGGCAAATTGATCCACAGCTGCAACCCGCTGTCGATGCCGTCGGTCCCCGGCATCTCCGAATGGACGATGCCGCGTCCTGCGGTGACCTTCTGCACACCGCCCGCCGGAATGACGCTCTCGTGTCCTGCGCTGTCTGCGTGCGCCAGCGCCCCTTCGAGCACGTACGTGATGATCTCGAAGCCACGGTGCGGGTGGTCCGGAAACCCTTCCGGGTGTTGGATGGCGAAATGATCGAGCAACAGAAACGGATCGATGTACGGCACCGTGTACGACGGGAACAGCCGCAGGTGGGCGACGCCCATACGGCTGGCCCGGCGTGCATCCGGATAAGTTACAAACGCCACAATGGCATCCCCTCCACAGCCACAGATCGTGCCATTTCTAACTTTACTATAGTCACTTACTGTTTGTAAACAAAGCTGAACGTGAGGCAACTCGTTTCCGGTCTGTCTCCCCATCAGGATGACGCGGTTCATCGCGTAAAAAACCCAGCCGCGACCTGCAAGCGGCTGGGTCTCTACACACATACATGTTCACTTCCTGGTGGAGGCGGCGGGAGTCGAACCCGCGTCCGAAGACCTCGCCACGTGAACATCTACGGGCGTAGTACGTCTACTTATCGTCCCCTTGGCCCGCGGACGCACACGCTGGCGCAAGGGCGAGTTCGCCATGTCTCACCGGCGGCCCGCGAACGAGGCCGGCGGCCAGCCCGCTAAGGTGACGCTACCCGGCGCGCACGGGCGACGCGCTAGGCAGCGGCCTGGATGCGATTAGGCAGCCAGGGCGAGGTTGGTGTTTGCGGTAAAGCGCTTCGCTTTGCCAGTTAATTTTCGCCCGCGTTGGTACGTGGTTCGCGGCCCCACGGCCCGCCGTTCACGCTCGATCGATCCCCGTCGAATCCAAAACGCCCCCATGTCAACGCTGCATCTTGTATCGTACACCAGCCGCTTGCATCGGGCAAGCGGATGCTGGTGGCGGCCTTGGTAAGCCATGCGCGATCCCGGCACTACGCGCGCGCGGAACGCCGCGTCACGCATCCGCGTAGCTTTTCTGGCGGTTGCGCAACGCCCGTTGTATTTCCAGGTTGGCGTCGCGCTTGCGCGCCGCTTCGCGCTTGTCGTACAGCTTCTTCCCTTTCGCCAAGGCGAGTTCGACCTTGCAGAACCCGCGCTTGATGTACAGTTTCGTCGGAATCAGGGTATAGCCCTTTTCACGCACCGCACCGATGAGCCGGCGGATCTCCTGTTTGTGGAGAAGCAGCTTGCGGCTGCGCGTCGGCTGGTGATTAAACCGGTTCCCCTGCTCGTACGGGCTGATGTGCATGTTGTGCACCCAGACCTCGCCGTCCTCGACGCGGGCATACGCGTCCCGCAGGTTCACCGAGCCTCGGCGCACCGACTTGATCTCCGTGCCGGTGAGCACAATCCCCGCCTCGTACGTTTCCTCGATGAAGTAATCGTGAAACGCCTTCCGGTTTTGGGCCAGCACCTGCCCCTCCTGCGCCTTCGCCATCTCTCCTCACCTGCCCTATCCGACAACTCGCCCATGCGTGGCTCTCAGGATATCACGCCATCACAAAAGTGACAAGAGACTTTTCCCCAAGGGCGTGCCGTGGCCGGCGAAGCGACTCGCACCGTGCTGGAGCGGAGCCGGCCACGGCCGCCCCATCGTCACCGCCTCCCGCGCCGCTTACCGGCTCGGGCCTTCCCCGCACGCGCCGGGGCCGCGGCAGACGCCCTTGCATTTCGCCGTCGGCGCGGTACAGCAAGCTCTTCGGCCACGGCCGCAGGCCGTCGGCGCTTCTTGTGCCGCCGCACCGGCAGTGCCACCTCCCGGCCGTCCACCACCACAAACTCCGGCAGTTCCACAGGTATCATGCGGCCACCCCGCTTGCCCTTCGCACGCCGCGAAAGCCGGGCACGCTGTGCCCGCTCGGCCTCGGCCTTGCGGCGTGCCGCCGGATCCAGGTCCTCATCGTAAACGACCACCGGCCCCTGCTCGCCGAAGGTCATCGTCCCTTCCCGCAGGTGAGCCACCAGGTCAAAGTCGATGGTGAGCTCCTCCTTATTGGCGCCGATGACGCGCACGCGCACCGGATCGCCCAGGCGAAACACGCGGCGCGTCCGCTCGCCGACGAGCGCCACCTGCTTCTCCAAGAAGGTGTAGTAATCGTCCGTCAAGTAGCTGATGTGGATTAAGCCCTCAATCCCGTTCTCCAGTTGCACAAAGATGCCGAACTGGGTGACGCCGCTGATGAGGCCGTCGAACTCCTCACCAATCCGCTCCTGCATGTACTCGACCATCTTCAGTTGGTCGACCTCGCGCTCCGCTTCTTCCGCCACCTTCTCCCGCTCGCTGGCCTGGACAGCCGCTTCGGCCACGAACGCCTCCAGCTGCTCCCGGCGCGCCTCATCGATCCCTTTCGTCAAGACCTCACGGATGATGCGGTGGATGACCAGATCCGGATAGCGGCGGATGGGCGACGTGAAATGGGTGTAATATTCCGCCGCCAGCCCGAAGTGCCCGACGCACTCCGGGGCGTAGCGGGCGTGCTTCATCGAGCGCAGCATCAGGGTGGCAATCATCCGCTCCTCCCGCGTGCCGCGCGCCTTCTCCAGCACCTCCTGCAGGGCGCGCGGATGCACCTTCCCCGACAGCCCCTTGATGTGGTAGCCGAAGTTGTGGACAAACTCGTTGAGCTCGAGCATCTTGTCGAGCTCCGGCTCCTCGTGGATGCGGTAGATGAACGGCACCTGCAGCCAGTGGAAGTGCGCGGCGACCGTCTCGTTGGCGGCGAGCATGAATTCCTCGATGATTTGCTCCGCGATGGTCCGCCGCCGCGGACGGATCTCCACCGGCCGCCCCAAGTCGTCGACGATGACCTTGATCTCCGCGAAGTCGAAGTCAATCGCACCGCGCCGCATCCGTTTCGCGCGCAGGATGAGCGCCAGTTCCTTCATCAGCTCGAAGTGCGGGACGAGCGCTTCGTAGCGCGCCATCACGTCCGGATCCCTGTCCTCCAGGATGCGGCGGACGTTCTCATACGTCATCCGCTCCGTCGTGCGGATGACGCTCGGAAAGATGTCGTGGCGCACAATCCCGCCGTTTTCGTCGATCTCCATCTCGCACGACAGGGTCAGGCGGTCCACCTGCGGATTGAGCGAGCAGATGATGTTCGACAGACGCGGCGGCAGCATGGGAATGACGCGATCGACCAGGTACACGCTCGTGCCGCGGCGGAACGCCTCGCGGTCGAGCGCCGAGCCTTGCGGCACGTAGTACCCGACGTCGGCGATGTGGACGCCGAGGAGGTAGTGGCCGTTGGGAAGGCGCTTGACGTGCACGGCGTCGTCCAGGTCCTTCGCGTCCTCCCCGTCGATGGTCACGATGACCTCCTGGCGCAGGTCGCGGCGGCCGGCGTAGTCCTTGGCGGACAACTCGAGCGGAATCGCCTCCGCCGCCGCCAACACCTCCGGCGGGAACGCCTCGGGCAGCTTGTACTTGCGCACCACGCCGAGGATGTCGACCCCCGGTTCATCCGGGTGGCCGAGCACCTCCACCACGCGGCCCGCCGGCCCGCGCGTCGCCGTGGGGTACTCGGTGATCTCCACGACCACCACATACCCGTCGTGGGCGTCGCCCATGTCGTCCTTGGCGATGAAGATGTCCTGCGGGAAGCGGCGGTCGAGCGGCGTGACAAAGGCGTGATCGCGGTGGCGGGTGAACTTGCCCACCACGCGATCCGTCGCCCGCTCGAGGACGCGGATGATGCGTCCCTCCCGCCGCGCACCGCTCGCCGTCTTCTCCACCCGCGCGATGACCTTGTCGCCGCTCATGGCCCCGCCCAGCTCTCCGGCCGGGATGTACACGTCCGGTTCGCCCGGCGTCTCGGGCACGACAAAGCCGTAGCCGCGGGCCTTCATCTGCAGGCGGCCGACCACCAGGTTCATCCGCTCCGGCACGCCGTAGCGGTTGGTGCGCGTGCGGACGACGTCGCCCCGCTCCTCCATGTCGTTCAGGAGTTTCATCAAAACATGAAAGTCTTCTCCGCTTTCCATGCCGAACGCGCTCGCCAGTTCTTGCGCCGTCAACGGCCGGTAGGCTTCGTGTTGCATGTATTCAATTAACTGTTGCCGTGTCACCATCCACGTCACCTCTGCGATTTACGCCGCATGCCTGTCCGAATGCCCGTCCGCCCCGCGCCCCCAAAGACCCCTGACGACGGCCGGATTGAACCTAGTATGGCTTGGAAAGAAGAAGAAAAAACCGGGTGCCGTGCACCGGACCCGGTTGCATCGTTATCCATGGCCTCACGCGCCATGTGCCAACAGATACGAGATGAACATGGCCACCAGGAAGAACAGGACCGCAATAACCACCGTCACCCTGGCCAACAACGAATCGATGCCTTTGCTGCGGCGGTTGACCATCTGGTCCTGGCCGCCCGAGATGACGCCGGACAAACCCGCGCTGCGGCCGGACTGCAGAAGGATGACCCCAATCAACAGTATGCTCAAGATGACCAAGAAGACTTTGGCAACGGCTATCATGGGCCGCCAACCCCTTTCCGCCTGGCTCCCGTTCCGGCGCCGCGCAGCTTTCGTCGCGCCATGCGCGCGGATCCACACGGCAGCCGCGGACACGCTCGCTTCCAGTCTACCATGAAAGGAAGTGCGAAACAACCGAACGCGATCACAAGAGCCCAGATCACTCACATCGAATCTGACCGAAGAATCCTTGAATTCAAAACAAATCTCAACATTTTTTGCAAAAAGCGCTGCAAAGGATAGTGTCATAGGGATTCTTTTCATGATGGCTGACTCTGCCTGGCTTCATCGGGATAACGCCTGCGCAATCACGCGGGCTGTCAACCCCGGCCTTGCTCATCGCAAGACCTGGCTTTACCGGCTGTGTGAGTTCACTGCATCTGCTTCATTTGTTCAATTTCTTCCCGACTCAAGCGGGTTACTTTTGCGATAACATCGATGCTGACGCCTTCCGCAAGCAAATTCCGTGCCACTTCGCGGCGCTCTTGTTCACGACCTTCTTGTTGTCCCTCTTGATACAGTTCTTCCACGATCTTCGACACTTTCCTCAACTCCCTTTTCAACCGCGTGCGTTGGGCTTCGTCAAGCGTCTGGTCCCCAAGCGCCAAGATCGCACTGACGACCAGGTCACGCTCCGTTTCATCCGGCACGGCAGGGATCAACGCCAACACCCGCTCAAACGCCTGCCCTTCGTCGCGCACATGCATGTTCATCGCCAACGCCAGTCGCAACCGATCGCCAGGTTCCCACATGCCGGCCTGCAAATGTCTCTCCACCGCCGCAAGCGCCTCGTCGCCGTCCAGCTTCGACAAATACACGTTTTCCACGCGATACACCGCAACGCCGATGCTGAGTTCCTCCGGCACGCTCGTGATCCCGCCGTGGTACAGCACCACCGTCCGCACATTGGCTTTGTACGCACGGGCCAAGCGTACATCGTACTCGAAAAAGCGATGCAGCGTCGGCTCCCGCGTGCTTTGAAACTCCAGGTGGAAAATCCGCCCGTCCTGCATGCGCCACGCCCGGTCGATACGCAGCGTGTTCGCTGGCAACTCTGTCGGCAGCGGCTCTTGCAACTCCACACCGCGCACACCCAAGACCTCCAGCGCGCCATCCGACAAGGCGCGCGTCAGGGCCTTCATGATCGTGTCCTGCCCGGCCACGTGTACACCTCGTATCACCAGTGTAGAAGATACGGTGCGATTGAGCAATCCTAACGCCAAAGGCGGACCTGTAAACTCCTGCAAAATGCACGGCCGGCCGCGATGATGGCCGGCCTCCGTCATGGTCTTCCGCATGCCGCCTCAGCGGCGGAACGCGCGGATGCCCGCGTACGCGGCGGCTGCGCCCAGGCTCTCCTCGATGCGCAGCAGTTGGTTGTATTTTGCGACGCGATCCGTCCGGCTCGGCGCACCCGTCTTGATTTGGCCGGCGTTCGTCGCGACGGCGATGTCGGCGATGGTCACGTCCTCCGACTCGCCGGAGCGGTGGGAAATGATGGCCGTATAGCCAGCCCGCTTCGCCATTTCCACGCAAGCGAACGTCTCGGTCAGGGTGCCGATTTGATTGACTTTCACCAGGATGGAATTGCCGACCCCCTGCTCGATGCCGCGGCGCAGGCGCTCCGTGTTGGTCACGAACAAATCGTCGCCGACCAGCTGCACCTTCCCGCCAAGCGCCTTGGTCAGATTGGCCCAGCCTTCCCAATCGTCCTCGGCGAGGCCGTCCTCAATGGAAAGGACAGGATAGCGGCTGAGCAGCGATTCGTAGTAACGGATGAGCTCGTCCGACGTCCGGACGACGCCCTCGCCTTCAAAATGGTACTTGCCGTCCTTGTACAGCTCGGTCGACGCGATGTCGAGCGCAATCGACGCGTCCTCGCCCGGACGGTAGCCCGCTTTCTCGATGGCCTCGACGATGATGGCGATGGCCTCCTCGTTCGTCTTCAGGTTCGGCGCAAAGCCACCCTCGTCGCCGACGGTGGTCGCCAGGCCCTTTTGGTGCAACACCGCCTTGAGGCTGTGGAAGATCTCCGCACCCATGCGCAGCGCCTCTTTGAACGTGGGCGCGCCGTGCGGCACCACCATGAACTCCTGGATGTCCACTGTGTTGTCCGCGTGTTTGCCACCGTTCAGGATGTTCATCATCGGCGTGGGCAACACGTGCGCGTAAAACCCGCCCAGGTACCGGTAGAGCGGCAGCTCCAACTCCGCGGCCGCCGCCTTGGCCACCGCCATGGAGACGCCGAGGATGGTGTTGGCGCCGAGCTTGCTCTTGTTCGGCGTGCCGTCGAGCTCCAACAGCTTTTGATCAATCTCCACCTGGTCCTGGGCTTCCTCGCCGATGAGCTCCGGCCCGATGATCTCCAGCACGTTCTGGACCGCCTTCTGGACGCCTTTGCCCAGGTAGCGGCTCTTGTCGCCGTCGCGCAGCTCAATGGCCTCATGCGCGCCCGTCGACGCCCCCGACGGCACAATGGCCCGTCCGATGGCGCCAGACTCCAGTTCCACCTCCACCTCCACCGTCGGGTTGCCCCGCGAATCGAGGACCTCGCGCGCGTGAACATCATAGATCTCGGACATCGCTTCTCCCTCCAAACCCGGGCCATGGCGGCCCGTCATTCCGGCGGGAGACCACTCCCGCCCGCGTAAAATCGCACAGGTCGCATGTCCGGCACCTTACGGCCGTGCCGGGGGCATCCACGCCCGCGCCCGGCACGCCGGGCACCGTCAACGCCGAATGAGCGAACGGCCGGTCATCTCCTTCGGTTGCGGGATGCCGAGGATGTCGCACATCGTCGGCGACAGGTCGGCGAGGATCCCTTCCTCCAGCCGAATGCCCGGGATGGTGACGATGAGCGGCACCAGGCTCAGCGTGTGCGTCGTGCACGGTCCGCCGGTTTCCGGGTCAATCATCATGTCGGCGTTGCCGTGATCGGCCGTGACGAGCGCGATACCGCCCACCTGTTCCACCGCCTTCATCACGGTGCCGAGGCAGGTGTCCACCGCCTCGACCGCCGCGATGGCCGCCTCCAGCACCCCGGTGTGCCCGACCATGTCCGGATTGGCGAAGTTGAGGATCATGACGTCGATCTCGCCGCTCGCAAACCGGGCCGCGGCGTGCTCCGCCACCTCGTAGGCGCTCATCTCCGGCTTGAGGTCGTACGTCGCCACCTTCGGCGACGGCACCAAAATCCGCTCCTCGCCCGGGAACGGCTCCTCACGGCCGCCCGAGTAGAAGTACGTGACGTGCGGAAACTTCTCCGTCTCCGCCACCCGCAACTGGGTCAGCCCGTGCCGGGCCAGCACTTCACCCATGGTGTTGTCCAGATTGGTCGGCTCGTACGCAACCGTCCCGCCGACCGTCTCGCTGAACTTGGTCATGCACACGTAGTGCACGCGCGGAAACTTCGGTCCGCGGTCGAAGCCGCGGAAGTCGTCGTTGGTGAACACCTGCGAAATCTGAATGGCCCGGTCGGGCCGAAAGTTGAAGAGGATGACCGCGTCGCCGTCGCGGATGAGCCCCACCGGCTCACCGCGATCGTCCACGATGACGGTCGGCACCACAAACTCGTCGGTGATGCTCTTCGCGTAGCTGTCTTCCAGGGCTTGCAGCGGATCGCGCGCGTGGTCGCCTTCGCCGTATACCATCGCCCGGTAGGCTTTTTCGGTGCGCTCCCACCGTTTGTCGCGGTCCATCGCGTAATACCGGCCTTGCACGGTCGCAATCTGCCCGACGCCCACCTCGCGGATGGTGGCGAGGACCTGCTGCAGGTAGACCCGTCCCTGGGTCGGCGCAGTGTCGCGGCCGTCCATGAACGCGTGGATGAACACCTTCTTCACGCCGTAGCGGCCAGCCATGCGGATGAGGGCGAGCAGGTGGTCGATGTGGCTGTGTACGCCGCCGTCCGACACCAGGCCCGCCAGGTGCAGCGCGGTGCCGTGGGAGAGGACGTGTTGCATCGCCTCCACCAGCGCCTTGTTCGTAAAGAACCCGCCGTGCTCAATGTCCAGGTTGATGCGCGTCAGGTCCTGGTAGAGGATGCGGCCGGCCCCGATGTTCGAGTGGCCGACCTCCGAGTTGCCGAACTGGCCCTTCGGCAGCCCGACCGCTTCTTCGCTCGCCTTGAGCGTGGTGTGCGGGTATTTCTCCCACAGCGCGTCGAAGACGGGCTTCTTCGCCATCGCGACCGCGTTGCCGTACGTGTTCTCGCGCAGCCCGAAGCCGTCGAGGATGATGAGCGCCACCGGCCCGCACCCGGACGGACGGGCTTGGCGCGCAAACGGCGCATCCGATTTGGTGATCTGCGGTGCCACTTACTGTCCCCCCTTCGCCACGGCTTCCGCCATCGCCACAAAGGACGATGGGTCCAGGCTGGCGCCGCCGACCAGCGCACCGTCGATGTCCGGCTGGGACGTGAACCCGGCGATGTTGTCCGGCTTGACGCTGCCCCCGTACAGGATGCGCACCCCTGCGGCCGCCGCCTCGCCCTTTTCCCGCGCCACCACCTGGCGGATATAGGCAATCACCTCTTGGGCGTCCGCAGGCGTCGGCGTCCGCCCGGTCCCGATGGCCCACACCGGCTCATACGCGATGACCATCTGCGACGCCTGCTCCGCCCGGACATCGGCGATGCCCGAGACGGTCTGCGCCTCCACCACCGCGAGCGTCCGGCCAGCCTCGCGCTCCGCCAGGTCCTCGCCGACACAGAGCACCGGCGTCATCCCGTGCGCCGCCACGGCCGCCACCTTCTGCCGCATCCACGCGTCCGGCTCGTGAAACACGTTTCGCCGCTCCGAATGACCGACCAGGACGTACTGGACGCCGAGCTCCGTCAACATCCCGGGCGCAATCTCGCCCGTGTACGCCCCCTCCTCGGCAAAGTGAACGTTCTGGGCCCCCAGCTTGACGCACGAAGGCAGGATGACGCGCAGCGCGTGCAGGGCGGTGAACGGCGGGCAGACCGCGTAATCGACCGCGGGCGAGAGGCGCGAGGTCTGCCGGCCCAGTTCCTCCGCAAAGGCGCGCGCTTGTGCGACCGTTTTGTACATCTTCCAATTGCCCATCAACAGTTTGCGCCGTGCCATGAGCTTTTCCTCCCTCAAGCGCGATCGCGCAATGCCGCGACGCCGGGCAGCTCCCGGCCTTCGAGGAACTCGAGCGACGCGCCGCCGCCCGTGGAAACGTGGGTCATCTTGTCCGCCAACCCGGCCTGCTCCACTGCCGCGACAGAATCGCCGCCGCCGATGATGGTCACGCCGTTCACCGCCGCCACCGCCTCCGCAATCGCGATGGTACCCCTGGCGAACGCCGGCATTTCAAACACACCCATCGGCCCGTTCCAGATGACCGTCTTCGCTCCGGCGATAGTCTGGCGATACCGTTCGACCGTCGCGGGGCCGATGTCGAGCGCCATGCCGTCCTGCGGCACCTGGCCGACCGGATACACCGCGTGCGGGGCGTCCGCCGCAAACGCCTCGGCCACCACCAAATCCACCGGCAGCAAAAGCGGCTTGCCGAGCGACCCCGCCTGCTGCAAAAGCGCGCGCGCGGTGTCGAACGCCTCTGGCTCCACCAGCGATTTGCCCATGGTGTGGCCCTGCACGGCGAGGAAGGTGTTGGCCATCCCGCCGCCGATGATGAGGGCGTCCACCTTGGGCAACAGGTTTTTCAACACGCCGATTTTGTCGGAGACCTTCGCTCCGCCGATGATGGCGACGAACGGCCGCGCCGGGTTGGCCAGGGCGCCGCCCATGACGGAGATTTCCTTTTCCATCAAGAATCCGGCCACAGCCGGCAGGAACTTGGCCACGCCGGCGGTGGACGCGTGCGCCCGGTGCGCCGAACCGAATGCGTCGTTCACGTACACGTCGCCCAGCTGCGCCAGCTGGCGGGCGAACGACTCGTCGTTCTTCTCCTCTTCCTTATGAAAACGCAGGTTTTCGAGCAACAGCACCGCGCCGGACGGCAACGCCTGCGCGGCGGCCGTGGCCGCTTCGCCGACGCAGTCCTCCGCGAAGCGAATGTCCGTGCCTGGCAACAGCGCCTGCAGGTGGCGCGCCACCGGCCGCAGCGAATACTTCAGGTTGCGCTCCCCCTTCGGCCGGCCGAGGTGGCTCATCAGGACCACCGAGGCGCCGTGATCGAGCAGATAGCGGATGGTCGGCAGCGCGGCGCGGATGCGCGTGTCGTCCGTGATGGTCTCCCCGTCCATCGGCACGTTGAAGTCCACCCGCACCAAGGCGCGTTTTCCCTGCCAATCGACATCCCGGATGGTCAGCTTGTCCATCGTCCCGCCTCCCGCGTCCGTCAAAGTCGCTCAAAAACGGGGAGAATGCCGAACCATTCTCCCCGCATGCACAATACACGTGCCGGACCCGTCCGGACGGCCGCGGTCCGGCCGCAGGTTCACTTTGCACCGACCGGCATCTTGCTCGCGATGTACGCCGCCAGGTCGACGACGCGGTTGGAGTACCCCCACTCGTTGTCGTACCAGGCGATGACCTTGACCATCGAATCGATGACCATGGTCGACAGCGCATCGACGATGGAGGAGTGCGGATCGCCGTTGAAGTCGCGGGAGACGAGCGGCTTGTCGCAGTAGGCGAGGATACCCTTGAGCGAACCCTCAGCCGCCTCCTTGAGCGCCTGGTTGACCGCCTCGACCGTCGCCGGCTTCTTGAGCTCCGCCGTCAAATCCACCACCGATACGTTCGGCGTCGGCACGCGCATCGCCATGCCGTTCAGCTTGCCCTTGAGGTGCGGCAGCACCAAGGACACCGCCTTCGCCGCGCCGGTGGTCGTCGGGATGATGGACAAGGCCGCCGCGCGCGCCCGCCGCAGGTCCTTGTGCGGCAAATCGAGGATCTGTTGGTCATTGGTGTACGAGTGCACGGTCGTCATCAGGCCGCGCTCGATGCCGAACACCTCGTCAATCACCTTCGCGATGGGCGCGAGGCAGTTGGTGGTGCAAGACGCGTTCGAGATGACGTGGTGCTGCTCCGGGTCGTATTTTTCATGGTTGACGCCCATCACAATGGTGATGTCCTCGTTCTTCGCCGGCGCCGAGATGATGACCTTCTTCGCGCCGCCGCGGGTGATGTGCGCCTCGGCTTGCGCCTTGTCGGTGAAACGCCCGGTGGACTCGACGACGATGTCCACGCCGAGATCCCGCCACGGCAGATTGCCCGGGTCGCGTTCCGCCAACACCTTGACGCGTCTGCCGTTCACGACAATGGCGCTGTCTTCCGCGCGCACGTCCGCGTCGAGCCGCCCGTGCACCGAGTCGTACGCGAGCAACATCGCCAAGGTCTCGGCGTCCGTCAGGTCGTTCACCGCGACAATTTCAATCTCCGGCCGGTTCATCGCCGCCCGGAACACGTTGCGCCCGATGCGGCCAAACCCGTTGATGCCTACTTTGACTGCCATACGTCTCCCTCCGTCTGCATACTGAGGATTTGGTGCCCTGCGCCCTCGTCCGTGACCAATACGTCGATGCGGTACGCCTTGGCGGCGGCGGCGATGGCCCCCGCCTTGCTGCGCCCGCCGGCGACCGCCATCACCAGGCGCGCGCGCCGCAGGTCGGCCAAGCGCAGGCCGATGACCGACATGGCGAGCACGGTGCGGCCGTTTCGATCGAAATAATACCCAAACGCTTCCGCCACCGCACCCCGCTCCACCAGCTTCGCCTGCTCCGCCGCCGGCAACCCGCGCCGCGCCGCCATCTGCAGCGCCCCGCCGATGCCGTGCACCACGACGGTCGCCGCCCGCACCTCGGCGATCCGCTGTTCGATGTCCGGCTCTTCCAACAGGTGCTGCAACGTCTCCTCGCGCACGTAGTCCGGCACGTGCAGCATGACCGACGTGCCGCCAAGCCGCGCCGCGAGCTCCGCCGCGATGGTGTTGGCTTCGAGCGCGATGGCCTCGCCGAGCCCGCCCCGCGCCGGCACCACCTTGACGCCGGGCGGGCCGGCGCGCTCCGGCATCCGCTTGGCGAGCGCCGCCATGGTGCTGCCGCCGCTGACCGCCACCACGTCGCCGGGCAACAGGTGTTCCCGCAGGCACACCGCGGCATGATACCCTAGCATGTCCTTGACCCACGCCTCCTCATCGCTGTCGCCGGCAACCACCACCACCGACGGGATGCCGAGCGCCGCCGACAACCGGCGCCCGAGTTCGGCGCGGCCTTCAATCGCCGCGAGCACCTGCTCCAGTTGCTCGAGCAGGGCCAAGCCTTCATCGGACAAGGACATACCGGACGGACCGCTCACAATCAGGCCTTGCCGGCGCAGGATGTCGACCTCGCCGCGCAGCACCCGCTCGGTCACCCCCAGTTCCTGCGCCAAAGCCCGGCGGCCTATCGGCTGTAACAGGCGGAGCCGCTGCAAGATCCGCGCGCGCGACCACAACACGTCGACCAACTCCGGCACAATCCGCCGGATGAGCGTCAGCGCGACCCTGTTCACTCGCGGCCCTCCATCGCCCGGGACAAATCACGTCCCGATGGTGCGGTTCGCGTCCCGCCCATGACAAAGAAAAACACGGTGCAAGGCAACCGCCGATTCCATTGTATAGCAACGGTGTGCCGCAGACAAGCGATGGCCGAATAAACTGGAATGCACAACATCAGACCATCACCCCGTCACCCACCATGAATGGCGCACCGCCGGCACCTGGCACCGCGGCTGGATGCCAAGCGTGCTGACGGCGGTCGCTGGAGGGAAGACCATGCGCATCGGCGTTCTCGGCACGGGCAACATCGGCAGCATGCTCGCGCGCGTGTTCGTTCAGGTCCCGGAATGCGAAGTCACGGTCTACAATCGATCCCCTGCCAAGGCATACGCCCTGCAGGCGGATGTGCCGCGGCTGGCCGTCGCCGGCACCGCGCGGGAGGTGTTGGCGCAGAGCGACATCGTCTTCCTCTGCACCAAGGCACAGGACGGTCTGGCCCTCATGGCCGACGCAGGAAAGCACCTGCGCCCCGACCAGGATGTGGTCACCACCATCAGCACCGTGTCCATCGCGGCGTGGGAGGCGCTGACGCCTGCCCGCATCGCCATCGCCATACCCAGCATCGTGCAGGAGGTGCGCAAAGGGGTCATCCTCGTCGCCCACGGCACGCGGATGGCGGAAGCGGATCAGGAGCGGATCGAACGGCTGCTCGCCGTCGCCGGCGTCCCGTTCGTCATCGAGGAGTCCCAAATCCGCGTCTGTTCCGACCTGACCAGTTGTGGTCCCGCGTTCATCGGCCACCTCCTGCAGGTCTGGGCCCGACAGGCAGCGTCCTTTGGCCGGATCAGCGCTGCCGAGGCCGAATTTCTGCTCAACAAGACCCTCATCGGCCTCGCCGCCATGTTGGAGTCGGGGGCCACGCTGCGGGACATCATCACCCGGGTGGCCGTCCCGGCCGGCGTCACCGAAGCCGGCATATGCGCCATGACCCCGTTGGCCCGCAGCATGTTCGCGGCGCTCCACGACGCCACCTGGCGCCGCGTGCAGGCCCAAGAAGACACGTGCGGCCCCAAAGCGGGCGAAACGGCGGACAATCTGTCGGATGCAGGCGGATGAAGGCGAGCCCCTTGTCCTCGCCCGGACGATCATCGATAATAGAAATCGGAAATTGTCCGACATATCTTTTGCCAACCTTCCCATTCTCTCCATAGCCTGGAGCAGAAACAGGTTGGTCGTTGTGCCGTGCAACCATCCCGTACCGACACGAGGTCCCGTCCAAACATGCGTGATCGAACCGTTTTCCCGCAACCGGTCGGCACCAGGACAGGAGAGCTTTGGCCTCCCCTTTGCACCTGCGGCCGAGCCGAAGACCTACAACAGAACATCCGCTCCGCGTGGGAACAGTTTCGCACCGGCGCTGCGCCAGCATGGGTGACCGCGCGCATCCGCCCGGAAGTCGTCGGCGGCTGGGAACGGTGCCGTATTTGGTTGCGGCAGACCGACCAACTCGCCCTGCCGCGGCTCAACCAGGCTGACCTCGGCCGCATCTGCCAGCGCAACTTCCCGCTCATCCGCGCGGCGCGCGCCCATTTCAACCGGTTGCTGAAAGACATGGCATCTTGGCAAGGCGCCGTGCTGTTGTGCGACAGCGAGTGCTGGCTGGTCGACATGATGGGCGCCCCTGCGGCGGTGGAAGCCCTGCGGCAAAGCGGGATCGAGACGGGTGTCAATGTGGACGAGCGCTACCTGGGCAACAACGGGATCGGCAGCGCCATCGCCACGCGCCAGCTCGCTTGGTGGGAAGGAGCGGAACACTACCACCGCGCCCTGCACGAGTGGTCGACCGCCGGCGCACCCCTCATCTCGGGGTCGCTCATCGGAGCCATCGCGGTCGCCGTCCCGTCCCCGACGCTCGATCCGTCGCTCATCACGCTGGTCCAATCGGCGGCGGTGGCCATCCTGAATTGGCTCGAGGTGGAGGCGTCGCGGGAAGATACCCTGCGCATGCACCACAGCTTGCTGAGCCAAATCGAATACCACGTGGTGTATCTGAACGCGCAGGGAGAAATGGTGCAGGAGCGCCATCCGCTGCCCATCTCCGATCGCGTTCGCTGCGCGATGCACGCGCTGACGCGGCAGGAAGAAGCGGACCATGCGGAGTTGACGCTCGACGACCAGGTCTATCAGGCGGACATCCGCTGTTTGTATGACAGCACCGGCCAACTGTCCGGCAAGATTGGCGTCTTCCGCAACGTGACCCAGCTCAAGCGCCTTGAGGCGCGTGCCCAGGACGCCGAAAAGCTGTCGCTCTTGACGTCCTTGACCGCGGGCATCGCCCATGAAATCCGCAACCCGCTGACGACGGCGCGCGGATTCCTGCAGCTGTTTTTGAAACGGCTGTCGTCGGAGGAGGACAAGCGGTTCTTGGAGCTGACCATCGAAGAGCTCGACCGCATCCACCACCTGGTCACCGATTTCATGTCGCTGGCCCGGCCGAACCCGCCGCGGTTCGCCCACGTCGACGTGGCCGCCCTGCTCGAAGCGGTGGCCGAGTTCATCCAGCCCGAGATGTCGCTGCATTCGGTGCGGTTTGACGTGACCCCCCTGCCGCGCGGTGTCTGGGTGTGGGGAGATGAGAACCAACTGAAACAGGTGGTGCTCAACATCATCCAGAATGCGCTCCAGGCATGCACCCAGAACGACACCATTCGCCTGTCCGCGCGCGTGCACGGCCAGATGGTCGATATCGTCGTCGAAGACACGGGCCTCGGCATGGACCCGGACCAGGTGCGGCGCGCATTCACGCCGTTTTACACCACCAAGGCCAGCGGGACCGGGTTGGGGTTGTTCATATGCAAGCGGATTGTCGAGGCGCACCAGGGGAAAATCGACATCGACAGCGCACCGGGGCGCGGCACGCGCGTCACCGTCCGCCTGCAGTGCACGCACAAGCCGGAACGCGAACCGCGCAACGCGGACGCCACCGTCTGACGAGGGCCACGCGCGGACAACGGACGCTCGCTCAGCCAGGCAGGGTGTCGAGCGGACGGACCCACACCTCCGCCGCTTCCCGGTTCGCCGCCGCGGCGGCTGCGGCGGCTGCAGGGCCTTCGCCAGCCGGTGGCCCGCCCGTTGCGGCGCGCGGGCGAAATTGGAGCTGCTGGAAAAACCGCCGCGCCCGGGCGTTGCCGGGCGGCAAGCGCACCCAGACGGACGTCCCCCCGAGCAGCTGCGCAAACGACGCCATCGCCTCTACCGCCTCGCTTGCCAACCCCAGCCGGCGCCACAGCGGATCGACATAGACGAGGGTGATCTCGGCCGTCCTGTCCGGGCCGATGTGCAGTGCGCAACAACCGGCGACATCCGGGCCGGCACCCGGTGGGACGCCGGATCTGCCCGCACGGTCTGGTCCGACGATGAAGAACACGTGGCGCGCCGGGTCCGCCAGCCATTCGTCGGCGCGCCACCTGCCCGTCTGCGGTACGGCGTCTGCGGCGCCCCGTGCGGCCGGCCACTCCGCCAACACCTGCAACTCCGCCGCCGCAGCGTCGAGCAGCGCCTGCAGCCGTTGGGCTTCTTGGGGCGGGACGCGCCGCAAAGACGACCTCCGTGCCGTACCCCCGGCGGAACCCAATCCGGCATCGTCCCATCCGCCTGCATTCGCCGGCAGCGTACTGCTTGCGCCGCGTCCCGCGCCGTGTGCCGCAGCGGATGCTCCGCCTCCCTGGATGCCGCCCGGCGCCCCCTCGGCCGGCCGGGGACGCGGGCGAGGCACCGGCCGGCGCGCATCCCGTTCCGCCCGCAGCCGGCTCGCCGCCCGGCCAAACCGGTCGAGCCACCAGAACAGCGTGAACACGCCGCCGTAGGTCAACCCCACGCCCATCCACAACGGCAGCGGACGACCGAGCGCGCGCAGGCCGAGGGCGGCCAAGGCGCAAAGCGCGAAGACCGCCAGCGAAGCGGCCAACAAGGCGATCCGCAGCCGCCTGCGCATCGTTCACGCCTCCAACAGCGCCGCCAGTTCATCCACCAGGGCATCGAACTGACGAAGCGTCGCGCGCACCGGCTCGGGCGACTCCATGTCGACGCCCGCCTTGCGCAACAGCTGGATGGGGTAATCCGATCCGCCGCTCTTCAAAAACTCGAGGTAACGCGTCACGGCCGGCTCGCCTTCCGTCAAGATCTTCTGCGCCAGCGCGGTGGCCGCGGAGATGCCGGTGGCGTACTTGTAGACGTAAAACGCGTTGTAAAAGTGGGGAATGCGCGCCCACTCCAATTGGATGTCTTCATCGACGTGGCACACGGCGGAGAAGTACGCCCGGTTGAGGTCGTAATACGTCCGGCACAACCAATCGGGTGTGAGCGCCCCGCCCTGCTCGACCTGCTCATGGGTGAGCTTCTCGAATTCCGCGAACATCGTCTGGCGAATGAGGGTGCCGCGCACCCCTTCCAACTGGTGATTGATGAGGTACGCCCGGCGTTTTTTGTCATTCGTGTTTTGCAACAGGTGATGCATCAAGAGGGCCTCGTTGCACGTCGAGGCCACCTCGGCCACGAAGATGGTGTAGTCGGCGTACGTCACCGGCTGGTGCTTGTGCGAGAAATACGTGTGCATCGCATGCCCGAGTTCGTGCGCGAGCGTGAACACGTCGTGCAGGTTGCCTTGATAGTTGAGAAGGATGTACGGATGGACGCCGTACGTGCCCCAGGAATACGCGCCGCTCGTCTTGCCCTTGTTCTCGAACACGTCGACCCAGCCGGAGGTCAGCCCCTCCCGTGCGACCTGGACGTACTCCTCCCCGAGCGGCGCCACCGCCCGCAGCACCACTTCCACCGCCTCTTCGTACGACATCCGCCAGTCCACATCGCCGACGATGGGGGTGTACAGGTCGTACATGTGCAGCTCGTCGAGGCCGAGCACCCGTTTGCGCAACGCCAGGTACTTGTGCAGGCTGGGCAGCGCCTCCCGCACCGCCGCAATCAGGTTGTCGTACACCGAGACGGGCACGTTGTCGGCATCGAGCGCCATTTGCCGGGCCGACTCGTACCGGCGCAACCGGGCGTACACCACATCCTTCTTGACACTGCTGCCGTAGATGGCGGCCAGGGTATTGCGGTGCTTGGCGTACGTGCTGTACACCGCGTCGAACGCCGCTTTGCGCACATCCCGGTTGCGGCTCTCGAGAAACTGGATGTAACGCCCGTGCGTCACCTCCACCTCGCGGCCTTGTTCATCCCGGATCTTCGGGAAGCGGGTGTCGGCGTTGTTGAACATGGTGAAGATCTGGCTCGGTGCCTGCGTCACCTCACCGAACGCCGCCAGGATCTCCTCCTGTTCGCGTGAGAGCACATGCGGTTTCTGGCGCAATAATTCTTCGAGGAGAAACCGGTACTGGCGCAGCGGTTCACACGCGGACAAGAACGCTTGCAACCGCTCCTCCGGTATCGAGAGGATCTCCGGTTCGAGGAACGCCCGCGTTGCCTGGACCTCGACGTACAGCTTCATCGCGCTGTCGGTCAACGCCTGGTATTTCGCATTCGTGTTGTCTTCATCCCGCCGCATGCGCGCGTATGCGTACAGGCGGCCGATGAGCTCGCTTATCTGGTCCTGCAGCCGGAGCGCGCGCAGCAGGTGCTCGGCCGATTCGCCCAACCGGCCGTTTTCTGCCGCCAGTTCCTGCAGCAATTGGCGCAGTCTCTGCGCATCCTGCTCCCAAAGCGCATCTACTGCATACATGTCCTCGAGGCGCCACTTGTACCGGTCCTCGATCTCGCTGCGCAAAGGCAACTCCGCGGTGGCCACGCCGCCTTCCGCCTTGCTGTCTTCCGCAGCCCGTACCAACCGCGCAGGGTACGCCCCTGCCCGTTCCGGCTCGGCCCAAGCGACAGGCGCCGGACCGGCGCACATCTCTGTCTTCAACCATCTATCCAAGCAGATCCCTCCTCGTCCGTACGGACGATTGGTTTACGCAGGCGCCAAGGAACGGCGGATACGCAGGCGACAACTGGAAGAGCCTGACTCGACGCCATCATTGTAATACACCGCCGCACCCCCTGCACACCCGCCGGCTGCCGGGCATGCTGCACACACCGCGCGATCCGGTCTGTTCCATTTTGCCCGAGTTTGCCCGAGGCGCATCGTTTCTTCCGTACGTCGTTGACGCAAGCGCAGGAATGTGCGGAAATCAACCTGAACCCCGCGTGCACCACCCGCGGACCGTTCGCATCCGCGCGCGGCCCGGGCGACGCCCGCGGTACAGCACGCAGCCCGGGAGGGATAGCGCATGTTCCGCCGCTTGCCCCCGCACGCATGGCCTGCCCATCGCGTCCTGCACGCTTTGTGTCTCGCCATCGCGGCCAAGGCTCCGGAGACGTACCGCCATGCGCAACGCGTCTCCGCCTATTTCTTGCTGCTGGCCGAGAAGGTATACGGCGGCCTGTCGCCGCAGCACGCCCGCGATGTGGCGTGCGCCGGATTGCTGCACGACCTTGGTAAGCTGTACCTTCCAGAACGGATTCTGGAGAAACCAGGCCGGCTCACCCCTGCCGAGGCGGCGCTGCTGCGGCGCCACCCCCGCCTCGGTGCGGAAACGCTCGCCGCCATCCCCGGGCTTGCTCAGGCTGTCTCGGTGGCGCTCCACCACCACGAACGGTATGATGGCCGGGGTTACCCGGACGGCCTGCGCGGAGAACACATCCCGCTCGACGCCCGGATTGCCGCGTTGGCGGACGCGTTTGACGCGATGACCTCCGCCCGCCCGTACCGCTCGCCCCTGTCGCTCGATGCGGCGCTCGGCGAGATGGTGGCCGCGCGCGGTTCCCAGTTTGATCCCGAGCTCGTCGCGCTGTTCGTCCGCCATTTCGACAGCATCCGCCGCCTCTATTACGAGCTGCATGCGCCCGTCCGGCAGCAGAGCGGGGTAATGTTTTCCCCCCTTGTACTCTGACTCCTTCCATGATACCGTGGATACGGCGAAGTTGTGGAAAAGTGTTGAATGCGGCCCGCTGCGGCCGATAAACGGAGATGAACGTGTGCGCACCGCAACCCAGACTGTGTTCACGTTTTTGAACAAGGTGCTGCTGTCGTTCCTGGCGTTTATCAACAGCGCGCTGGCGGCACGGACCCTCGCCAAAGGGGACCGCGTCCAGTTCCAGTTTGCCGGCACGGTGACGACCACCGGCACCACGTTCGTCGGCGGCTACACAGGATACTACGCCTACGCCCTGCCGAAATCCCCCGCGGACACAGAGCGCATCGTCCATACCGGAACGTGGTTTGTCGCGTTCGCCTGTGTCTTGGTGTGGGGGGGCGAGTGGCTGCTCGTGCGGGTGCTCGGCCTGCACTTGTCGGCCGCATGGGCGTGGGCCGTCGCTTGCATGCCGCTGAACTTCGTGTTCGGTTTCGGCACCCGGTTGCTGCAAGGCAGTGACGAGATCACATGGCTGAACCGTGCCAACACGGTGCAACCCTTGCTGTTCCTCGTGACGTACGTCCCGCTCTGGCTGCACCGGCAGCTTCCGGAATCGGCGCGCATCCTTTGGACCTACCGGCTCTGGTGGCTCAGCTTCGCCGTCGCCGCCCTGTGTTCCGTCGGCATCGCCTTTTGGCGCCTGCGGCGCCAGGGCAGGTTGCAAAACCTCTTTCCCGCCTGGCGTGGCTGGTCGCGCCACCACATCCGCGGCACCTTGGACTATGGCAGTTGGTTGTCCGTCTCGTACGTGGTCAACTACGCCAACCTGCGCATGGATTTTTGGTGGGTGCTCGGCATGTTGCCGGCCCGGGTGGCTTCGGACTACGGGATTGCCGTCACTTCGTCCGAAGTGCTCGTCACCATCGCCAACTCGGTGGCTTCGGTGGTCTTTACCCGCATGACGGGCGGCCCGCGCCAGGACGCCATCCGCATCACTCAGGCCGCTGTCCGCCAGACCCTGCTTTCCGCCACGGCGGTGGCGGCGGTGATGTGCGTGACGTTCCCGTGGCTCATCGTCACCGTCTTCGGTGCGCGCTACCAGCCCGCGGTCGTGCCGTTCCTCATCCTGCTGCCCGGCCTGGTCTTCCGGGCGAGCGGCCTGCTCATCATCCAATATGCCACCAATCAACTGGGCAATCCGCGCATCTCCATCTGGATGAACGGCGTCTCGGCCGCCATGTGCGCCGCGGTCGCGGCGGCGGCCGTACCGCGGCTGGGGCTGGCCGGCGGCGCCGTGGCGTCCACCACCTCCTACGTGGTCAGCTACGCCCTGTACGTGGCTTGGTTCGCGCGCCATACCGGTACGCCTGCCCGCGACCTGTATACCATCCGCGCGGGCGATCTCGCCCCCTACCGCCAAATGGCACAGCGCATGTGGCGGCGCGTGACCCGCCGGAAACAAGGCGCGGCGTGACGGTTGCTCCCGCTCTGCCGCGAGGGCAACCGCACGCCGCGCCTGCCGGCCAACCATCCGCATCGAGAGAACCCGCCCTCAAACGAATACCGGGTCCTTGAGCTGCTCCAGCTTGAGCAGGGACTGCTCCTCCACTTCTTTATGCAGGCTGTTGCCGTGCGCGTCCATCGTCACAATGGCGGGGAAATCATCGACTTCGAGGTGCCACATCGCTTCCGGAATCCCGAACTGCTCGAGGAAGTGCACCCCCTTGACCCGTTTCACACACCGGGCGTAAAACTGGGCGGCCCCGCCGATGGCGTTCAGATACACCGCGCCGCACTTCTGCAGGCCGGCCAGGGTTTTCTGCCCCATACCGCCCTTGCCGATGATGGCGCGGATACCGAACTTCTCGATGATGTCCGCCTGGTACGGCTCCTCGCGCGCGCTGGTGGTCGGCCCCGCCGCCTTCACCTGCCATTCGCCCGCTTCGTCCTTGAGCATCACCGGTCCACAATGGTAGATGATGCCACCCCGCAAGTCGACCGGGCTGTCGTGGTGCATAAGATACTTGTGCAGTTCGTCGCGGCCGGTGTGGACCTCGCCGCGGACGAGCACCACGTCGCCCACCTTGAGCGAACGGATCTGTGCTTCGGATATGGGTGCCTGCAGCACCACCGCCCGGCTGGTGTCGAAGCCGCCTTGCGGCCGCTCCAGCCGCTCCTCGTGGTCGCGGTACAGCCAGCGCTTGATGCGGCCGCTTTCCGGATCGATCACGACGCCGAGCCGCCGGAATGCCCAGCAATTGTAGGCCACCGAGACGAAAAAGCTCGCCGGCAGGCGGTTGGCGACGCCAATCTTGCAGCCGAGCAGCGTCACGCGGCCGCCGAACCCCATGGTGCCGATTTCGAGTTGGTTCGCCTTTTCCATAATGTAGCGCTCGAGCTTGGCGAGCGTCGGGTTCGGGTTCTCGTCATCGACCGGGCGGAACAACTGCTCCTTCGCCAGCTCGTAGCCGCTCGTGCGGTCGCCGCCGATGCCGACGCCGATGAAACCGGCGCTGCAGCCCTGGCCCTGTGCCTGGTAGACCGCATGCAGGATGCACTTGCGGATGCCGTCGAGATCGCGCCCGGCCCGGCCGAGGCCCGGCAGGTCGGTCGGCAGCGAATACTGGATGTTTTTGTTCTCGCAGCCGCCGCCCTTGAGGATGAGTTTGACCTCCACCTCATCTTGCTCCCACTGATGGAAGTGGATGACCGGGGTGCCAGGGCCCAGGTTGTCGCCCGAGTTCTTGCCGGTGAGCGGATCGACCGAGTTGGGGCGCAGTTTCCCCCGCCGCGTCGCTTCCGCGACCGCCGCGCGGATGTCCTCCGCCATTTTGATCTGGTTGAACCCCACCGGGCAGTGGACGATGAACGTCGGCATGCCGGTGTCCTGGCAGATGGGCTGCACGTCCTCCTCCGCCGAAACGATGTTGTCGATGATGGTCGAGAGGGCTAACGCCGCGCGCGTACCCAACTCCTCCGCCACGGCCGCCCGCTTGATGGCCCGCCGCACGTCGGGCGGCAGGTTGGTCGACGTCTCCGTGATCAGTTCAACCAGGCTCTCCTGCATCGCGTTCATCCCGCATCTCCCCTCCGCGCACTGTGGCCCTTGGCCACAGTGAAGTCCCGCGCGCCGTCAACGGATGGCGCCGCCGACGGCCGCGGTCTCCCCTTCCGCTTCATACCGCAGCGGCCGGTCGAAACGGGCAACGTCCGCCCACGTCTCGCGCTCCACGACGAGCGCTGTCTTGCCGTCGCGCACAAACACGACCGCCGCATGCGGGATCCGGTTGTAGTGGCTGATCATGGCGTAGTTGTAGGCTCCCGTGCCAAAGACAGCCAGGATGTCGCCCGGGCGCGGCGGAGCGAGCCGCGCGTCGCGGATGAGGATGTCGCCGCTCTCGCAGCACTTGCCGGCCACCGTCCACACTTCATCCGCCGCCTCGTGCGCCCGGTTGGCGAGAACCGCCTCGTACTTGGCGCCGTACAACGCGTAGCGCGGGTTGTCGGTCATGCCGCCGTCGACCGCCACGTAGTTGCGCACCCCGGGGATGACCTTTTGCGTACCGACCGTGTAGAGCGTGATGCCGGCCGGGCCGGCGATGCTGCGCCCCGGCTCCACCCAGACGGCCGGGATGGCGAGGCCGCGCGCCGTGAAGGCAGACTTGACCGCCCCGGCGATGGCCTCCACGTACTGGCGGATGGGCAGCGGATCGTCCTCGTCGGTGTAGCGGATGCCGAAACCGCCGCCGACGTTGAGCACCGCAAGCGGCAGTCCCATGCGCACACCCTCTTCGTACACCTCCGCCATGCGCTCGATGGCTGCGATGAAGCCCTCCGTCTCAAAGATCTGCGATCCGATGTGCGCGTGCAACCCGATGCAGCGCAGGTGGTTCAATTCGCGCACGCGTGCCATCGCCTGGCGGGCTTGCCCGGTCGCGCGGTCGAAACCGAACTTGCTGTCCTGTTGGCCGGTGGAGATGAACTCATGCGTATGCGCCTCCACGCCGGGGGCGACGCGCAGCAACACGTCCACCGTCCGGCCCAGCCGGTGCGCAGCCTCCTCGACCATCTCCAGCTCAGTGAAGTTGTCGACGACGAACGCGCCGATGCCCGACTCGATGCCGTATTCAATCTCGGCCATGGTCTTGTTGTTCCCGTGCATGTGGATGCGCTCCGGCGGAAAGCCGGCGGCAAGTGCGGTATACAGCTCGCCCCCCGACACGACGTCGAGCGCGCAGCCCTCCTCCTGCACCAATTGGCACATGGCGAGGGCACAAAACGCCTTGGCCGCGTACGCCACCTCGTACCGCAGGCCGGTCGTCGCGAATGCGTCGTGAAACGCACGGATGCGGGCGCGCAAATACGCCTCATCGTAGACGAAAAGCGGCGTCCCGAAGCGGCGCGCCAACGCCACGGTGTCACAACCGCCAATCCACAAGTGTCCTTCTGGCCCTATCTTCATCGTACCTTCCAGCTTCAACGCCCGTTTCACCCTCCCCGTTGTCCACTCACTTCAACATAACAAATCTGCGCCCATCTGGCCAGAAGGCTGCGGCGGACCCAGGATCTTCCCCAAGGAGCAGGCGGCCGCGGAACCCAGGGCGCGGGGCGGACAACATGCGGACGCGTGTCCTGGCGGGGCGGCCTCGCTCCGCATACGGTAACAGTGCCGTCCGCATCCTTCGCGCCGGCCGGCCGCGGCACGGCTCACCACGAATCCACGAAACGCACCACACATCCGTGAAAAGGAGGAAATGCGCATGTTCAGCTTGACCGGAGCCGAACTGGCCCGCTTTCTGCTCGGCCTCGTGGCTCTTTTGGTCGCGGCCAACCTGTTCGGCTACCTGGCGGAACGCCTCACCATCCCGCGGGTCATCGGGGAAGTGGCCGCCGGTTTGCTCATCGGCCCCACGTGCCTGGGTCACTTCTTCCCGCACGTATTCTCGTGGGTCTACCTCGGTTTCCCTGCGGAAGGCAAGCTGTTCGGGCTCATCTACCAGTTCGGGCTTATCCTCTTGATGTTCGTGTCAGGCCTTCGCTTTCAAGCCCGTTTTCCGCGGGAGGACGTGAAGTTGGGCGCCGCCGTCATCGCGGGTTCGACCGTCATTCCGTTCGCCGTCGGCTGGTTGGCGACGTATGTGTTCAACCCGGCGCAGTTTCTCGGACCTGACCACAACCTGCTGGCGCTGCGGATTGTCATCGCCATCTCCATCGCCGTCACGTCCATTCCGGTCATCTCGAAGATCATGCACGACTTGGGCATCATCCACGCGCGGTTCGCCCGGTTGGTCATCACCATCGCCGGCGTGCACGACATCATCCTCTGGGTGGCGCTCGCGGTGGCATCCGGCATCGTCAGTTCCAAGCACGGGGTCAGCGCGGCCGTCTTGCTCAAGAGCGTCGCGGTGACGTTCTCGTTCCTGATGGTATGCCTGCTCATCGTGCCGCGCTTCTTGCGCAAGGTGACGTCCTGGCCTGCCAACCTGTTGTTCCGGGCGTCGTTCGTGGGTTATTTCCTCGTCATCCTGTTTGCCTTGTCCGACATCGCGGGTTACCTGAACGTCGATGTCATGTTCGGCGCGCTCTTGGCCGGCATCGCCACCAAGCTGACGCTGCCGCCGCACCTGTTCCAGCGGGTGGAAGCCAGTGTGCGCGACATCTCGTTCTCGTTCTTCATCCCGTTGTACTTTGCGATTGTGGGGCTGCAGCTCAACCTGGCCCAGCACTTCAACCTCGGATTCTTCATCCTCTACGCCCTGTTCGCCACCGCCGCGCAAGGGTTGGTCGTCTACTTGACGTGCCGGGCCGTACGTTGCGATCACCTCACCAGCATGAACCTGGCGGCCGCGATGAATGCGCGCGGTGGTCCAGGGATTGTCCTGTCGACCGTGGCGTACACGCTCGGGATCATCAACCAGACGTTCTTCGCCATCCTCGTCATGCTGGCGCTGGTGACGTCGTGGATGGCGGGCGCCTGGCTGCGCGGTGTGCTCGTGCGCGGCCGACGGCTGATGCCAGGGGACGAACACCTGGTGATCCAGAAGGTCCAAGAGGAGGTCGCGTTCGATCCGCAGCTCGTCCCGTCCCATGAGTCGGGGTAAAGGACGAAGCGGCCACGGGCATGTGGACCGCCCGCACCCCGGCGCACAGCAAGCGGGCTTCAGCGCGCCGGGGCGCGGCGAAACAGCAGCAAGACCAACGAGCATGCCGGGATGACCAGCGCGAACACCAACGTGAACACGGTCCAGTTCCAATTGAGACGAATGACGTCGACGGAGCGCCGGAACAGCCACATCGAACTGGCGACGGTCAACAATCCGACCGGGAAGGTGAGATGGCGGCCCGGCGCCACCCGGTGGAACAACGTTTCGCCTGCGTGGCAGACGACGTACAGGTCAAACGCGATCTTCAGGAACATCATCGGCATCCACAGGCTGATGATGAACAGATCAAACCGGTCCAAGAAGTCGGTGATGATGATCTGGCGCACCTGTTCATATACGGGATACATGAGGCGCGCGGTGATCTCACTGCCGAGCACCAGCGTCGTGCCGACGAACGACAGCTCGAGCATCAGCGTGCCGATGCCGAGCGCCACCAGGCCGCGTTTGAGGTCGAACGTCCGATCCGTGAAGATGAGCGGCAGGACGATGACCTCTCCGAGATAGCCGAACAGGACCCAGGAACCGCGCAGCCACCCTTGCCATCCGTTCTCAAAGACAGGTTGCAGAAAATCCCAATGAAAGTCTTTGGTCAGGCACACCAACATGAAGACGACGGCGTACGCCAACACCGGGTAGAACAGCTCGGCCATGCGCGAGGCCACCTCAATTCCGGCCCGCACCGCCATGGCGCCGCTGAAGACCACGAGCGATCCGATGAGCAAGGTGGGCGTTTGCGGCAACAGGGAGACGCTGACGATGTCGACGAGCAACCGCAGGTCGCGCGACGAGATGAGAAAAAAGAAAAACATGTACAGGAGCACCAGCATGCGCCCCGCCAGCTTCAGGTGGTTGACCAGCACCGCGAGGTAGTCCTGATCGGGGAAGCGGCGCATGACCGCCCAGATGAGGCAGAGGGACAATGCGGCCGCCGCAGCCGCCGTGGGAATATCGTACCATGCCCCTTGCTTGTCCACCTGCGCCACCTGTGCCGGGAGGTTGATGATGGTGACGATGAACATGTAGCTGCTGCCGATGAGGATAGCCTGGCGGCGTGATACCTTCTCCATCTGTCTTTCCGCCCTCTCTGGCTCACGGACCGACGGGTGGCAGGATGGGGCGCAACGCCCGTTCCACGAGATCGGTGAACGTCGGCACATGGGTGATGGGCCCGGACAACAGCCACAGCGCGCCCGCCACCACATACAGCGAACCGGAGAGGATGCGCGTGAACCAGTTGGCCTGGCGCAAATCCGGGATCTGAAACAGGAAGAACGCGCCGGCCACCGCGATGAACTCAAACAAGTTCCGCGTCATTCACTCCGTCAACTCCTTGCGTGGAATGCCCATCGGCTCGCGCACATTCCCCGTGTTCTCCACCTGCACCTCCGCGTCGACCACGGTGTGCACCTTCGTGTACACCTCGTCCCAATGCGTGCGCAGCTTGCGCCACACGGCGTACTGCTGCCGGTGGAGCGCATCGCCGTAACCGATGGGATCGGCGTGAAACCGGTGCTGGAGGGCGGCAAGCGCCTGGTAGACCTCCTGTTCGATGACGCGCTTGGCGGTTCGTTCGATGACTTCCATATTTTCTCCAGCCGCCAGGTCGTAATTCGATTCGTTTTCAATCACGGCGCCGGTCGCCCGGATCCGCAACGAGTACACCGGTTGTCCCTGCCTCATCCGAACGCGCAGCGAGGCATCGGTCTGGGGGAACTGGATGGTGATTTTCCCTTCGCCCTTCGGCGGCTTCACCGTGATGACCGGGTTTTTCGCCTGATTCATCGCCCAAAGCAACCCTTCCGCGGCGCCGCCTTCGAGATACCCAGCCAACCGGTCACCGCGGAAGACCGCATAACCGGCCACACGAATGGTCGATACCGCGTCGTGTTCGCCTTCAGGCTCTGTTTTCACCACCGAGATGGCGGGCAACACCGGATCGAGCCCGTCTGAAATCAGCGCGTGCAACACATCCCGGATCCGCCGCGGGTTTTTCATCGTCTGCGTCCCTGCCAACTCGCGGATCATCTCCGCCGGGTAGCGCTCCATGGGTGCGTCCGCGTTGAGCACGCTGCCGCCCTGCCCCTTGACGACGAGCATGAACGCGGTCAGCCGGTTTTGCGGAATGCGGGCGTTGACGTCGATGACCGGCGAGATCCCGACGCGCGCCAAGTCCTCGCCGATGAGCAACACCCGCATGTGCGCAAAGCTCATCCTGCGCGACATGGCGAGCTGCAGTTCGCTGTTGGCTTCCCGGATGGTGTCACCGACCGCCGAGTCCACGTAAAACGTCTTGGTGCCGCTTGTCCCGCCGCCGCCGCTCTGCCCCAGGGTGCCCATTTGGCCCGGCAACGGGATTTGGACCATGACCCGGTAACGGGGTCCCGCTTTGTCGATGGCGGTCGCGACCACGAAGGCGACATCGTTGATCTCGCGCCGGTCCCAGCATCCGGAGAGAAACAGGGACGCTGCCACAGCCGCCGCCACGGTTCGCCGTCGCCCAGCCAACGCCATCCCCCGCCCTTCACCGGCGCGGTGACGGCCGCAGGCCGTCCGGCATCCGCCGCCGGTTCGCTTTTGCATACGACCACGGCCGCGCATCCATGTGCCACCACGGCGCGCGCACGAGGATGTCTTTGAGCTCACCCGGCCGGTAAGGCGCCACGCCCGCCAGGTACGGTACCCCGAACGACCGCAGCGAACACAGGTGCACCGCAATCCAGAACACGCCGAGGACGATGCCGAACAACCCCAACACGGCCGCCAACAGCATCAGCGGAAACCGCAGCATGCGAATGGTGATGGCGGCGTTGAATTTGGGAATGGTGAACGATGCGATCCCGGTGAGCGCCACCACAATCACCATCGGCGCGGAGACAATCCCCGCCTGCACCGCCGCCTGACCGATGACGAGCGCACCCAGAATGCTGACCGCCTGTCCGACCGTCCGTGGCAGACGAATGCTCGCCTCGCGGAGCGCTTCGAACGAGATTTCCATGATCAACGCCTCGATGAGGGCGGGAAAAGGGATGGTTTCGCGCGCCGCGGCCACCGTCAGCACCAGGCTCGTCGGGATCATATCCTGGTGATAGGTGATGGTGGCGATGTAAAACGCCGGCAACAACAGCGCGATGAGGAAGAACCCGAAGCGAAGCCACCGAATGGCATTGGACATCCAAAATTGCTCATAGTAGTCCTCGCTCGACTGCAGCATCTGCCAAAACGTGATGGGCCCGGTGAGGACAAACGGCGTTCCGTCCGTGAAGACGGCGAATCGCCCCTCGAGCAGTTGCGCCGCGACCGTGTCGGGCCGCTCTGAGTACTGCATCTGCGGAAACGGCGAACGCGGGCTGTCGCGCAGCAATTCCTCGAGGTAACCGCTTTCGAGCACCGCGTCCAAACGAATGTTCTTGAGACGCTGTGTAACCTCCGCGATGACCTTCTTATCGGCAAGTCCTTCGATGTACGCCAACACCACCTGGGTTCGGGTCTGCGTACCGATGGTGAACGGCACCATCTTCAAGTTGGGGGTGCGAATGCGCTGGCGCAACAGCGCGGTGTTGGTGCGCAACACCTCGGTGAAACCTTCCCGCGGGCCTCGGATGACGGTCTCGGACAGCGGTTCCGCCACCTGACGGCGGTTGGTGTTGACGATGTTGAGCGCAAGCCCCTTCGTCTGCCCGTCCATGAGCAGCACCGCGTGCGCAGACAGGATACGCTCCACCGCCTCGCCCAGGGTGTGAACCTCTAGAACCTGGGAAACCGACAACCCCATCTGCAGCACGGTGTCCAGGGAACGCACCACATCCGGATGCTCAGGATCCTCAAACAAGAGCGGATACAGGGCGTGCATATGCAGGTCGTCCGTCTTCACCAAGCCGTCGATGTACACGATGAGCCATTCGGTATCCGGGACGCGCACCTTGCGGAATACCACATCGGAGCAGTCGCAAAACAGCTCCCGCAGCGCCGCTTCGTTTTCGGACAAGCGCGGCGCGAGCGGGCGCTCTTCCCATGCGCCGCGTTCTGCTTCCTGTCCTTGTCCGGATGGAGCTTGCGCTTGCGACGCATGCTGCTGGGGCGTCTTTCCAGGATCATCCTCGGGCGAACGGGAAGCCGAAGCAGGGTCCTGTCGCCGTGTCAGCGGGCGCAGCCGTGTCGTTTTGTTCATGGGTTCCCTCCCGCTGCCAGGATGGTCTTCATGACCAGTGTTTCCCGTCCGCGCGGAGAACATGAGCGGTGAAATCGTCATCCGTGCCGGGCCAAACGGCGAATCCGCGCGCTCTCACCTCGCTTTCCACCCGGCGGATGAGATCCTCGAGCACTTTGGCGTCGTCGATGTGGCGAATGGCCGCCTGCACGGAATCAGGCACCAGCCCGTAACGCAATGCCAGCAGCCCGATGAGCCGGTCCTGCGCTTCGTGCGGTACCCGGTCTGCCTGCGCCGCTGCCTCTGCCGTGGTCCGCATGACGAACCCTCCTTCACACAACCTGTATGCATCGGTGTCCATCAGGCCAAACGGCATGGCGTCATCGCCAAACGGCGTGGCGTCACAGGTCAATGCGAGACCAAAACCGGCAGCTCGGTGCGTTGGAGCAGTTCATGCACCACCGGTCCCATCCGCAGCATGTGCCGGTTCGATCCGCCGACGATGACGAGATCGGCCCCTTCTTCGCGCGCCACCTCGCCAATCGTATGCGCCGGATCGCCTATCTCATGCCGGAACTTCACCCGCGTCCGCCAAGGCTGGAATTCATGCAGGACAAGCTCTTCTATCTCCTTTGTGCGCAAAAGTTCATCGCGAGTGAGGATTTGGCGCAAGCCAATCGGGGTCTTGTAATAAACGGATGCGTTTTGGCGCGACACATGCAGCACCGTCAGCCAAGCGTCATCGATGTGGGACAAAAAGAACTTGGTCAGCAGCACCGCGTTTCCGGCCGGGTTGACATGATCGACCGCCCACAGGATCTTCATCTGAAACACCCCCGCGGCCATCCATTGGCGGATGGCGATGACGTTCTCCGACTCCATCATCCGCCATGGCCGCGCACACGAACAGACACGGAATGACCGGTCCCAGCGAAGCCGTGCACAGGATATCTTCAACCCATCGGACTAGTACGAACGGCCGAGGCAACTCAGATCCAGGACAGCATCATCCCCGCAAACGCAGAAAGGATCACCGCACCCCACACGGGCAGCCGCCACATGGCGATCCATCCGTACGCCACGATGGCCACACAAAGGTCGGCCGGCGTCCGCACCGCCGTCGTGAAGACCGGGTTGTATAAGGCTGCCGCGAGCACTCCGACCACCGCCGCGTTCACCCCCGCGAGTGCCGCATGGCAACCCGGGCGGCGCCGCAGCGCGTCCCAAAATGGCAACACCCCCACTACCAGGAGAAAGGCAGGAAGGAAGATGGCCACCAAGGCGACAGCTGCTCCGAGGACGCCATGCGGATACGGCCTCATCACCGCGCCCAGGTAAGCGGCGAAGGTAAACAACGGCCCGGGCACGGCTTGCGCCGCACCGTATCCGGCCAAGAATTGATCCTTGGTCACCCAACCTGGCGGCACAACTTGGTTTTCCAACAGCGGGAGCACGACGTGTCCGCCTCCGAACACCAGCGCGCCTGCCCGGTAAAAGCTGTCGATCACGGCGAGGGTCTGGTTGTGGGTGATGGCGCGCAGCACCGGCAGCGCCAGCAGAAGCGCAAAAAAGCACGCCAAACTCCCTGCCGCCGTGCGCCGGCGGATGGGGACGGAGAACATGCCGGCATCTCCCGCCACAGTTGCCGAAGACGGGGCGAGCCACCGCCAGCCCACCATCCCGGCCGCCGCGATGATGGCCACCTGAACGACACTGGAAGGCCACAGCAGCGAGAGCACAGCGGACACCAGGGCAATGGTTCCAGGCGCTTTGCCGGTGGCGAATCTGGTCGCCATCGACCACACCGCTTGGGCCACGACAGCCACGGCGACCAGCATCATCCCATGCAACCAACCTGGATGTTGCACATGCGTACCGGTTAAGATGTACGCGAAGACGACCAAGGCGACGGCGGACGGAAGCGTGAACCCAGCCCATGCGGCCAGCCCGCCGAGCAGCCCGGCCCGACGGATGCCGATGGCGATACCCACCTGGCTGCTCGCGGGACCAGGGAGGAACTGGCATAAGGCAACGAGATCGGCATAATCCTGTTCATCCAGCCAACGCCGTCGTTGTACATATTCGTCGTGAAAATACCCGAGATGGGCGATGGGCCCGCCGAACGATGTGAGGCCGAGACGAAGCGCGACTTGGAATACCTCTCCAACCGATCCGCGTGATGCGTTGCCTCCGGTTGCACTGCCCGAGTTGGTTTCTTGCCGCATACGACATCCCCCCACGCAACATGCCGATATCCGGCCGCTTGGACGCCGACCAACGGAAGACTGGTTTGCAGCCGGTTGGGTATGGCCGTGCGAGATGCGCCACAGTTGCCTCCATTGTACCATACGGTCGACAACCGGTGCGTCCCCGACGTAGAATGAGCTTCGGATGAAAGGAGCCGTGAGAGGACACATGGTGGCGTGGGATCTCTTCAGCTTCGTCGGCGTCATGGCGTATGCTGCGAGCGGTGCTGTGGTTGCGATAGAGGAACAGTACGACATGTTCGGCGTCTGCGTGCTCGGCTTTGTCACCTCATTCGGCGGCGGGATCCTGAGGAACGTGGTCGTCGGGATCCCGTTGAAGAGCTTCTGGTCTCAGACGAGCATGTTCTTAGCAGCATTTGGAACACTGGTGGCCATCTTGCTTCTGCCGACGCGCTGGTTGCTGCACGGAAAACGGTGGATTGTCGTCTTTGACGCCATCGGGTTATCCGCCTTCGCCATCCAGGGTGCATTGTACGCAAAACAGATGCACTACCCGCTCATCGCCGTGGTGATGGCCGCGGTGTTGACCGGCATCGGCGGCGGTCTCATCCGCGATGTGCTGGCAGGGCGCAAGCCGTTTGTCCTGCGCGAGGAGATCTACGCCGTCTGGGCGATGCTGGCCGGTTTGGTGATTGGCCTGGGATGGGTGGACGGCCGTCATCCAGTGCGGTTGTATGTGCTGTTTGCAGCCATCTTTGCGCTGCGCCTGCTCTCCGTCTGGCGCAATTGGCACATCCCGCGCAAGCCATTCCGAACCCCTCGCCTGGCCGGCCGGCCGCAACCGGCGGCCAGCGCAGAGGGTGAAATCCATGGCAGGCCCGGTTCGGTTTGATACGCCAACTGGGCAAAGATGCGGGACGCTTGGATGCACTGCGGGTGCACCGCCGTAAGCCGTGCGTTCGGACACCCGCGACGCCTTGGCACGTACACCACCTTCGCGGGAGGGGAGCCAAGATGAAGAGAATCCGCCTGCGCGGCCACCACCTGTTGTGTCTGCTCGGCTATCGCGGGATGGGCTACTCTGCGGCGTTCACAGCCAACATGACGCGCATTCACGCCACACTGCGCCGCCAGCCCGACACCCTCGTCGAGCTCGTGGACGGCCCCGACGACTTGTGCGATCACTTTCCACCCGACCAACCGCGCCACTGCGAAGACGGAAACGTCCAGCGACGAGACGCGGCCGTCCTCGCCCAATCCGGCCTATCTCCCGGCGACATGCGGCCATGGCGAGAACTTGAGGTGGTGCTCGGCGCACGTTTTGTACCCGCCGATATCCCGCGCTTGTGCAGTACCTGTCCATGGCTGCCATACGGGGTGTGTGAAGACGGCCTGCGCCGCATCCGGGCCGGGGAAGGGTTGTTTCCTGTCGGAGATGGGACGCATGATGCGACGAGGAACACGTCTTGCTTTTCATGACGCACCGGACAAATCCAGCAAGGCGCAACACTCGATGTGGCTCGTCTGGGGAAACATGTCCACCGGTTGCACCCGGCGCACCACAAAGCCCCCGTCCGCCAGTACGCGCAGGTCGCGGGCGAGGGTGGCCGGGTTGCACGACACGTAGATGATGCGGCGCGGGCGAGCGGCCACCACCGCCGCCAGCACCTGGGGCGCACACCCTTTGCGCGGCGGATCGAGCACCACCACATCGAAGTGCTCCTGGGTGCAGAGCCTGGGCAGAATGCGCTCCACCGCCCCCGTGAGGAACACCGCGTGGGCGATCCCGTTGTGCGCCGCGTTGCGGCGCGCGTCCGCCACCGCCGCCGGCACCTGCTCCACACCCACCACCTTGCGCGCCTGCCGCGCCAAGACCAGGGCGATGGTCCCCGTGCCACAGTACGCGTCGAGGACCACGTCCGTCGGCTGCAGCGCTGCCGCCTGCACCACCTGGGCATAGAGGACGCGCGCTTGGGCGGTGTTCACCTGAAAGAACGACCGCGGGGAGATGAGAAACTCCAGCCCTTCGATGCGCTCCGTGAGCGCGGCCTTGCCGCCGAGCACTTCCACGGTCGGGCCCCAGACGGGCCCGGTCCGGTACGGCTGCACCGTCCGGCAGACGCTCACCACGCGGGGAAGCGCAAGCAGATCATCCACCACCTGGCGCAGGTCGAGATCCTGCCGCGCCGCGACGAGCACCACCATCTGCTCGCCGGTCGTATACGACTCGCGGACGATGAGGTGATGCACGTCCGCTGCGGCCGGGCCGAGGGCGTCTGCCAGCACACGCACCACCGCGCGGACGGTCTGTTCCATCGCCGCACTGGCCAGGTGACACGCCTCCGTCGGCACCAGTTCGTGGCTTCCCATGGCAAAAAAGCCGGCCGTCAACCGGCCAGGCGGATCCGTCCACCGCAGAGGTACCTGGATCTGGTTCCGGTACCGCCACGGGTTGTCCATCCCGAGCACCGGCGCCACCGGCACGTCCGCCAAGCGGCCAATCCGCCGCAGCGCCGCCTCCACCACGCGCCGCTTGTGCTCAAGCTGCCGCGGGTATGCCAAGTGCTGCAACTGACAGCCGCCGCATGCACCGAACACCGCGCACTTGGGCAGGACGCGCCCCGTGTCCGCCATCGCATACCCATTCCCGTCCGTCGCCACGGTGGCAGCCGCCGGTCCGCGGCGGCCTTCGTACTGCGCTCCCTCTGCCGCGTCTTGGCGCGCAGCCGTGGTGGGCACAGGTTCCGGCGCCGAGACGAGGCGGGCGCGCCCGTAGCGGCGCGCCACCTGCGTCACTTCCACCCATGCCTGCTCCCCCGGCAGAAGGCCGGGCACGAACACCGTCAGCCCGTCGATGTACGCGATGCCTTCCCCGTCGTCGTTCAACCGCACCGCTGTGGCCAGATGCCGTTCGCCTGCACGCATGCCGTTCCTCCGCGTCCATCGTGTTGACCTTGGCGTTCAACCGAAGTGCCGCGCCAACGGCGGCCGCGCCCGCGGCGCCTTCCCCACGCCACGCCGGCTCAGGCGTTCCCGCCCGGCTTGCCGAGCCGCTCGAGGAGGAGCTTGTTGACCACCGCCGGATTGGCCTTACCTTTCGTCGCCTTCATGATCTGGCCGACCAGCGCCCCGAGCGCCTTCTCCTTGCCGCCCTGGTAATCGGCGACCGACTTCGGGTTGTTGGCGATGACCTCGTCGACGATGCCCAAAAGCGCCGCCTCGTCGCTGATCTGCTCCATCCCGAGCTCCTTGATGAGCACCGGCGCGTCCTTGCCCGTCTCACACATCGCTTTGAAGACCTCGCGCGCCTGCTTGATGGAGATGGTGCCCTTGTCCACTTCGGCGATGAGCCCCGCCAGCTGCGCCGGACGCACCGGCGAGTCCGCCACGCTCAGGTTGTTGGCGTTCAGGTACCCGAGCAGGTCGCTCATCACCCAGTTGCTCGCCGCTTTCGGATCGGCACCTGCAGCCACCACCTGCTCAAAATAGGCCGCCACGCCCGGATCGGACGTGAGCACGCCCGCGTCGTACGCAGGCAGGTTGAGCTCCCGCATGTAGCGATCCCGCTTCGCGAGCGGCAGCTCCGGCACGGTCGCCCGCACCCGTGCCAGCCATTCGTCGTCGATGTGCAGACGCACCAGATCCGGCTCGGGGAAGTAGCGGTAGTCGTGCGCCTCTTCCTTCGTCCGCATGGACACGGTGGTCTGCGTGGCCTCGTCAAACCGGCGCGTCTCCTGCACCACCTTGCCGCCGCTGCGCAGGATGGCCGTCTGCCGCTCGACTTCGTACTCAAGCGCCTTCTGCACGAACCGGAACGAGTTGATGTTTTTGAGCTCCGTCTTCTCGCCGAACGCCGCTTGTCCCACCGGGCGCAGCGAGATGTTGGCGTCGCAGCGCAGCGACCCTTCCTCCATCTTGCAATCCGACACGTCGCAGTACTGCATGATGCTGCGGATGGTTTCCAGGTACAGCCGCGCCTCCTCCGGCGAGCGGATGTCCGGCTTCGACACAATCTCAATCAACGGCACGCCGGTCCGGTTGTAGTCGACGAGAGAGTGACTGCCGTCCGGCGCGTGCATCGACTTGCCCGCATCCTCCTCCAGGTGGACGCGCACGATGCCAATCCGCTTCCGCTCGCCGCCCACCTCAATCTCCACATACCCATCCTCGCCGATGGGCTGGTCGTACTGGGAGATCTGATACCCCTTCGGCAGGTCGGGGTAAAAGTAGTTCTTGCGGTCGAACTTGCAATCCTGATTGATCCGGCAGTTGAGCGCCAGCGCGGCACGCAGCGCCAACTCCACCGCCTGCCGGTTGAGCACCGGCAGGGTCCCGGGATGGCCCATGCACACCGGGCAGACGTTGGTGTTCGGCGGCGCGCCGAACGTGGTCTCGCAGCCGCAAAAGATCTTCGTCTTCGTCTTCAGCTCGACGTGGACTTCCAGTCCGATGACCGTCTCGAAGTTCATCGCGCAGCACCCTCCACATCCGGCACCGGCAGTTCGAACCCGCGCACCTGCTCGTACGCGCGCGCCACCCGCAGCAGCGTCCGTTCATCGAACGCCTTGGCCAGGATCTGCAGTCCAATCGGCAGGCCTTGCGACGACAGGCCGCACGGGACGCTGATGCCCGGCAAGCCCGCCAGATTGGCCGGGATGGTGTACAGGTCGTTCAGATACATCTGCAGCGGGTTGTCGATCTTCTCCCCCAGGCGGAACGCGGTCGTCGGCGCTGTCGGCGTGACAATCACGTCGCAGCGTGCAAACGCCGCCTCGAAGTCCTGGCGGATGAGCGTCCGCATCTGCTGCGCCCGCTTGTAGTACGCGTCGTAGTACCCGGACGAGAGGGCGTATGTGCCGATGATGATGCGGCGCTTGACCTCCGTCCCGAACCCTTCGCTGCGCGTCCGCTCGTACGTTTCCACCAGCGAGTCGGTCTCCACGCGCAATCCGTAGCGCACCCCGTCGTAGCGCGCCAGGTTGGACGACGCCTCCGCCGGCGCGATGAGGTAATACGTCGCCACCGCGTACTGGCAGTGCGGCAGGCTGACCTCCACCACCTCCGCCCCGGCGCGCGCGAGGGCGGCGACCGCCGCATCGACCGCCCGCTTCACCTCCGGATCGAGCCCGGTGGTGTCGATGTCGGTGACGACCCCAATCCGCAACCCTTGCACACCCGCATCGAGACCTTGCGTAAAGTCCTCCGCCGGCAACGGGGCGGATGTGGAATCGAGCGGATCGTGCCCGCAGATGGCGTTCAATACCCACGCCGCGTCCTCCACCGTGCGCGTGAACGGGCCAATCTGGTCGAGCGAGGACGCAAACGCGATGAGCCCGTAACGGGAGACGCGCCCGTAGGTCGGCTTGAGCCCGACCACGCCGCAAAACGCGGCCGGCTGCCGGATGGAGCCGCCGGTGTCCGAGCCGAGGGCGAACGGCACCATGCCCGCCGCCACCGCCGCGGCCGATCCGCCGCTCGACCCGCCGGGAACGCGCTCAAGGTCAAACGGGTTGCGCGTCTTTTGAAACGCCGAGTTCTCTGTGGACGAACCCATGGCGAACTCGTCGAGGTTGGTTTTCCCGACGAGCACCGCGCCGGTTTCCGCCAGTTTGCGGGCCACGGTCGCCGAGTACGGCGGGACGTAGTTGGCGAGGATGCGGCTCGCCGCCGTGGTCCGCAATCCCTCGGTGCATATGTTGTCCTTGAGGGCATACGGCACGCCGAACAACGGATGATCCGGCGCCCGTTCGTCAAGCGCCCGCGCCTTCGCCAGCGCCTGCTCGTCCAGCGCCAAAAACGCACCGATGCGCCCATCCAGGCGCTCAATCCGTTCGAGCGCCCTCTCTACCCACTCGGACGGCTTGCTCTCTCGTTTGCGGATGGATTCCATTACCTGCTTGACCGTATGTACCGCCATGGCTCACCCCTCCAATACCGCGGGCACCCGCACCTGTTCACCGTCCGTGTCGGGCGCGTTGGCGAGCATCACTTCGCGCGGGAAGCTCTTGCGCGGCTCGTCCTCGCGCAACACATTGAAAAGCGGAAACGGATGGCTGGTCGGTGCGACCCCCTTCAGATCCACCTCCTGCAGCTGTTCGGCGTAGCTCAAGATCTCGTCCAACTGCGGCGCCAGACGCTGCGCTTCTTCGTCGCTCACCGCCAGCCGGGCGAGCTTGGCCACCTGGCGCACCGTGTCTTCGCTGATCCTCACCATCCAACGCCTCCTTACCCTGCCAAAGGTCTGGACACGGCCGGCGCATCGCACCACGTCGCCCGGCCGCACACCGTGCCACATGAAAACCCATCGCGATGACCAGGCACGAAAAAAGGACGGCGGCCACGCCCCGGCAGCCGCCGCATGCGTCCTGTCCCGCGCCCTTGGCACCGCCCTTGGAACATGAAATGTCCGTTCAGCGGGCGACCAACTGGATCACGATGGACGTCAACGAGAAGCAGATGCCGACCAGATACAAGAATACCACAGTTTGAATCTGGCTGAGGCCGGCGCGCATCAGCATGTGGAAGGTATGGCCCTTGTCCGCCACGTACAGCGGACGATTTTCGCGGAACCGCCGGATCATCACCCACAAGGTGTCGAGGATGGGCACACCGAGCGCCAATACCGGGACCACCAGCGAGACGAGCGTGGCGCTCTTGAACGCCCCGTCCACCGCGATGGCGGCCAAGACATAGCCCAAGAAGGTCGCACCGGCATCGCCCATGAAAATGCGGGCTGGGAAAAAGTTGTGGCGGAGAAAACCGAGGGCGCTGCCCATCAGGACGATGGCAAACACGGCCATCGCCGTCTGGCCTTTGAGCATGGCGATGAAGAACAGCGTCACCGCGGAAATCGCGGACAACCCGGCCGCCAACCCGTCCACCCCGTCCAGGAAGTTGATCATGTTCGTGATGGCAACCACCCACAAGACCGTCGCCGGGACGGACAGCCAGAGCGGAAAGGCGAAGTAACCGTGCTGAAACGGCAGGTTGACGCCGTTGATGTTGATGCCGAACAAGACGAGGATGCAGGCGGCCAACACCTGCGTCAAAAGCTTTGGCCAGGCTTTGAAGTCCTTGCCGTGCGTCTTGTAGTAGTCATCGAGGATACCGATGGCGAAGATAAACAAACCGCCGAGGGCGATGCCCCAGAAGGTGTGTCCGCCTGGTCCGAACAATCCCGCCGTGACCACGAAGCTGAAGTAGATGGAGAGTCCGCCCAACAGCGGTACGGGCTGCGTGTGGATCTTGCGGTGATTCGGGCGGTCCACAAATCCTATCTTCAGCGCCCAACGCCGGATGAACGGGATGGACCCGTACGCCAGCAGGAAGGCGACGAGGAAGCTCGCGATGTAATACCACATGGGCAAGGACGGTACCATGCAACAGATCCTCCACGCACATCGTCATCGCGTTTGCCAGCCATTGTTCATTATAGCAGAGACGGGCGCCCCACAACATCCCGGATGAATGTATGTCAGAAAATCCCCGAGTTCATCCGGCGTGCGGGCCGGTATGCCGGCCTGCCCGCGCACATACACATGTCTCATGAGAGGCCGGCCCCGCGGCGGCGCACCCTCGCGGCGGCACAGCCGCACGGCCGGTCCGACAGGAGGGATGCCCATGACGGCCCATGAGATCGCCCTCGCGTGCATCATCTTGTTGCCAGTCGCCTTCGCGCTCGGGCGCTACTCCACCCGTGTGACGTGGTTCCACGCCCGCAACGAGGAGCGCCTGACGGTCCAGGAGTTCATGCGCGGCCGCCAATGACGGCCGCGCCCGCGCGATACGCCGTCTTCTTCATGCGGCCACGGCCGCGCCTGCGGCAGCCCGGCCAAGCCGCGGGGGCCGCACCCTGCCGCGACCACATGCCGCCTACGCTTCCCGCAACGCTTCGGGCAGGTGTTCGCGCAACAGCGCCACAAACGCCTCCTCGTCCCAGATGACCAGGTCCGGACGCTGTCCCGTGGCGAGGAGCGTGCGCGCCTTCTCCAGTTTCGATCCCGCCTTTTCCCCGGCAATGACCACGTCGGTCTTGGCGCTCACACTGCCCGTCACCTTCCCGCCGAGCGAGGCGATGAGTTCGCTCGCCCGCTTGCGGTCGAAGCGGGACAGCGTGCCGGTGAGGACCACCGTTTTGCCCGCGAGCGGTTGCGGGCGCGCGTTGTCCCCTTCACCGCCAAGATAGCGCATGTTCACGCCCGCCGCCTTCAGCCGGGCGATGAGCTGTTGCGCGGCCGCGCTTTGGAAATACGTGACGATGCTCTCCGCCATCTTCGGCCCCACCTCCGGGATGGCGGTGAGTTGTTCGACGCCCGCGGCCATCAACGCGTCCATGTCGCCGAACGCCTGCGCGATGGTCTTTGCCGCCTTCTCCCCGACGTGCCGGATCCCGAGGGCGAAGAGGAGGCGCTCCAGCGAATTCTCCTTGCTGCGGGCGATGGCGCCGAGCAGATTGGCGGCCAACTTCTCCCCCATGCGGTCGAGCGTCAGCAGCTGTTCGCGCGTCAACGTGTACAAATCGGCCGGATCGCGCACGAGACCGCGGGCCAACAGCTGCGTCACCCACTGCTCGCCGAGACCCTCAATGTTCATCGCGTCGCGGGAGGCAAAGTGGATGAGCCGCTCGCGGATTTGTGCCGGGCAAGCCGGGTTGACGCACCGCCACGCGGCTTCACCCTCCAGGCGCACCAACGGCGCCGCGCACTGCGGACATGCCTTGGGCACCGCGACGGGCACCTCCGCACCGGTGCGCAGATCAGGCACCACGCGCACCACCTCCGGGATGATGTCCCCCGCCTTTTGTACGACGATGGTATCCCCGAGGCGGATGTCCTTCTCCCGGATGTAGTCCTCGTTGTGCAGCGAGGCGCGCGTCACCGTGGTGCCCGCCAGGAACACCGGATCGAACACCGCGGTGGGGGTCACCGCACCCGTGCGTCCGACGCTCCACACCACCTCGCGCAGCACCGTCTCCGCCTGCTCCGCCGCGTACTTGTACGCCACCGCCCAGCGCGGGCTCTTCGCCGTCGCGCCGAGCCGCGCCTGGTCGTCGAGGCGGTTGACCTTCACCACCATGCCGTCGGTCGCGTACGGGAGGTCGTGCCTCCGTTCGGCCCACGCCTGGATGTGGGCCATCACGTCCTCCATCCGCCGGAATGTCCGGCGCTCCGGATTCGTCGGCAACCCCTGTGCCGCCGCCCAATCGAGCGCCTCCGCATGCGTGGCGATCCCGGCCGGCGGATCGACGACCATGTAGATGAACACCGCCAAACCGCGGCTGCGGGCGACCTCCGGATCGAGTTGGCGCAGCGATCCTGCCGCCGCGTTGCGCGGGTTCGCGAACAGGGGTTCGCCCGCTTGCTCGCGCTGCTGATTCAGGCGGACAAACGCGTGCTTCGGCATGTACGCCTCGCCGCGGACCTCGACGGTCACCGGATCGCGCAGGCGAAGCGGAACGTTGCGCACCGTGCGCAGGTTCGCCGTGATGTCCTCCCCGGTTTCTCCGTCGCCGCGCGTCGCCCCGCGCACCAACACACCCCCCTCGTAGCGGAGGGAGACGGCGAGCCCGTCGATCTTCAGCTCGCACACGTACTCCACGTCATCGCCCAACACCTGGCGGACGCGGCGGTCAAACTCGTACATCTCCTCCGGGCTGTAGGCGTTCGCGAGCGACAGCATCGGCGTGTCGTGGCGGACCTTGGCGAACGCGGCGGCCGGTTGGCCGCCGACCCGCTGCGTCGGCGAGTCGGGTGTGACCAACGCGGGAAACCGTGCCTCGATGGCCATCAGTTCTCGCACCAAGGCGTCGTATTCGGCGTCCGAGACCTCCGGATTGTCCTCCATGTAGTACCGCTCGTCGTGATAGCGGATGGCCCGGCGCAAGAGCTCCGCCCGCGCCGCCGCCTCCGCCTCGTCCGCCGGAATGGCGTCCCGGGCGCGCACCTGCGCCAGCTCCACGTCAACGTGCGCCATGTGAACCTTCCTTTCCTTCCGTCACCTTGCGGATGGGCGCGAAGCGGGCCAACAGCACCCGCTCGCCGATGGGCGGCGCAAACCGGATGCGCAGCTCCATGTCCTCCCCTTCGCCGTCCACGGCGAGGACCGTGCCCTTGCCCCACTTGCGGTGCTCGACCACATCGTTGGGGCGGTACGAGACGCTGAGGTCGGCCCCGAACGACTTGGGGACGATGAGCTGACCGCCGCCGCGGCGGGCGGGGTCATACCCGCCGCGATCTCCCGTGTCCGCAGCCGCGACGCGCCCGCTGACCGCCCCGGATGCCGCCGCCCCGGATGCCGCCTGCCACCCCGGTGTGCGGTGGCTGCGGTAGCCGGGATCGAGCTCCAGCCACTCCTTCGGCATCTCCTCGAGAAACCGGGATGGCCGCGTCACCTGGAACTGGCCGTAGATGGTCCGCGCCGCGCAGGCCGTCAGATACAGCTTGTCCTTCGCCCGCGTGATCCCGACATAGCACAGGCGCCGCTCCTCTTCCAACTCCGGGTCGCTGCCGAGCGCGCGGCTGTGCGGGAAAAGCCCTTCTTCGAGACCAGGCAGAAAGACCACGGGAAACTCCAACCCTTTGGCGCTGTGGAGGGTCATCAAGGACACCTCGTCCCCTTGCGGCGCGTCCGTCTGCGGGCGGCCGCCGGCGAGGTCCGTGTCGGACAAGAGGGCGAGCTCTGTCAGGAATGCTTCCAGTGCCCCTCCCGCGGCACCGGAAACCGCCGCCCCTGCCGGAGCAACCCCCGCGGCCGCCGCATCCGCACCGTTCGCCGCTTCCGCCCCGCCGCCCTGGCTCGCGAATTTGGCGTCAAACTCGCGCGTGAGGGTCAAAAGCTCCGCCACGTTCTCCAGGCGCGCCTGCGCCTCGAGGGTTCCCTCGGCCGCAAGGGCTTCCCGGTAACCGGTCTTTTCCAACACCGCCTCGGTCAATTCCGTGAGCGTGAGGTACGCGCGCATGGCGGAGAGTGCATGGATGAGCTCGACGAATGCGCGGATGGCGCCGAGAAAACGCGGGGTGACACCCGCCTCCTCGGCGTGCGCGAGCGCGGCGAACAGCGGGATGCCCTCCGCGCGGGCGAACGCCTGCAGCCGCCCGAGGGTGCCTTCGCCGATGCCGCGCTTCGGGACGTTGATGATCCGCTCCAGGCTCGCGTCATCGGCCGGGTTGGCGATGACGCGCAGATAGGCGAGGATGTCCTTGACCTCCTTGCGCTCGTAAAACCGCACGCCGCCGTAGATGCGGTACGGGATGCCGGCCTGCAGCAGCAACTCTTCAATCACGCGGCTCTGCGCGTTGGTCCGGTACAGCACCGCCATGTCCCGGTACAGCACGCCTTGCTGGCGATGCCAGAGGATCTTCTCCGCGATGTAGGCGGCCTCCGCCCGCTCGTCCGGTGCGACGAACAAGGTCGCCTTCTCTCCCTGCGGGCGGTCGGTCCACAGGGTCTTCTCTTTGCGCGCCTGGTTGTGACGGATGACCTCGTTGGCGATGGCGAGGATGGTCTTGGTCGAACGGTAGTTTTGTTCCAAGCGGATGACGGTGGCGTCCGGGTAATCTCGCTCAAACTCCAGGATGTTGGTGATGTCCGCCCCGCGCCAACCGTAGATGGCCTGGTCGGAGTCGCCGACGACGCACAGGTTGCGCCGTTTCTGCGCGAGCAGGGAGACGAGCCGGTACTGGGCGTGGTTGGTGTCCTGATACTCGTCGACATGGATGTAGTGGAACTTATGATGGTAGAACGCGAGCACGTCCGGCTCCTGTTCAAACAACTGGACCGTGCGCATGATGAGGTCGTCGAAATCGAGGGCGTTGTTCACCTTCAGGCGCCGCTCATACTCCAGGTACGCATCCCCCACCACCCGTTCAAACGGGTTGCCCGCCATGTCGCGGACGCGGGCGGCGGATCGGAGCGCGTTTTTGGCGGCGCTGATGGCCGAGAGCACCGCGCGCGGATCAAACCGCTTGACATCGACGTTTTGGTCCTGCAGGATGCGGCGGATCACCGCAAGCTGGTCCGCGTCGTCGAGCACCGTGAAGTTGCTGCGGTAACCCAGGCGGTCGATGTCCCGGCGCAGGATGCGCACGCACATGCTGTGAAAGGTCGTGGCCCAGATGTCGGCCGCGTGGGGACCGACCAACGCCGTCAACCGCTCCTGCAGTTCCCGCGCCGCTTTGTTGGTGAACGTGATGGCCAGGATGGCCCAGGGCGGCACGCGCCGCACCTGCATCAAATACGCCACCCGGCGTGTCAGCACACTCGTCTTGCCGCTGCCGGCACCGGCGACCACCAGCACCGGGCCGTCCACCGTCTCGACCGCCCGCCGCTGTTCCGGATTCAGTCCGGCCAGGATGCTCCCCGCGTCTGTCGCCATCCCGGGTGTCCACATCGCGCCCACCTCGCTCCGTGCTACGGTCCATTATACCAGGAGTTCGGCGAGCCATTGACTTTTGCGGCGGCGCCGTGCTATATTAGCTTGCGTCGATGACGGAATGTAGCTCAGGTGGTAGAGCGCACGGTTCGGGACCGTGAGGTCGCAGGTTCGAGCCCTGTCATTCCGACCATGCCTGTGGCGCCGCCGGGATGGGCGGCGCTTTTGATTTGGCGGGCGTGCCCGCGCTTGTTCCCGACGCTTCCGCGTCGGCATCCCGCCCTCGTGCCGCGGGTCGCACCAACTGCCCGAGACGCGCGGGGCTCGCCGCACAAGGAAACGACCGGACCACCCCGACGTGAAGGTGGATGGGCAAGACGTCAAAACGGTAGCCGCGCGCGCGCAGGTGCCGGATGATGACCGGCAGCGCCTCGGCGGTGCGGCGACTGTTCGATACCCCGTCGTGGAACAAGACGACCGCGCCTGGACGCGCATCGCGCATCACCGCACGCACAATGGCCATGGTGCTCGTGCCCGGCCGCCAATCCTGAGAATCTACGCTCCAGAGGGCAATCGGGTGACCAAGCCGGTTGAGCACCCGGCGAGCTTGCGGCGTCACCGCTCCTCCCGGTGGGCGGAAATATAATGGAAGAATCCCGCTCGCCCGCCGGATGGCCGCATCCGCGCGCCGCACGTCGGCCACCATTTGCGCTTCCGGCTCCTCCGTGATCAACCGATGCACATAACCGTGGTTGCCTATCTCGTGTCCTTCCGCCCGTTCCCGCCGCACAAGCCACGGATACCAGGTGCTGCGCTCGCCGAGTACGAAAAACGTCGCCCGCACGTGTTCCCGTTTCAACACGTCGAGGATCAAGGGCGTGTAACGCGGGCTGGGACCGTCATCGAACGTCAGGTACAACACCTTGTCGCCGGGAGCCGCCTTTGCCTTGACCGCAGCCGCGGCAGCCGCTGGGGCAGCCATGGCCGGGTGCAGAGCGCAGTCTGCCGCCTGCCGCGAGGCCGCCCGCGCCGGCATGGCTGCCGCAGCCAAGGCCAAACTGACCCCTGTTAGGAAGACGCCTCCAGCCATGAACCCCCAACGGATCGCCGGACGCCGTCGCACCATGCCCGCTCGGCCTCGCTGCATCACGGTTCGCCACGCCCCTCTCCGTCGTGCGTGCGATGCACAGTGTATCCCCGCGCAAAGTATCCCCGCGCAGCCAAATGGGCATGCGAGTCGCGGCGAACACGCGCATAACCCCGGCGCCGGCCGGAAACCCTGAGCAAGGACGAAGCAAAGGAGACATCCCCGTGCGGTATCCACAGACCATCGCAGTGACCGTGCAAAACGCGATGCTCAAATGCGCCGGCTTCACCGCTGTGCTGCTCATCGCCGACTACCTGGTGCCGAGTCTCTACGGCGGATCGTGGTGGCGGTCGCTCGCCCCCATCCTCGTGACCGCAGGCGTGCTGACCGCCATCGGTGCGCTGGCCGATCTCGTCATCGTCCCGCGCCTTGGCAACCTGCGGAGCCTTCTTCTCGGCTGGCCCGCGATGGCCGCCATCATCTGGGCGGTGCCGCAGGCCTGGCCGCGGACGCGCATGACCGTGCTCGCAGCCGTCCTCCTTGCCGCGGGCGCCGCTCCGTTGGAAGCCGCCCTGCACCGGTACGTGGGCGTCAACCTGTTCGGATGGCGGCGCTAACCCGACCCATCACCCCGGCGTCAACACGTCCTCCCGCGCAGCGCGCCGGTCTCGCCCGGCCTGCGCCGCGGACACGGTCAGCAACGCCTCCCAGCGCAGCCATACGTAGCGGGCTCCGTTGGCGAAACACATGAGCACAATCAGCGTGCACAACGCCACCCATGCCCCGGTCTGTCCGAGGTGCAGGAAACGCGTGAGGACGATGGTCAAAGGCACGAACACCAGCCAGTTGAGGAGCGCGGAGATGCGGAACAGGTAGGTGGTGTCGCCCACCCCGCGCAGACCGCCGCCGAAGATGATGCCGCCGCCGTCGAACAGCTGCACCGCCGACGCCAGGTGAATGAGACCCACCGCGAGCGCGACGACCTTGGGATCGGAGGTGTAGATGCGGGCCACCGGACCGGCGCAGACGAGCAGAAAGACGGAGAACAGCGCCATGAACGCCACGCCCAGTCCGACGGTGTGCAGCCCCACCCGCCGCGCCACCAGCGGCCGCCCCGCACCCAGCTCCTGCCCGACCGCGATGGTGGCTGCCATCCCGAAGCCGTTGGCCGGCATGAACCCGAGCGACAAGATGTTGAGCGCAATCTCGTTGGCCGCCACCGCGGCCGTCCCGAGCGAGGTGATGCAGGCGGTGAACACCAGCATGCCGAGGCTCATCGCCAATTCCATCGCGGAGAGCTTCACGCTCTCGCGGCCCACCACGGCCATCTGCGACGGCGAAACCGCGTACCAGGCGCGGGTGGCAAAGCGGCGGTGGTACAAGCCGTAGTGCACCGCGAGGCATAAGAGAAACCCTATTCCCTCGCTGACGACCATGGACAGCCCGGCCGCGGTGAGACCGCCCTGCGGCAGGCCGAAGCGGCCATACGTCCAGCCGTAGGTGAGGGTGACCAAAAGCACGTTCGTCCCAAGCGAGATGTACATCGGCGTCTTGGTGTCGCCGACCGCCCGCATGTACGCGAAATACACGTTGCTCAGGATAGAAAACGCAAACGCCCACATCCTGGCCTGCAGGTAGGGTGCGCCGTCCCGCACCAACTGGGCATTGGCGCCCATCCATGCGAAGATGTGGGCGGGCAACGCCAGACTGCCCAACAACACAAGCGCCGAACACCCAAGCGACAGCCAGAGCGCCGCCTGCATGCGCTCGTTGCCTTCCCGCATCGTGCCCTCGCCGTAGTTCTGCGCGACCAGGTAGTTGACCGCCTCGTTGATCCCGGCGAACAAGGCCCAGGTGTTGTACATGATGATGTTGCTGATGCCGACCACCGTAATGGCCGCCGCCCCCAAACGACCGACGATGACCAGCGTCAGCATCCCGGTGAACGTCATGGAGGAAAACGTCGCGATGGAGGGCAGGGCGAGCGTCAGGATGCGTTTCCATAAAGCGAGCACCGTCCCATCCCCCTCTTCCCGGTGCGAAAACAGCGGCGCCCTGCCAGCCCAGATGCCAGCAGGGCGCCGCTTCATCTTACCACAAACCTCCGCGTCCCGGGGAGATCCACCGCTTCACGCCTCCGCGAGCACCCCGTCGACCGCCGCAGCCAACAACCCCTGGCTGACGAGAAAATCAAACACCGTGAAGCGGGATCGCAGCTCGTACGCGCGCAGGAACGTCAGGCGCAGTTGGCGCGCGTCGAGATCGAGGCCGCGCGGGTCTTGAGGGATATCCATCGCGTCAAGCGACGCCTCGACCGCGGCAAACAGCGACAACTCCGGCTCGAGCGCCGCCAAGATCTCGTCTGCCGCGACACCCTCCGCCGGCAGCGGATGGTCTGCCAGCCAGCGCCGCTTCTCGCGCTGCGCCGCGATGATCTCCTCCGCACCCGCGCCATAGAAGCTGCGCGCCGCCTGGTCCTCGGCTTCCGTCCAGGGAGGCAGCGTCACCTGCGTGACCCGCCCGCCGTTCGCCGTGCGCGCCTGCAACCAACGCGCGGTCCAACGGTAGAAGCGCATCATCCAGCGCGTCGCATAGCCCACCTGCAACCCGTGCGCCATGTGATCCCGCTCGCCCCGGTAAGCCAACAGGTCCCAGAAATGAGAGCAATGGTGCTCGCTGCCGCTGCACGGGCGCGAGTTGCCCATCATCGCCATCGCGATGCCGGAGTTGATGAGCCCGGCGAACAGCGCCGCCACCGCCGTTTCGCTGCGCGCCCTGATCTCCGCCGCGTGCTCGGCGCAGTAACGCATCGGCGCCAGCACCATCCGGTACGCCTCCGGGCAGAAGTACTCGCCGAACAGCGTCCGCGACAGCTTCCAATCGAGGAGCGAGATCGCCTTGCCGATGAGGTCGCCGTAACCTGCCTGCACCAGCGGCCACGGCGCCGCCGCAAGCACCGCCGGATCGGCGAAGATGGCCTGCGGTGCGTGCGCCGGCAGCGTCGTCTTCACCCCGGCGAACTGCATCGCCGCCACGCTCGACGCGTACCCGTCCATCGAGGGCGCCGTCGCCGCCACCACGTACGGCACGCCGCGGCGGAACGACGCGTAGCGCACCGTATCGTTGATCACGCCGCTGCCCACCGCGATCGCGACGTCGGGGGCGGCATCCGCAAGCGCGGCTTCCACCGCCGCGACCGCCTGCTCGTCCGGGAGCAAACCGTGCCGCTGCGGAAAGACGTGCACCCCGGCGGCGAACCCCCGCGCCTCCAGCGCCGCCAACACCTCGCGGCCGTGTACGTCGTACGTGTTCGCGTCCGCCACGAGGAGGATGCGCTGCACGCCCCGTTCCGCCAGCCACCCGGAGAGCGTCGCCGCCGCGCCGGGGCCGACATGGACGTGCGCAATCGGCACCTCGTGCGTACGGCCGCACGCGCAGGCAACCGGCCGGCCCAACCATGCGCGCGCAATCTCCATCTCTCCCAGCCCCCTTCGCTAGCCCATGATCCATTTCCTGCGTCCCTTGTGCCTCACGGCGCTCCCGGAGCAGGCTCCGCCGCCGCCACGAGCCCCAACAGCTCTGAAAACGCGTGGATGACGACGTCCGCTCCCTGCAGCTCGCCGTCCTCGTGAAACGCGGCGTAGTCACAGCCGACGACAAACAGGCCGTTTTCCTTGCCGGCTTCCACGTCGGACGCCCTGTCTCCCACCATCCACGCCCGGCGGATGCCGTGTTGGTCCAGGATGAGCCGCACCAACTCCACCTTGGACCGCGTCCGGTACTCGCCCGCGCTGTACAAGCCGGTGAACAGACGGGCGACCCCTTTGTGCCGGATGACTTCCTTTACATACGCCTCCAGGCCGTTGCTCGCCACGAACAGCCGTATGCCGCGATCCGCCAGCGCCGCGAGCGTCTCCGCCACACCGGGGTAGAGGACGCCGAACCCCTCCCGCAGCTTTTGCAGCTGTTGTTCGAGCAGCAGCGCATCCGCCCGCTGCACCAGTTGCGGGGAGGCATCATCGCCCAGCACCCGCCGCCAGATCTCCGGCAAGAGCATCCCCAGGCTGCCGAGAAACCTTTCCTCGGGCGGCGTCGCGCCCTGCCACAACCCTTCGGCCCGCAGGCGATCAAACGTCGCGTGGTACGCGGGCAACGACAGCGTCTCCGTCCGGAACAGGGTGCCGTCGAGATCGAACAGGATGGCTTCCGGCCAGGGCGGACGCACGGCGGATGCTGCCGCACTGGCCGGAGTTGCACGTGCACGCGTTGCGTCAGAAACCACGGATGCCACCATCGCTTTCGCTGATTCCATCATGGAAGACGGGCCGTGGCAGCACGGCCCATCCCCCATTGTACCGCATCGCCGCCCGCGCCGCGTCAGCGGCTTGCCCGCGCCAGGCGGATGACGTTCCACGACGCCTTGGGCAGGGTTGCGGTGAGCTCGCCCCCTTCGACGCGCGCATCCCCGCCAGCCCGTGGCACCACGTTGTCCGGATGGTCCTTCGTGTTCGTCGCCTTTAGGTCATCGTGGACGAGCACGATGTGCTCCTTGACCTGGTAGCCCGCGAACCCACGCACATCGGCCGTGAGGCGGAGCGGATCGGTGAGATGGCGGTTGACCGCAAACACGGTCAGCTCGTCGTCCTCTTCGCGCCAGACCGCCGTGGCTTCCAGGTACGGCACGTCGGTGAACGTCTTGGTGTCGTACACCGGCGACTGCACCGGCGTGTGGAGCACCGTCCCGCGGCCAAAACGCGACGCGTGCAAAAACGGGTAGTAGATGGTCTGCCGCCAGGCCGGGCCGCCGTTCTCCGTCATGATGGGGGCAATCACGTTCACCAACTGCGCGAGGCACGCAATCTTCACCCGGTCTGCGTGCTTGAGCAGGGTGATGAGCATGCAACCCACGAGCAACGCATCCTCGAACGTGTACACGTCCTCGAGCAGCGGCGGCGCCACCGACCAGGGCGTGACCTTCTTGTCCGCCTCGTTCGAATGGAACCAGACGTTCCACTCGTCGAACGACAGGTACATCGTCTTCTTGCTGCGCTTCTTCGCCTTCACGTAATCGCACGTCGCGACGACCGTGCGGATGAACTGGTCCATGTCGAGCGACTGCGCCAGGAAGTTCGGCGTATCGCCGTCCCGGTTCCCATAGTACGTATGCAGCGACAAGTACTCGACGTGATCGTACGTGTGCTCGAGGACGGTCGCCTCCCACTGCGGAAAGGTCGGCATGTGCGCGTTCGAGCTGCCGCAGGCCACCAGTTCGATGGACGGGTCCACCCACTTCATGGCCTTGGCCGTCTCGGCCGCTAACCGGCCGTACTCGTCCGCCGTCTTGTGGCCAATCTGCCACGGGCCGTCCATCTCGTTGCCCAGACACCACACCTTGATGCGGTGCGGCTCGCGCACGCCGTGGGCGATGCGCAGGTCGCTCCAGTACGATCCCGACGGGTGGTTGCAGTACTCCACCAGGTTGCGCGCCGCGTCGATGCCGCGCGTACCGAGGTTGACCGCCATCATCACCTCGGCGCCGACGCGCTGGCACCAAGCGGCAAATTCATTGGTGCCGACCCAATTCGGCTCCGTCGAACGCCAGGCCAAGTCGAGCCGCCGCTTGCGCTCCGCCACCGGCCCGACGCCGTCCTCCCAATGGTAGCCGGACACGAAATTCCCGCCCGGATAGCGGACGATGGGAACCTGGAGCGCTTGGACGAGTTCCATCACGTCGCGGCGGAAACCCATGTCGTCAGCTGTGGGATGCTCCGGCTCATAGATGCCTCCGTACACCGCCCGGCCGAGGTGTTCGATGAACGACCCGTAGAGGCGCGGGTCGACCTGCGCCAGCGTGAACGCGGGGTCAAGGTAGAGTTTCGCTGTGTGGGTTGACATGCGGGTCATCACCTTTCGCGTTCAGTTCTTCGTCGTGATCGACTTGGCATCACATTAATAATCAAATTAATTACATAGCATTTATGTTAATATAGTAGCGACAACAAAGGATGGCTGTCAAGCACAGGAACGCATGTTTGCACACGGATGTGCGATTTCATCCTCCCCGCCGGCTCAATAGTACGGGGCTGGAATCACGATGTGACCCGCGACGGGCCAGCCGTCCTTCGTCCAAGTGAGTTTCCGAATCTGCAACTTCGGATTTCCGGCGTCGGAGGCGTCATAAAAATGATAAACCAGGTAGTACGTGTTGCCATCGCGATACACCGACTGCCCCCCGGGACCTATCATGTCCCCTTGATTACCGAGCAGCAATGTTCCGCCGCCTTGCATCATCGGCTTGCCACTTTTGTCCACATAGGGACCCGTGATGTTCTTTGACCTGCCCACGCGAATGGTGTACGTGCTGTCCACACCTCGGCAGCAGAAGCCAAACGAAACGAACAGGTAATAATACGGTTTACGATAAACGAGGCTGGGTGCTTCAATGGCGTGAGGCATTTCGGGCCGGTACGCCAACGAATACACCTTGGGCGGACTGCCGACCGGTTTTCCTGTATTCGGATTCAGTTTGATCATCTTGATGCCCGACCAGAACGAGCCGAATACCAACCACGGTTGTCCATTGGCATCCACAGTAAAATTCGGATCGATGGCGTTAAACGGGTCGGCAGAAGTCGACTGAAATACCATGCCGCGGTCGATCCACTTGTACTGTGGACTGCGTGGATCCAGCGTTTTGTTGGTGGCCAGGCCAATCACAGAGTTGTTCGAACCAAAGGAAGAACCGGCATAATAAACTTGATACTGCCCGTGGTAATAGGACACGTCGGGAGCCCACAGATTTGGGATATTCCCGACCTGATCCGTGATCCAAGAAGGGATGGTGTCGAAAACGGTACCGACGTACTTCCAATGAACCAGGTCCGTGGAACTGCGAATCTGGATGTTGCCGCCGCCGATCGCGCCCTGCGGGTCACCTGTCGAAAACACGTAGAACGTATGACCGTCCCGCACCATCGACGGATCGTGCACAAAATCGTAATCCAGTCCAGGCGTAGCGTTTGCGGTCACATCCATCACCATGCTGATTGCGGCCATCAGGCCCATCATCCAGCCCAGCACCCGCTTGGGTGATTTACGCAGCACAGGCAAACCCTCCCGTGTCCCGTACGTTGATCCGTTCACAAGCGCGTGGCCATATTACAATGCACTCAGAAGCACCACCGACATAGGAGGCAACAGCGCGTCCAGATGGTTTGCGCGGATCGACATCGCATCAAATGCAGTCGGTTGCACAGCATTCGGTTGCTCGAACGTATTGTGGGCCGACATGTCGGATGCAGTGAGAATCGTACCAACGACACGTTGAATCTCTTGACCACGAAACTCGATGGTCACATGGGCCGAATTCGCATGATCGATGTTGCACAGGGTCACATGGACTTGACCAGCCCCGTCTTTGGAGGCCGAAACACTGACCCGCGGCAATTCCTCTCCTCCATGTGCATACACATCGGTGGACGCAATGCTTACAGGAAGCAATTGAGCATCCTGGTGGACCTTGTACATCTCAAAGACGTGGTACGTCGGCGTCAATACCATGTGCGGACCGTCCGTGAGAATGGGTGCCTGCAACACGTTCACAAGCTGCGCAAGGTTCGCCATCAATACGCGATCACAACGGTTATTGAAGATGTTGAGTGTGACACCTGCCACCACCGCATCGCGCATGGTATTTTGCTGATACAAGAAAGCCGGATTCGTCCCAGGCTCCGGATCATACCAAGTGCCCCACTCGTCCACAATGAGCCCGACGCGTCTGTCTGGATCGTACTGGTCCATGATCGCAGCGTGCTTCGCAATCAATTCATCCATGACAAGCGCCTTTTTCATGGTGACAAACCATTCGTCCTCGGTAAATTCCACGGCGGAACCCTTATGCTCCCACGTGCCAGGAATGGTGTAGTAATGGAGACTTATTCCATCTAAGTATCTCCCTGCTTCACGCATCAAAACCTCAGTCCAATGATAGTTATGGTCACTTGCGCCGCACGCAATCCGATATATGGGCTGTTCTCCGTATCCTCGGACAAAAGTCTGATAGCGACGGTAGACATCTGCGTAGTATTCAGGGCGCATGTGACCCCCGCAGCCCCAACTCTCGTTCCCAATCCCGAAAAACCTGAGCTTCCAGGGGTGCTCTCTTCCATTCTCGCGGCGCCAGTTGGCCATGGTCGAGTCGCCGTCGAAGGTCATGTACTCAATCCAATCCTGCATCTCCTCAACCGTACCGCTGCCCACATTTCCACAAATGTATGGTTCGCAGGCTAACAATTCACATAGAAGCATGAACTCATGTGTTCCGAAATCATTGCCTTCTATGACCCGGCCCCAATGCACGTTGACCGTCCGCTTCCTCTGTGCCCTTGGACCGACTCCGTCCTTCCAATGATACGTATCGGCGAAACACCCGCCGGGCCAACGAAGCACCGGAATGCGAATCCTTTTGAGCGCTTCAAGCACGTCGTTGCGGATGCCTTGCGTGTTCGGGATGTCTGACTCTTCTCCGACCCAGATGCCGCCGTAAATACACCGTCCGAGGTGCTCCGCAAAGTGACCGTAGATATAGCGATGGATTGTGCCCTTTGGCCTCGCGGTATCCACAATGAGACGATGTGTCATAAAGTCTGCCTTCTTTCCTGCGGTGTCTGTAAGTCATTCACGACTGGTTCTTTCACTGATTAAATTAGCCTACGTCCTCTCACCCAAACTTCAAGCTCATAGAGGGCATGCTGAGCATTTCACCGGATCACACGCGCCACCGAGTACGACCTTTCAGTTCGCTCCATGACTCGCATCATCCAAGAACGCTGACGCAATCTGAATGTTATCTATGTTCAGCGCACCTGAGTGTTTATTGGAAAATTCAATCGTGTTCATCCCTTTGCGCAGGTATACGTCCATAACGGTGGTCCAAAAGTTGTTATCCGCATACGTATTACGGAAATAGACCCTCTTAGATGCGCCACCATTTACGCTAATATCCGCAGCGCAATCCACAACATTGAGATTGTAACTATTCACTCCCCCATTGGCGTCAACAAATTCACCGTTTGAATACCGAATCACCAATCGATATAACCCAGATTCCGGAACATGTATATCATTGAACTTAATGTTAGAACTACCCTTCGTATTTGCAGTTAAAGCTACATATTTACCCCCAGAAGCATGCGGATCACTCAGGACGCGAGCTATTCCACCAAGTGAATTCTTCTTCGATTCCGCTTCAAGTGTCAGAATCTTTTTTGAATCTCCATGGTCGGGTGTTAAGTCAATATAGTTCAGAACAACGTCGTCACGATTATCATTGGTAAATGCAGAAAACGTTATGTTGTTAATACCGGCCTGCAAGAATATTTTTTCGTCGACAACACCCCACTTGTCCCACGAACCTGTACTTGGAAGATCCACATATTCGAGGAATGATCCATTCAACTGCATCTTTACAACCCTATCATTTGGCGACCCAGTGACAGGGCCAGCAGAGTAGCACAGCCGCACGTCATAAAAACCGTCCTTATCGACGCTTACAACAAAGTTAGTACTTGCACTATTGCTGTTTTCATATCCGCTGACATAGCCGTGTCCTGGATAACCCGAATTTTTGCCATACTCAACTACCGCACTCCCAGAAAGCTGGGCATATTCTGCGGCATAACGATTTATCACATCGAAATCCGGTGTGCTGTTACGCGGAGGCAAAAAAGTTAGATCGATCCGATCGAGTTCGACTGTATTCGCATCGATATGGTTTGGATCCGGGTACGCTCCGAAAGTTATAGTATGAACTCCTTTGCTCAAATTCACGTAGACTACCTTCGTCCTCACGAAATTCCATGCAATGTCTGTTGGATACTCGATAAGTTGCCACGGATGGTTATCCACCTTCAGGCGTTGTAACGCCCAATTTCTCCAACCGTTGTCATAAAAAATGGTCATCGCATAACGACCCGAATATGGTACATGTACGGTAAATCTAACCAGACTATCAGGGTTGTTAATATACCCAACACGCGCTCCGCCGGAATTATAATTGTTATTGGCGTCCGCGTCTGAACCCCCATACAACACCTTGGCATCGGTTATCTTCGCCTTCTCCGCCTCGTACGAAGCCGACCACGGTTGTTGGACTCCGACCCACTTTGTATCCCCCGAATCGGTTGCGGGCGTGATAATCATATTGTAGGCTGCAGATGCCTTCATGTTGCTCACCGGGACAACAACGCGACCATTGATTACGGGAAAGATCCCGTCGATCTTCAATGCAGGCCCGTTGGAAGCACCTTCGTACCCCGACCAATCTGACTCCCAAACGGTAACATGCACGCTTGTACCAAAATATTTCGCAGTACTAAATCCATTTATTACAATATCCGAGTTTCCGCTGGCTCCTCCGAAGAGGATGTGAACTTGCCTATTTCGCTTGTCCAGAGAGGCCAATCCTTGTAAACCCTCTGTCGTATCTACGACTGGTGGAGTCACCTGGACAGTGTCGCCTGTCATGTCTGCATACCATTTAAATAGCCACCACGCTCCGTTACCAAAAGCATTTTGTACGATAAGATCGTCCATATTTCCAGCCGCATGCCAGTATGCCATGGCAGCGGATACCTTACTATTCTCGAATTTCGATATCCATTGAACCAACCTGCCCGGGACGGATAAGTCCCGGAAATTCCCGTACTCAGTGATACATACTGGGATTGGTTTAATACCAAGACCACTTTCTATGCTCCTGTAGCTCGCGTAATCAGTAGACCACCCTGCTAGGGAATTCGGATTTAATTCATGCCATGTAAATATATCTGGGAGACAATGGTTTTCGCGACAGAAATACAGGAAGTCGCTGAAGAACGCCGCATTATAGTAAGACAGATTTGGACCCGCAATTTTCGCTTTTGGATACAGGGATTTAATCTTTCTGTAGACAGTACGCCAGTCCTGGAAAAATATCTGTTCGTTACTTCCTGTGTTGTACCAAATCCAATCTGGCTCGTTAAAAGGGACAAAGACGTATAGATCAGGGTTAGACGTGGCTAACACGGTACGGACTATCGAAGTGACATGAGCAAGATAACTTTTGATTCCAAGGTGTTCATATGGAAAATGAGCGTAGATATCTTGCATATAAATAAATATCTGTTTTCCGCCTACCTTTGAGAACTCGTTTCCAAGATAGGTGGCATCTCCGCCAGGATGCTGCAGTCCCCCGGTAGGTTTTTGCTCAACCAGGTACGGCTTTAATGGAATGAGTGTGTTAATGCTTGGAGTCCCTGGGTGAGTCAATCCATAAAGAGCCCCATTAGCCTCATGGAGAACTGGTCCGGTATCCGCTGCTATATTGACTACCAATTGCTGCCTGGAAGCTGACAAAGCCTCCTGAACAGGAACCAGTCCGCTCATCAAAACTACACCCGAAACGGCTGATGCTATGCGGAACACAAGCCTTCGCATCATTATCTAATCACCTCAGACAATAGTAGTTTTCATGTAATGGAAGATATTGCAGCGATGATCGCACCGCTTCAATCCAAAACCTGATCAAATCCAAGTTCAATATGCAATACGCTATTGTGTACCACATCTGAAGAAAAATCCGAGACATTCACGCCTCGTTCACCCGGATCCAAGTGCATCCCGTTCTGTCCCAACCTCGCCATAACGGCTAATAAGGGGCAACTATACCCGCACTTCAACAGCCATAAAGCGAAAAACTGAGCATGAGATGTTATCAAGCCAAAGTTCACTTACGATTGTTGATAATGATCCACTAGAGACCATTTCGTCCCCTCTTCAGCTAAATGGCAAGCCACCTCACTACCGTTCAAGACGCGCAGCTCAGGAACCACTTGCGCACACTTGTCGATAGCGATGGGACAGCGTGGATGAAAACTGCATCCTGAAGGTGGATTTGTAGGGTTAGGCATATCCATGCTTCTTAATTGGACCATGCGCTTTTTTCTTGATATCTCCGGATCGGGTACCGGAACCGCCGAGAGCAAAGCACGCAGATATGGGTGTGTGGGATTGGCCAACAAATCATGAACATTTCCCGTTTGAACAACTCTCCCTAAGTACATGACTACCATGCGACCATGGTTCGCGATATAACGAGCCGTGGATAAATCATGAGTAATATAGATGAAAGCGATACCGCGCTCTTTGTTCAATCTTGACATCAAATTTAGTATTGATAGGCGTAACGAAACATCCACAGCTGAAACAGGCTCGTCAGCTACAATCACCTTAGGATCTATTGAGATGGCGCGCGCCAAGCAGACACGCTGCCTCTGTCCCCCGCTCAGTTGATGGGGATATTTTCCCAGAAACTGTTCTCCCGGTGTCAACCCTACGCTTTCGAGCAATTCAACGACTTTTTCTCGAGCACTGCGGTGGTTCTTTGCAATGTTATGGCGCAATAGCGGAGGTATCAACGACTGTTCTACACTCCGCATAGGATTCAATGCCGCATACGAATCCTGCATCATCAATTGAACATCTCGTCGATATTCCAGAAACTCCTTTTTACTCAATCGCCAGATATCTTTCCCTTTATAGCGCACCATACCGCTTGTGGGTTTTTGCAACCCAGTCACCACACGCGCAAGAGTCGTCTTACCACATCCACTCTCTCCAACGAGTGCAACCACCTCACTAGGAGCAAGCCGAAAATTCACCTCGCTGAGCGCCGCAACGCGATCAGGTTTCCCAAAGAGACCTTTTTTTTTAACAAAAGAAACGCTCACGTTTTCGAGTTCAACAAGGTTGTTCAACTGAAAACCTCCCTCCACCCGTATGGGCGTATGAATCGTTAGAAGTGAAGATTTTACTCTGCGTAAGGTAGGTGACACACAACCAAATCGCCGAATTCGTTAAAGGTCCGAACCGGTTCAACGCTCTTGCAAATATTGTCGGCGCGAGGGCACCTTGGATGAAAAACACAACCAGAGGGTAAGTGCCGCAGATCTGGTGGCGAACCACTGATTTGCACGATATTTTCATTGTCAGAAACCAATGATGGAGTCGACTCAATCAAACCCTTGGTGTACGGATGCCGTGGATGTTTAAATAATCGGTAGACGTCACTGAATTCGACTAACTTACCTGCGTACATTACCCCCACATAGTCGGCAACCTGAGCTACTATCCCTATGTCATGTGTTACCAATAGTGTTACAGCCAGCGTATAATGGCCATAAGTTGACGGCGTTTGTTGTCCAGAAACTGACGGATTCGGTGGC
>NZ_BMOY01000007.1 GCF_014647315.1 Paenalicyclobacillus cellulosilyticus
GCAGCGGGCAGCGGTCAGCGGTCGGGCAGCGGGCGACGACGGCCGGGCAGCGGGCGACGGCGGGCAGCGGGCAGCGGGCGGCGGGCGATTCGGGCCGCAGGTGGCGTGGCGACCGCTGCATTCAGTAGATGTGCTCCATGATGCTGTAAAGGGTCACCCTGGCCGGGTGGACGAACCACAGCGCCTTTTGCCAGCGCGCGAGTTCTTGCGCCAGTTCGTGCGGCGGCATCGGCTCAATGCCTGCCGCGCGCATCTGCTCCCGGTATGCAGGCAAATCCGGCTCGACGAACGGCGAAAGGTAGACCACATCCTCCGGCGCAAACGGCACGGCTCGCAGCACCTCGGCAGTGTGCTCCAAATGCGAGTCCGCAAACCGCCTGCCGCCCGCGCCGACGAGCAGGATGACGCCGACCTTCAGCCCGGCCTCCTTGCAGCGCCGGATCACGCCGATGGCCTCCTCCGCCTTGCCCGGCTTCTTGAGCAGCGCGCGCAGCTCGTCGTCGCCGGTCTCCAAGCCGATGTAGACGGCCGCAAGACCGGCTTGCCGCAGGGCGTTGAGTTCCGACACCGGCTTCATGCCGGCGTGGAACGTGTCCATGAAGGTGGCGATGTCAGGCGGTACGTCGGCGAGTTCCTGCCGAATCTGGCCGAGCGCGCGTAAAAGCCTTGCCGAGGGCGCGATGATGGCGTTGCCGTCGCCGAGGAAGATGCCGGTTCTGTCCTTGAGGCGCGGACCGAAAAACTGGCGGATGCGGGCGAGGTGGCTCGCCAGCTCCTGGTCCGTTTTGATGTGAAACGGCCTGTCACGGTAGAAGTCGCAAAACAGGCACCTGTTGTAGGAGCAGCCTTCGGTGACCTGGACCACGACCGCCTTGTACTGTTCCGGCGGCAAAATGCTGACGGGGAGGTACACCTGCCGGAATGCCGCGTTGTCTTCCGCCAGCTTGGCGGGGGTCCAGGCGGACAGCTTCGGCAACCAGCGTTGTCGGACGGGTTCCGGGCTGATGGCGACCGCCGCGAGGGCCTGCTCGTAGATCTCCCGTACGGTGCCGGACTTCTCCTCCGGCCGCAGGTCACGGTAGCGCCGTCCGGCGAGCCCGTGCGCATCCGTGGTGTCCACCAGGAGGGCGCGATCGTCAAGTCCCCGCCGGATGGCGTACGTGGGCGCGGTCACCCAGAGCCAGCGCCCGGTGCGGTCGAAGTACATCACTCGTTCGCCGGCCATCACGCGCAGGCCGCGATCTCGCTCCTGCACCGCCGTCTTTTGCACGGTTTGCATGGGGGTCACCTCGCCGCTCAGGATACCCTGCCTTCATCCATCATAAAGGAACGGCATGCTCGCCGGCAGTTCGTATTGGACCAAGGTCAACCGGTCCGTCCGGACCATGGGGCAAGCGCAGGGATCGAGGCCGGGCGGCGCGGCCATGCTTGGACCATCCTTGGACAAACCGGCCGGATGGCGGTAATCTAAGGGTGGTGCGTGGGATAGTCTACCTGGGGGAAGGGCGCTGGCACCCCTGGGGAAACGCCTGCCTGTCGGCGGGCGGGTGGATGCAGCAGGACCATCAAGGAGGGTACCCAAATGGACGAACAAGCGAAGAAGACCGCCTTGCGCGGCATCACGTACGGTTTGTACGTCATTGGCACGAAGATCGGCGAGGATGACGTGAACGCGTTCACCGGCAACTGGGTGACGCAGACCTCGTTCTCGCCGCCGCTCGTCGCCATTGGGGTCAAGAAAGGGACGACGTCCTGCGACGGGATTCTCACGAGCCGCGTGTTCTCCGTGAACATCCTCGAATCTGGGCAAAAGGATCTGGCGTTTAAGTTCTTCAAACCCATTTCCCGCGTCGGCAACAAGTTCGACGACGTGGAGTTCTACACCGCGACGACGGGCAGCCCCATCCTCAAGGACGCGCTGTCCTGGTTCGAGTGCAAGGTCGTGGACGTCAACGAGCGGGGCGATCACGTCCTGGTCGTGGGTGAAGTGGTCGACGCGGGCGTGCACCGCGAGGGGACGCCGCTCACGCTGCGCGAGACCGGCTTGTTCTACGGCGGTTGAGCGGGGAGGGGCCATCGTATGCGCGTCGTCATCATCGGGGGCAGCGGCCACATCGGCACCTACCTGGTGCCGCGCCTGGTGGCGGACGGCCATGAAGTCGTGAACGTCAGCCGCGGGCAGCGGGAGCCGTACCATCCTCACGGGGCGTGGCGAAAGGTCCGGCAGGTGCAGATGGACCGGGCCGAACTCGAACAAAGGGGCCAGTTCGGCGAACGCATCCGCGAGCTGCGGCCGGACGTCGTCATCGACCTCATCTGCTTCACGCTGGAGAGCGCGCGCCAATTGGCGGAGGCGCTGCGCGGGCAGGTGCAGCACTTCTTGCACTGCGGCACCATCTGGGTGCACGGGCCGAGTGTGCGTGTGCCGGCGACGGAAGACATGCCGCGCCGTCCGTTCGGTGAATACGGGATTCAGAAGGCGAAGATTGAGGCGTACCTGCTGGAAGAGGCGCGCCGCGGCCGATTGCCGGCGACGGTGCTGCATCCTGGGCACATCGTCGGCCCGGGCTGGGCGCCGCTCAATCCGGCGGGCCACTTCAATCCGGAGGTGTTCGCCCGGCTGGCGCGCGGAGACGAAGTGGCGTTGCCGAATCTGGGCATGGAGACGGTCCATCACGTGCACGCCGACGACGTGGCGCAGGCTTTCCAGCAGGCCATTCGCCACTGGAGCACGTCGGTGGGCGAGAGCTTTCACGTCGTGTCTCCGGCGGCGGTGACGCTGCGCGGCTACGCCGAGGCGGTGGCCGGGTGGTTCGGCCGCGAAGCCAACCTGCGCTACCTGCCGTGGGAGGAGTGGAAGCAGACCGTCTCATCCGAGGAGGCTCAGGCCACCTGGGACCATATCGCGCACAGCCCGAACTGCAGCATCGACAAGGCGCGGCGGCTCATCGCCTACAACCCGCGGTACGAGTCGCTCGACGCGGTGCGTGAAGCGGTGGATTGGCTCGTGGCGCACGGCGTGATCCGCATCCAAGCCGGTTGAGCAAACGGCAAGAGACGCGCGCGACGCATGGGCGTGACCGAGCGGGGAGTCCGCATCCCGCTCGCCACGCCTGTTTTTTTGCCAAAAGCACCGAAAAGCATGCTGAATCAAACATGGAAAACATGTGCAATCCGAAAAAGTTGAAAGACAAACACCCGAAGAAAGCGCATTCATCCAACGCCTGGGCCATGTTACGTTACGATTGCAAGCACAATCTGCATGAAATGAGGGGGTTCAGATGAAGCGATCCACAACCTTCGTCGGCGTCGCTTGCATCGGGTTATCCTTCGCCACGGTCTTTGGCGCGTCAGGTTCGGCCTTGGCGGCGCGCAAGGCTGTCCAGGCGCACCAAGCCGTGCAAAAGAAACAGGCGATCACGTTGACCATGATGTGGTGGGGTGACCCTTCGCGGGCGGAACGGATCCATCGGGTGATCCATGTGTTCGAGCATGAACACCCTGAGATCCACATCGTGGGGCAATTCACGCCCTTCTCAGCCTACTTCGACAAGCTCAACACCCAGTTGGCCACGCAGACCGCGCCTGACATCTTCTCTCTCGGTTCCAACATTAACGATTACGCGAACAAAGGCGTGCTGCTCAACCTGAATCCGTACGTGGGCAAGGTGTTGGATGTCAGCGGGGTACCCAAGAACTTGCTGACGTACAACACGTTCAACGGCCACCTCTACGGTGTGCCCTCCGGTGTCAACGCGTACGCCATCATCGCCAACAAGAACGTGTTTCAAAAGGCGGGTATTCCGCTGCCCAAAGACAACTGGACATGGAACGACTTCGAGAAGATCTGTGTGACTATTCATAAAAAATTGGGTAATTCCTATTATGGCGCCTACAACGACGCGGGTACCGGCGATGCGTTCGGCGTCTTTCTGGCACAGCGCGGACACGTGCTTTACGACGCGAAGACCAAGAAGGTTGGATTTACGCTCAAGGACGCGGAGGATTGGTTCACCTTCTGGAGCCGGCTGCAGAAAGAAGGCGCTGTGCTGCCGCCGGACTTGCAGAGCTCGAATCCGAACAACGCCGGCACGTCGCTGGTGGAATCGGGTAAAGTCGCGATGCAGTTCGCACCGGCCAACCAGATTGGCAGCTTTCAGGGTTATACCAAGGACCGGCTTGTGTTGTTGCCGGTTCCGGTCGGGCCCAAAGGACACGGGACATCGCTCGGCGAAAGCCAGATCCTCGTCGGGTACGCCAAGACCCAGCATCCGAAAGAAGTCGCGGAATTTATGAACTTCTGGGTCAATGACGCCAATGCCATTCAAATCATGGGCACGAACATCGGGGTGCCTGTGACGGCCAAGATGCGGGCGGTGTTGAAGAAACAAGCGACCGCGTCCGACCTGCAGCTCTACAACTACTGCGACCAGGTCGCCAAGTATCCTTCTCCCTCGACGCCGGTGTACAACATCCCTGGCCTCAATGAGTGGGCGAACGATCTGTCGGACATCAGCGGCAAGGTGGCCTACGGACAATTGACACCTGTCCAGGCGGCGCAACAACTCCTGGCGGACGCGCAACAAGTGGTCGCATCGAACCAGTGACATCGCATCCATAAGCCATTTTGGCGTTTGCGGGCAGGTACCGGTTGCTGCAAGGAAGGGTTGCGCAGGACGGCGGGATGGTTCGGCGGCGAAGCCGGCGGCGGAGCCGGCGGTGCGCTGCCGGCCCGGGTATCCCGCTGTCCCCACATCACGAGAAGGGCGGTGTGCGGCAGGTGGCCATCTCCTTGGAACGTTCCTTGGCTCGGCCACGCCGGCGAAGTGTGCGCTCGCTGCAGGAAGCGGTGGCGGCCTATGCCTTCATGTTGCCGTGGTTGGTTGGGTTTTTCGGTTTGGCCGTAGGCCCCATGGCCGCCTCCTTGTACTTGTCGTTGACGGATTACAGTCTCTTGGCACCGCCGCACTTCATCGGTGTGGCCAACTATGTACGGATCTTCACGCAGGACCCGAGTTTCTATCAATCGTTGCGGGTGACCACCCTGTACGTCCTGCTTTCGGTTCCGTGCCGGCTGCTGTTCGCGTTGGCCGTCGCCATGGCGCTTGACCAAGGGATTCGCGCGGTGGGCTTGTACCGGACCATTTATTACATCCCGTCGCTCATGGGCGGGAGTGTCGCGGTGGCTTTGGTGTGGAAGAAGGTGTTCGGCTACGACGGCGTGTTCAACCACTTTCTGTCGCTCTTCGGATGGCAGGGCATGGATTGGGTCGCCAATCCGAAGACGGTGCTTTATACCATCGTCGGCTTGTCGGTGTGGCAGTTCGGTTCGGCGATGCTCATCTTTCTGGCGGGATTGAAGCAGATTCCCGCCGAATTGTACGAGGCGGCCAGTGTGGATGGCGCTTCGCGGGTGCGGCGGTTCGTTTCCATCACCCTGCCGCTGCTCACCCCGACCATTCTGTTCAATCTGGTCATGGGCATCATTTCATCATTTCAAAACTTCACATCCGGATACATCATCGGCGACGGGCGCGGGGGCCCGCTGCAATCCACGTTGTTCTACACGCTCAACCTGTACCTGCAGGGATTTTCGTATTTCCACATGGGGTACGCGGCCGCATTGGCCTGGGTGATGCTGATCATCCTGGCGCTCTTGACCTGGTTGTTGTTTGCGACCCAACGGTACTGGGTGTTTTACTTCGACGGACAAGAAAAGGGATGATGGCACGTGCTGGCTAACGGATGGCGCTTGGAACGGGTGGTGCTGCAGGTCTTGGTGTCCGTCGTGGCCGTGGCGATGTTGTATCCTGTCTTGTGGTTGCTCAGCAGCTCGTTGAAGCCCTCCTATGACATCTTTACCGACCCAAGTCTCTGGGTGCACCACCTCACCTTTGCGAACTACGTATCCGGCTGGAAGGGCATCGGCGGATACACGTTCGCGCGTTTCTTCCTCAACTCCACGGTGGTTGCGGGGCTGTCGGTGGCGGGGAACGTGCTTGCCTGTTCATTGACCGCCTATGCGCTCGCGCGCTTGCACTTCCCGCTGCGGCGGCTGTGGTTTGCCCTGGTGGCCATGACCATGATGCTGCCGTTTCACGTGACCCTCATCCCGCAGTACCTGATTTACCATGAGCTTGGCTGGATCAACACCATCCTGCCGCTCGTGGTGCCGCACTGGCTGGGCGGGGACGCGTTTTTCATCATCATGTTGGTGCAGTTTATGCGCGGCATTCCCCGGGAATTGGACGAAAGCGCCCGCATCGACGGGTGCGGGGTGTGGGGGATCTTCGCCAAAATCGTCTTCCCGTTGTGCGTCCCGGCGGTCATTACCACCATGCTGTTCACGTTTTATTGGGTATGGGACGACTTTTTCAGCCAGATGATCTACTTGAACGACGTGAGCCGCTTCACGGTGCCGCTCGGGCTCAATTCGATGGTCGATCAGTCCGGAAACTCCAATTGGGGCGGTTTGTTCGCGATGTCGGTGCTTTCGCTGTTGCCGGTGGTGGTGCTGTTTTTGGCTTGTCAGCGTTACTTTGTGGAAGGTATCGTCACGACCGGGTTGAAATGAGGGGATGCGCATGCATGCCGGGATAGACCGCTTCGCATTGGTACGGCGACACAATCCGGTCATCCGCTCGGTCTTGCCCTTATCCCCGTTGTCGGTCGGCAACGGGGAGTTCGCGTATACGGTGGACGTCACCGGGATGCAGAGCTTTCCCGAGGCGTACCGTTGTCCGCTGGGGACGCAGGCGCAGTGGGCATGGCACACATCGGACGAGGCGGAGTCCTATACCCTCGCCGATGTCGATCTCACCATGCTGCCGACACGGGGGCGTACCGTCGGCTATCCGCTCTACCCTGGCCGGGCGGAGGCGGCCTATCACTGGCTGCGCCAGAACCCGCACCGCGTCCAACTGGGGCAGATAGGGATGAAGTTTTGGTTGGCAGACGGGCGAGCCGCGACGGTCACGGACCTCTCTCATGTGCACCAGGTCCTCGATCTCGTCTCCGGCGTCATCCACAGCACGTTTCGCGTCGCGGGCGAACCTGTGCAGGTGCGGACGTGCTGCCACCCGGCGTCCGACCAAATCGCGGTGCGCATCGCTTCACCCCTGCTGCGGGATGGCAGATTGGTTGTGGAAGTCCGCTTTCCCGATGTGCACGTGGCGTCCGCGGATTGGCGGGAAGCCATCCGGCCGACGTGGGACCGTGCTGATTTACATCACACCGCGGTGCACGTGCTCTCCCCTGGTCATATCCAGTTTGTGCGCACGTTCGGACGCGACGGCTACCGGATGCACGTCCGCTGTGCCTGCTCGCGGCTGGATCGACTGGCCGATCACGCCTTTTGCATCCGGCCCGTGCCGGGGGAAGAAGCGTTCGAGCTGGTGTTCGGGTTTGCGCCCCTGGGCGCGGCGCTCGAACTGGCTCCGGCGGCGGACATCGAGCGGCTCTCGGCGGCACACTGGCAACATTTTTGGCAAACGGGAGGCGCGGTCGACCTTTCCGGAAGCCGCGACGAACGGGCGGGTGAATTGGAACGGCGCATCGTGTTGTCGCAGTACGTCACAGCGGTGCACTGTGCGGGATCGATGCCGCCGCAGGAGACAGGGCTTGTGTACAACAGTTGGTTCGGCAAATCGCATCTTGAAATGCATCTCTGGCATGCCGCCCATTTTGCTCTGTGGCGCCGGCCGGAGTTGTTGTTGCGGAGCATGGGTTGGTATGAACGGATTCTGCCCGTTGCACGGGCCTTGGCGCGCGCACAAGGGTTTGCCGGTGCGCGCTGGCCGAAAATGGTGGGGCCGGACGGCCAACAGAGCCCGTCCCCCATTGCTCCGCTTTTGATCTGGCAACAACCGCATCCCATCGTCCTCGCGGAACTCTGCTACCAGACGGCATCCGAGCGCGAGGTGTTGGAGCGTTTTTGCAGCCTCGTCCTGGAAACCGCCGCCTTTATGGCGGATTTTGCCGCCTGGGATGAAGCGCGCGGGTGCTATGTGCTGCCACCCCCGCTCATCCCTGCCCAGGAGGTGCACGACCCACGTGACACCTTCAACCCAGCATTCGAGTTGGAGTACTGGCGGTACGGTCTTGTCATCGCGATGAAGTGGTGCGAGCGGTTGGGCATGCCGGTTCCCGAACGTTGGCGACAGGTGTGTGCGCGTCTCGCCAGGCCGCGCGTGCACGCAGGTCTCTATCTGGCGCATGAGCGCTGCCTGGAGACATTCACCCGCTGCAACCGGGATCATCCCTCGCTGCTTTTTGCCTGCGGCCTGCTTCCCGGGGAATTGGTGGACCGCGCGGTGATGCGCGCCACCCTGGCGCGCGTCTTGGCGGTGTGGGATTGGGACAGCGCATGGGGATGGGATTTTCCGGCCATAGCGATGACCGCGGCGCGGCTGGGGGATCCCGCCCTGGCGGTGGACATCCTGTTGCTGGACGTCCCGAAGAACACGTATCTGCAAAACGGGATGAACTATCAATCCGATTCCCTCTTGGCCTATTTGCCTGGTAATGGCGCGCTGTTGACCGCGGTGGCGATGATGGCGGCCGGTTGGGACGCGGATTCGGCGCAAGCGGATGCCCCCGGGTTTCCGCATGACGGCAGATGGACGGTGCGGTATGAAGGATTGTGTCCGCTGCCGGCGTTCTGAACCGATACACAGGTGCGGGCCACACACGAATCGGGCGGTTGGAAGAAGCGCGGGACCCGCGGCGTGTGGCGCCAAGACCTGCGCCCGAAGGAGAACCTGCCGATGTTCCATTCGTTGAAGACCAAGATTGCGGCCACGTACAGCGCCATCATCGTGTTGTCGTTTTTTGCCATGTTCCTCTTGGTCTATCGCGCGTCCCTGTCCATCCTGCGCAACGAGATCGAGTACGCGGCGACTCAGGCCATTCATGAGTACGCGGCGTATGTCGGTGACACCATGGACCAGATCTACAACTTGGCCGGCGTGATCTTGAACAGCCAGACCATCAAGGTCTGGTACGCGCAAACGCGCGCCGGGCGCCTCCCGCATAACCGGCAAATGTTGCTCAACCGGACCGTGAGTCAAGAGATCACGCTGATTGCCAACAGCTACCCTGTGGTCGACGCCATCGCCGTACTCGGGAAGGATGGTCTGTACATCGACGAAAACAACCATATCGTCCTGCACAGCGGGTATGAGCACACCGCGTGGTTCAAAGCGTTTCGCACCCATGCGGCGTACTGGATCCCGGTGTATGACAACCAGGGCAGGCGGTATCAACAGGGGGACGTGATCAGCTTCCTCGTCCCCATTGGAACGTTTGAGCCGACGCATGCGCAGAGTGTGCTCAAAATCGACATCCGGGTCGGCACGTTCCAGGACCTGTTGACGCAGCCCCAGTTTCGCATGTTGGCGGTCGAGGACGTGTTTCTGCTCAACCACCAGGGGGTGTCGATGTTATCCAACCGGTATCCGGGAGATGCCGGGCTGCGCCGGAGTTTGGAAGAAGCTGTCCACAGCGAGGCGCAAAACGGGGTCATGTACGTATCCACACACCGGGGCCGCTACATGGTGATGTACGACAAGCTGCCGACCAGCGGCTGGACGGTGGCCGCCCTCATTTCGGAGGCGAGGATCTTCTCCAGCCTGGACGAGCTGCGGCAGCGGATTGTGCAGATGACGCTCCTTCTCTTGGGGTTGACCGTCGTGGTCTCTTTCCTGCTGTCGTACCGGATGACGAACGCGTTGAGCCGGCTGGTGCGGGCGATGCGGTTGGTCAAACGCGGCGGGTTCGAACCGGCCGAACACCTCCTGGCACAGACGCCCTTGCCGCGCGACGAGATAGGGGTGGCGACGGAAGCGTTCCTGGAAATGGTCCAAGAACTGAAGGAACACATCCGCCGGGAGGTGGAGTCGCACGCGCTGCGCCAACGGGCCGAATACAAGGCGTTGTTGATGCAGATCAACCCGCATTTTTTGTTCAACACCCTGGAGATGATGAGCAGCCTCGCGCTGCAGGGCCGCACCGAGGACATCCTGACCGTCATCGAAGCGATGGGCAAGATGCTCCGCTTCTCGCTGCGCAGCGATTCCGATCTCGTCGACATTCACGAGGAACTTTCCTATATTGATCACTACCTGGCCATTCTGCAACTCCGTTACAAGGAGCGGTTGCAGATTCACAAAGAAATATCCGCAGACCTGGGGCACGTGCGCGTCATCAAATTTCTTTTGCAGCCGCTCGTCGAAAACGCCGTGAAGTTCACCTTGCCGTACCGGCCGGTGTGCCAGCTGCGCATTCGGGTACAGGCGGAGGACGGGCTTCGCGTCGAGGTGAGCGACAACGGCATCGGCATGCCGCCCGAGCTGGTCCAACAATTGGCAGACGGGACGTACCTCGACGAACTGTGGAGCACCGGGGAGCAGCGGATCGGGCTGCGCAACGTGCTGGGTCGCTGCCGGATGCACTACGGGGAAAGGTTTCACTGTCATGTGGCTTCTTCCCCGCAGCACGGGACGTCCATCACACTGGTCCTGCCGGTTGTGCGCGATGCATCAGGTTGACGAAAGGGGGGTGAGGGCGTTGTACAGGGTGCTGCTCGTGGACGACGAGCCAGAGGTCTGCACCGGCCTGGCCATGAAGATCGACTGGAAGACCTTGGGTGTTGAGCTGGCGGGTACGGCGTATGACGGAGAAGAGGCCATCGCGCGCTTGGAGCGGGAGGACGTCCACGTCGTCGTCACCGACATGCAGATGCCGCGGCTGCACGGGGTGGACCTGTTGCGTTGGTGCCACGAGCACCGGCCGCAGATCAAGCTCATCGTCCTCACGGGATACGACGAGTTCGCCTATGCGAAAGCCGCCATCCAGACCGGCGTGCAGGACTTTCTGCTCAAACCGGTGGTGCGCGAAGAACTGATGCAGGCGCTCCAGCGCGCGGTGGAAAGGTTGCGGGCCGAGTCGGACGCGCAAGGCGCGCTCGACGCCTACCGGCGGCTGCAGCGGGAGCAGTGGGTCCTCATGGTGGCGAAACACGGCTTCGCCGAGGCGGGCGCGGAGTCCACGGAAAGCGGCGCGCAGGTGCCGGAACGGCTGAAGGCGGAGCCGGTGGTGTTTGTGACCGTGTCGCCGCGCGGGCTTGTGCTCGCGGGGGGTGATGACGCGGTGCGCCTGCGCCGCCTCACCTCCGTTTGCCGGGCGTATGCGGACGAGCACGCGGATGTGTGTCAGTTTTTCGCGGACCCGGGCCGCGTGTTTCCACTTCATCGTGGTGGCGGACGGGCACCGCGCGTGGGTCAGCATGCTGCTGCGGCGCCTGTCGGCGGAGTATGAAGAAAAGTGGATTGTCGGGGTGGGCCATCCGGTACAAGGCCTGGCCGAGTGGCAGAAGGGGTGGATCTCGTCCTGGGTCAACTGGGGTGTACACCAGGCGAGCGGCGGCCAGGGTGACGGGATCTTCCCTGCGCGCGGCGCGGACGAGACTTGGGGTGAGCGGGAGAAAAAAGGATTTCGCCTGGCATTGCTGCGTGGTGACGCCGGCGCGGCGAGATCGCAGATCACGGCCAGTCTGTCGCGCGCACTGCTTACGTCGCCGGCCCATTTTGCGCGCATGGTGTTTCGGCTGTTGCTCGAGATTGAGGAGTACGCGGTCGCGGCCGGGGTGGACCTGCAACCCGCGCTGCAGCTGTGGCTGCAACCTGACCGGGTGTGGCGGATGTACTCTGTGCAATCGGCCAGCGACTACCTGATGTCCTTGGTGAACGAGGTGTTGCAGGAGGTCGCGAACCGTGTCCGGAAGGTGAAGAGCAGCGAGGCCTTGGCTGCGGATGTCCGGCGTTTCCTCGAGGAGAACTACATGTACGACTTGACGCTGCAGGATGTGGCGGAACGGTATCACTACAACGTGTCCTATTTTGCCGAGGTGTTTCGCCGGGCGACGGGGAAGACGTTCGTGGAGTACCTGACCGAGATACGAATGCGTCACGCCGCCGAGCTGTTGCGGGACGAAAGCATCAGTCTGGCGAGCGTGGCCGAGCTGACCGGTTTTGCGAGCGTGAGCTATTTCAGTTCGAAGTTCAAGCGCTGCTTCGGGGTCACCCCGTCCGAATACCGGCGGAAACTGCAGTCATGAGGTCACGCTTCCGCCGGGAAGATGTGGTTCAAATCCACGGTCAAGCCTGGAAACATCTCGACCATGATCACATCCGGCACGCTGTAGACCGCCGGGGCACCGTACGCCCCGTCGCGCAGCGTGAACGATTCCACCGTGCGGTAGAGCGGATCGACCAGCCAATACAGCGGCACGCCCGCCCGCTGATACAGATTGAATTTTCGAACTTTGTCGTGGCGGACGGATGCGGGGGAGAGGATCTCGATGACCCACTTCAACTCGCCGGCGATGCAGTTGCCCATTTGATACGCTTGACACATCACAAAGACATCCGGTTGCACGACGACGGGTATGTCCTCCGGCCGCATCCCCGGCTGCACGAACAGGGCCACGTCGCGCGGCGCGTGGTGCGCCCGGCATGAACCGTCCTTGAAGTACGCGCGGAGGATGTCCTCCAGCGCCTCGGATACATCTTGATGCGCCGGAGATGGGGAGGGAGCGAGCGAGAACAACTGGCCGTCGATCAGCTCCCACCGTTCGCCTTCCGGCAGTGCGCAGAAGTCTGTATACGTGAAGCGGCGGTTTTCGAACGCTCCCATGGGTCTGCCTCCCTGTGCCACGGGCGGTCTTGCACGTTACCTTGATTGTAACAGAGACGAGGTGGGGGAAGGAGCGCTTCCACGCGCGCGCGTGGGTTGGGGTGCAGCAAACCTACACCCCGCCCCGTTCCTCGCGTTGTTGGTGGTACAGGTACGCATACACCGCCAGGTGCACGCTCAAGCGTTGGACGGGATCGTCCAGATTCGCGCGCAGCAGCCGCTCGATCTGCAGGAGGCGATGGTAGAGTGTCTGCCGGTGAATGTAGAGCCGGTCGGCCGTCTGTTGTTTCGAGCGGTCGCAGTCGAGATAGACCTTCAGGGTGTGCAGGAGTTGGGTATGGTTCTGGCGGTCGTACTCCATCACGGCCGCCAGTTCCGCCTGGGCCAGCGCCAGGATGTCATCGTGGCGAGCCAGGGGCGCAATCCAGCGGTAGACGCCCGCGTCCTCGTAGAACATCATGTCCTGTCCGCATAACTGGGCGAATGAGCTGGCCGCGACCGCGGTGCGGTAGCTGTCGCGGATGCGGTGTGTGCCGCCTGCCCGCCCGGCCGCTTCTTGGCCTACGCCGACGTGGAGTGCGTCCGGAAAGCCGTGGTTGCGCAAGGCATGCCGCAGGTCTTGCATGGCAGCTTGCATGCGCGGACGCCATTGGGCAGGGGTTCCGTCCATTTCCAAGAGGGCGATGCTGCTGTCCAAGCGAATGGAAAGGAACACGCGCAGGCGCTGGTGCTGAAACGACTCGCGCAGAATGGAGGCGAGTTCGGTCTTGCGGTCCACCCACGCCTCCGGGAGATCCTGCTGATTTTTCCCCTGGGTCAGGCGGAGGACGGCAATCCGGTACCTGCGGTCTGGCTTGAGCCGCATGCCGGCGCCGAACCAGGCTTCTCCCTCTTCATCTCCGAGGATGAGCCGCTCCAACCAATCTTGTTCCGAGAGCATCTGCCGTTCTTGCAAAAAGATGAGCTTGTGCAGGTCCTGCGTGATGTCCACAAACCGCACCTGGACCGGGAAGACGATGAGCGGGAAATGGTGTTGCTCGGCCAGATGGCGCACCGAGGCGGGGATGTCCGCCAGCACGGTGCCCAGTTCCACGCACAAGCCGCTGGCGCGTCCTTCGATGAGCTGACGCACGTACTGAAGAAACTTCTCCTCACTCTGGCCGACGCCCGCGCCCGTCGACAGCACGAGTTCACCGCCGTGGATGAGCGCACGGGCGTCGGCGACGTCCAGGATGTGCACCCAGCGCACCAAGCGGTCGAGACCGTGTTCCCCGGCAATCACCCGCGCTTGTGCGAACAGAGGCCGTTCCAAGACGTCGCGGACGCGCAGGAGTCCGCAGGACGGAGCGGGATCACCTTCCCGCAGCGGCTGGTGTTGACGTGCAGGTGTAAGCGATTCGGCATGAAAGCGCATGCAAGATTCCTCCTTGCCTTCTTCCGTTTGCAGGCGTGTGACAGACAATGATACGGTGTTCTTGATATGAAATATAACACATATGAGCGGAACTCAGTTTGAATCTGGCGATATCCGGATTAATAATGTAATACTTTATTACATAACCACGTCCGGTGTGCAAGCGGTAGGCAGGGACGGATTGGCTTGCAACGGCAAGGATTCCCTAGCGTATCCGCTGTATACGGCCGAATTTTCCCTGGACTGTGGCGGCAGGGGCTCGATAACATGTATGACATATCCTTCTCTTCATATTACATCTTGTACGATTACAACACGAGCGAAATCCGCGATGATCCGAAGTAATCGGAGCCCATGGGCTCTTCGCCGCCGACGACATCCCGGCACCGGACGGGAGGGGGATGAAATTCATGCGGATTGGTGTGCCGAAGGAACGCAAGGTTCGCGAGTATCGCGTCAGCTTGACGCCGGCAGGCGTTCAGGCGCTGGTGGCCGCCGGGCAGCAAGTGTTCGTCGAAACGAACGCGGGTGCCGGCAGCGGGTTCGCGGACGATGACTACCGGCAGGCGGGTGCCATCCTCTGCGACCGCGAGGAAGCGTGGGCTGCCGACATCGTGGTGAAGGTCAAGGAGCCGCTCCCTGAAGAACACCGGTTCTTCCGGGAGGGGATGATCCTCTTTACCTATCTCCATCTGGCAGCGGCACCCGATTTGACGCGGGCGCTGTGCGACGCCGGGGTGACCGCGGTGGCGTACGAGACGGTGCAGTTGGAGGACGGTTCGCTGCCGCTATTGGCGCCGATGAGTGAGGTGGCAGGGCGGATGTCGGTACAGATTGGCGCCCGACTGCTGGAAAAGGAGTACGGCGGTGCCGGTGTGCTGTTGGGCGGCGTACCCGGCGTCCCGCCCGCCAAAGTGGCGGTGATAGGTGCGGGCACGGTCGGAACGCAGGCAGCCCGCATGGCGGTCGGCATGGGGGCGGACGTGACGGTGCTCGACATCAGCGCGCAGCGGTTGGGACGCCTCGATGAGGCGTTCCAAGGCCGGATCAAGACCGTCATCTCCAACGCCTACACGGTCGCCGAGGCGGTGCGCCAGGCCGACCTGTTGATTGGCGCCGTCCTGGTGCCTGGCGCTCGTGCGCCCAAGATTGTGAGTCGTGAGATGGTCGCGCAAATGCGGCCGGGATGTGTCGTGGTGGATGTGTCGGTCGATCAAGGCGGATGCATCGAGACGATTGACCGGGTGACGACCCATGACGATCCCACGTATTTGGTCGACGGCGTCGTGCATTACGCCGTGGCCAACATACCGGGCGCGGTGCCGCGCACTTCGACCCTCGCCTTGGCCAACGCCACGCTGCCTTACCTGCTTCAACTCGCGATGCACGGAGAGGAAGCCATCCGCCGCCACCGCCCGTTGCGGAAGGGTCTCAATGTGTACCGAGGGCACGTCACCGCACCGGGCGTGTCCGAAGCGCTCGGGGTGGCGTACCACGACCCGGAGACGCTGTTCGCGCAGACCATCTTTGCGGTGTGAAAGGGGAGGCGGGTTCCATGCGTTCTGAAACGGCGAAGGACGCAGACACACAAGGTGCCACTGCGGCGCAGCGGTGGTTGGAACAGGACCGCCGGTACGTGTGGCACCACATGCAACCGTACGCGGCGAGCCGGGATCCCATGATTGTGGTTCACGGTGAAGGGGCCACCATCACGGACATCCACGGGAACCGCTACATCGACGCCATGTCGGGGCTGTGGTGCGTGAACCTGGGCTACTCGGAGCGGGAGCTTGCCGAGGCGGCGTACCGGCAGCTGGCGGAGATGCCGTATTACCCGCTCACCCAAAGTCACCTGCCGGCCATTCGGTTGGCGGAAAAACTCAACGCCTGGTTGGGCGGGGAATACAAAATTTTCTTTTCTAACAGCGGATCGGAGGCGAACGAGACCGCGTTCAAGCTGGCGCGCCAGTACCATGCCCAGCGCGGCGAGCCCGGCCGGTGGAAGGTCATCTCCCGGTACCGGGCGTACCACGGCAACTCCGGGGCTGCGCTCGCAGCGACGGGCCAGGCGCAGCGGAAGTACAAGTACGAACCGCTCGCTCCCGGATTTGTGCATGTCCCGCCGCCGTACTGCTACCGTTGCCCGTTCGGCCAAGCGTATGGCTCGTGTCACCTCGAGTGCGCGTCGGTGTACGAACAGGTGATGGAGTGGGAGGGGCCGGAGACCATCGCGGCCGTCATCATGGAACCCGTGATCACCGGGGGCGGCGTGATTGTCCCCCCGCCCGAGTACATGCGGCAGGTGCGGGAGATCTGCGACCGGTACGGGGTGCTGCTCATCGTGGACGAGGTCATCTGCGGCTTCGGGCGATCCGGTGAGCGGTTCGGCCACCACAACTTCGGCGTTGAGCCCGACATCGTCACCATGGCCAAAGGGATTACGAGCGGCTATCTGCCGCTGTCGGCGACCGCGGTCCGGGCGTCATTGTTTGAGGCGTTCAAGGACGACGCACCGTACGCCCATTTCCGCCACGTCAACACGTTCGGCGGCAATCCGGCGGCGTGCGCCCTGGCGGTGCGGACGCTCGAGATCATGGAGGAGCGCCGCCTGGTGGAGCGGGCGCGCGAATTGGGCCGTGCGCTGTCCGCGGCGCTGGTGCCGCTCGCCGCGCACCCGAACGTGGGAGACGTCCGCAGCTTCGGCTTTCTCGCGGGTATCGAGCTGGTGGCGGACAAGGAGACCCGGTCGCCCGCACCGGCGGCGTTCGTCAACCAGGTGCTCGCAGGCTGCAAGCGGCGCGGGGTCATCATCGGGAAAAACGGGGACACGGTGCCGAATCACAACAACGTATTGACCATCAGCCCGCCGTTCGTCGTCAGCCGCGAGGAGTTGGACCAGATTGTCCAGGCGGTCACAGAGGCGGTCCACGAGGCGGCGGAAGGAGCCGGGCCGTCCGGCGCAAGCTGAAAATCATCCGCGAGCAGTCGGGTGAATCCGGCACAGGTTGGACCGCGCACGCGGGCCCGCCCGGACGACGGGCACCGCGTGCCGCGGGCGATGGAGGGAGGGCTGCGTTTGACGACGCTCATCACGGGCGGATGCGGGTTTGTCGGCGCCACCCTGGTGCGCAAGCTGCGGCAGCAGGGAGAAGAGGTCGTGAGCATCGACCGGCGCTTCACGGAGGGCAACACAGGCGACCCAGGGCACCATTACTACCAGGCGGACATCCTCGACGTGGGCCGGTTGGTGGAGTTGATGCAGCGCCACCGGGTGGCGCGCGTCATCCACACGGCGGCCATCAGCCACCCGGTGGTGTCGCGCGAGGTGCCGTACCAGACCGTGATGGTCAACGCCCTGGGCACGGCGGCGGTGTTCGAGGCCGCCCGTGTCGCCGGGGTGCGCCGGGTGGTGAATTTCAGCTCGGAGTGCGCGTACGGCAACAACCGCGATGAGGGCGTGGTGTTCGAGACATCCCGGCTGCTGCCGACCACCCCCTACGGGGTCACGAAGGTGTTCACGGAGCACTTGGCGCGGGTGTACAGCGACCTGTACGGCATGGAGATTCCGTCGCTGCGTCCCGGTTGGATCTACGGCCCGGGCCAGTTCATGCAGTGCTACCTGAAGACGATGCTCCGCAACGCCATCGACGGTGTGCCGACCGTGGAGGAGCAGGGCGGCGAGTATCGGTTCCAGTACGTCCATGTGGAAGATGTAGCGGACGCGGCTTGGCTAGCCGCCACGGTGCCCGGCGTCGGGGCGGAGGTGTTCAACATTACGGCCGGTGTGCAGCACAGCTACTGGGAGGTCGCCGCGGAGGTGAAGAAGTTGTTTCCGGACGCCGTGATCGACATCGGTCCTGGCACCATCGACGTACTGGACGAAAACGGGGTGTTCGACATCACGAAGGCACAGCGGGTTCTGGGGTGGCGTCCCCGCTACGACTTGGCGTCCGGCATCCGCCAGTACGCGGCGTGGCTGCGGGAGCACCCGTACTGAAGCGGTAGTCAGCGGCCGGGGCGGGAAAGGTGGAAGCAGGGAGAGGAAGGTGAAGGCATGGCGGCATCGGTACACCGCGAGGCAGCGGGACGGCGCACGGTGGTGGTGACCGGCGCGGGCAGCGGCATTGGACGAGCCGTGGCGCTGGCGTTCGCGCACGAAGGGGCACACCTGGTGCTCAACGACCTGCCCCAGCAGCCGGGCATCCAGGCGGTGGCGGAAGAGGCGAAGGCGCTGGGGGCTGTCTGCGATCTGCGCCTTTGCGACGTGGCGGACCCGGACGCGGTGCGGTCGATGTTTACGGGGCTTGCGCGAGTGGACGTGTTGGTCAACGCGGCGGGCTATTTGCGCGAGGCGCCGTTCACCGAGATGACCGATGAGGAATGGGACCGCATGATCCGGGTGCACCTGTACGGGACGTTCCACACCTGCCGGGAGGCGGCCCGGATCATGAAAACCCACGGCGGCGGGCGGATTGTGAACATCTCGTCCGACTTAGGGCAGATTGGGTGCGAACGGTTGGCCCACTACGCGGCTGCAAAAGGCGGCGTGATTGCGTTGACGAAGAGTTTGGCGCGGGAGCTGGCGGGAGACGGGATTTTGGTCAACAGCGTGGCGCCGGGCGCCACCCTCACCCCGCTCGTCGAGCAATTGGGTGAGGCGTACATCGCGGAGGAGGCGGCGCGGTACCCGCTCAAGCGCTTGGGCCGACCGGAGGAGATTGCCGCGGTGGTGTACTTCTTGGCTTCCGACGGCGCGAGCTTCATGACAGGTCAGATTGTGGGGGTCAACGGCGGCGGCGTGATGATGGGCTGAATTCCCTCGCCGCGGCCGCGCGCGGCAGGAAAAGGACGAGGAAACAAGGACGAGATAGAAGCGCTGCGAAAGAAGGTGATGCGGGTGAACATCGCGGAATTTCTCGGGTACGACCGGCACGGCACCATCCAGGAGATTCCCACCACGCTCAACCGGAGCAAGCTGGGAACGCTGGGCGTGTCGCTGGCGGCGCTCGGCTTCAACGCGCCGGCGTGGGTGGCCGCTTCCTCGATGTCCATCTTGTACGGCATCGTGGGCACCGCGGCGCCGTTGACGCTGCTCATCGCCTACGTGTTTCCGATGCTGGTGTTGGCGCTGGCGCTTGTGTATCTGACGCGGCTCGCGCCGAGTGCGGGCGGCATCTTCACGTTCGCGTCGCGGTTTCTCCACTCCGACGCGGGCACCATCCTCGGCTGGGCGTACGTGGTCATGGCGGCGACCGTCACGCCGATGACCGCGGTGATTGGCGCCGAGTACATCCAGGCGCTCATTCCGGCGCTCAAAGGCGGGGTGCTGGCGCAGGTCATCGGGACGGTGATGGTCCTCACCTTTATGGTGGTCAGCCTGCGGGGGATTGAGATCACAGCCCGCGCCGCGGCGACGTTCCTGGTGTTCGAGGTGGGCGTGGTCGTCGGGCTGGGGCTCCTCGGCATCCTCCACCCGGACATCGCTCATCCGTCGTTCTCCAGCCTCTACTCCGTCTCAGCGGCCGGAGGATGGGGTGCCGTCGGCCGGGGCGTACTGTTTGGTTTGTGGATGCTCGCCAATTTCGACTCAGCCATCAACTTCATCGAAGAGGCCAAGGTGCCCGTGCGGACCATCCAGCGCTCGCTTATCTTGGTGCTCTCGGCCGCGTTCGTGATCTACAGCATCGCAGCCATCGGCTGGCAGTTCGCCATCCCGGTGGATCAGCTGGCAAAGATTGTGGAGAGCGGCGATGGCGGGCCGATTGCGGCGGTGGCGCACAAGTACCTGCCGAACTGGCTGAACTGGATCGCCGTCTTCGTCGTCATCACTTCCGCCTCCGCCGGCTTGCAGATCTCAATGACTTCCGGGGCGCGGGCGGCGTACCGCATGAGTCAGGACGGGCACCTGCCGGCGGTGCTCGGCCGAGTCAACGGCAAGAAGGTGCCTTGGGTCATCACGGTGCTCATCTCGGCGTACGCCGTCCTGCTCGTGTGGCTCAAACCCCTCGCCGACCTGCAGTGGTATTACGATGTCATCACCATCACGTTGGTGATCTCGTACATGACGGCGCTCATGGCGTTCATCGCGGTGACGTTCCGGAAGCGGCCGCTGGGCCAGGCGCTCCTCGTCAACATCCTGCCCGCGCTGTCGCTGTTGGTGCTCGCGTACATCGGATACACGGCGGGTGCGGTGCCGGCATCGCCCGGCGATTTGTACAACGCATGGTATATGGGTGGCCTCGTCGTGCTGACGGGCGCGCTGTGGGTGTGGTACGGGAAGCGGTCGCGGTCCGCACCGCCCCCTGCGACAGGGGCCCATCCGATGCCTGCGGAATCCACGGGGAGTGAGGCGCCTTGACGTGGTTGAAAGGGTATCGCATGGCGGTGGCGCTGTGCTTCGACGTGGACGCGGAGGCGGGTTGGGTGACCGATCCAACCAACCGACGGCGGCTGTCGCTCCTCTCGGCGGCCGCCTTCGGGCGGCGCGTGGGGGTCGGGCGCATCCTGGAGTTGCTCGCGAAGCACCAGCTGCGAGCAACGTTCTTCATACCCGGCTACACGGCCGAGATTGACCCGGACGTGGTGCGCCGCATTGCAGCCGCGGGCCACGCGGTCGGGTGTCACGGGTATCACCACGAGCGCACCGACACCCTCACCTGGGAGGAGGAGGACGACATCCTGCGCCGGTCGAAAGCGGTGCTCGCGGCGCTGACGGGCGCCCAACCCATCGGGTACCGGGCGCCGTGGTGGGAGCTGACGCCCCAGACCCTGGTGTTGCTCGACCGGCACGGGTTTTTATACGATAGCAGCCTCATGGGCCTCGACCGTCCGTACTTGGTGCGGGTTCCGGAGACGGATCGCACGTTGTTCGAGATCCCTGTGACTTGGTTGCTCGACGACTGGGAGCAGTTTGCGTACAGCGCTGTGCCCGCGAGCGGCTGTGTCATTGAGGAGCCGGATAAGGTCTTCCGGCTGTGGAAGGCGGAGTTCGACGCCCTCTGTGCGGCGGGGGGAGTGTTCACCCTGACCATGCACCCGGAGGTCATCGGACGGGCCTCCCGGATCCGGATGCTCGATGACCTCATTCAAGCGATGAAGCAGCATCCGGGCGTGTGGTTTTGCACGCTGGACGAATTGTACGCCGCGTGGTCCAGCGGCGAGGTGGAGGCACCGGTGTTCGACTACTGAAACCGTAGCCACCGCCTGTGACGCGCAAGCGGGATGCTTCGCCCGTCCGGCTGCGGAAACCGGCGATCTGAGACAGAGGGGATGGAAGAGACCGTGGCATCCGACATGATGCGTTATCCACGCTTCGAGGGCATCCGGACGTTCATGCGGCTTCCGTACGAGCCAGCGCCGGTGGCATGCGATGCGGTCATCCTCGGGGCGCCGTTCGATACGGCGGCCAGTTTTCGGAGCGGCGCGCGCTTTGGCCCGGAAGCCATCCGCCGGATTTCTTCCTTGCTTCGTCCGGCCAACGTCCATCACCGGGTGCGGCCGCTCGATTGGCTGCGGGTGGTGGACGGCGGTGACGCCATGGTCATCCCGGGCAACACGTCGCGCAGCCATGACCTGATTGAAGCAGCGGTGTCCGGCTGGGTCAGCCAGGGCGCGGTGCCAATCACGCTTGGCGGCGATCATTCCATCGCGTTGGCGGAATTGCGCGCGCTGGCGAAACACCACGGTCCGCTGTCGCTAATCCATTTCGACGCCCACGGCGACACCTGGGACGAGTATTGGGGTGAGCGGTACACCCATGGAACACCGTTTCGCAGGGCGGTGGAAGAGGGGCTGTTGGATCCGGCGCGATCGACGCAGATTGGCATCCGCGGGACGGTGTATGACCCGGACGACATCGAGGAAGGCAGGCGCCTGGGCTTTGCGGTGTGGACCATCGACGAGGTCCGTCAGCGCGGCCTGGACGGCGTCATGACGGCGGCCCGCGAGCGAGCCGGGCGTGCGAAGGTGTTCGTGAGCTTCGACATCGATTGCCTGGATCCGGCGTACGCACCGGGGACGGGGACGCCGGAGATTGGGGGATTCACCACCCATGAGGCGCTGGCGCTGGTGCACGGCCTCAAGGGTCTGCACCTCGTCGGTTTTGATGTGGTGGAGGTGCTGCCGGCGCTCGACGTGGCGGAGATCACGGCATTGGCCGCGGCGACAATGGTGTTTGAATTCCTGAGCCTCCTGGCGGCCGCGAAACGGGACGCCGCAGGCCAACCCGGTTAGCGGCGGGCATCGTGCGCGTGCAGGCCGAACATGGAGAAACCGCGTGGATAGCAGATGATGTGGAGGGAGCGTGGGTGACCATGCATATTCAGATGAAGTCCGCGCCCATTTTGAAAAACTTCATCGGCGGGAAGTGGGTCGAGTCGAAATCCACGGTTCGGGAGGTGGTGTTCAATCCGGCGCTCGGGGAGCCGTTGGCCGAGGTGCCGCTGTCCACGCGCGAGGACGTGGCGGCGGCGGTCGCGGCGGCCAAAGAGGCGTTTCGGACCTGGAGCCGCACACCGGTGCCGAAGCGGGCGAGAATTTTGTTTCGTTTTCAACAGTTGCTGGTGGAGCACTGGGACGAACTTGCCCGGCTCATCACCACGGAGAACGGCAAGAGCTACAAGGACGCGTACGGCGAGGTGCAGCGCGGCATCGAGTGTGTCGAGTTTGCCGCCGGCGTCCCGACCTTGATGATGGGGTCGCAGTTGCCGGACATCGCCACCGATATGGAGTCGGGGATGTACCGTTATCCCCTCGGCGTCGTCGCGGGCATCACCCCGTTCAACTTTCCGATGATGGTCCCGGCCTGGATGTTCCCGCTCGCCATCGCCTGCGGCAACACGGTGGTGCTCAAGCCGTCGGAGCGGGCGCCGCTGTCCGCCAACCGCCTGGCGGAGCTGTTCGCGGAAGCCGGTCTCCCGGACGGGGTGCTCAACGTCGTCCATGGCGCGAACGACGTGGTCAACGCCATGTTGGAGCACGAGGACATCCGGGCCATTTCGTTCGTCGGATCGCAGCCGGTGGCCGAGTATGTGTACCGGAAGGCGGCCGCGCACGGCAAGCGCGTGCAGGCGTTGGCCGGCGCAAAGAACCACACCATCGTCATGCCCGACGCCGATCTCGACCAGGCGGTGAAACAGATCATCACGGCGGCGTTCGGATCCGCGGGTGAGCGTTGCATGGCCGCTTCGGTGGTGGTGCCGGTCGGCTCCATCGCCGACGCCCTGGTGGAGAAACTGGTGCGGGCGGCGGATGAAATCAAAATCGGCAACGGATTGGACGAAGATGTTTTTCTTGGCCCCGTCATCCGCGAGGCACACAAAGAGCGGACCTTGCGGTACATCGAGTTGGGCGAACAGGAGGGTGCGCTGCTGGTCCGCGACGGGCGAAAGGACGAAGCGGTGCGCGGGCCTGGGTATTTCGTGGGGCCGACGATTTTCGACCACGTGCGACCGGGGATGAAGCTGTGGACCGACGAGATCTTCGCGCCGGTGCTGTCCATCGTGCGGGCGAAGGACCTCGATGAAGCCATCGCGATTGCGAACCAATCCGAGTTTGCCAACGGTGCCTGCATCTTCACCCACGACGCGCGCGCCATCCGCAAGTTCCGGGAAGAGATTGACGCCGGCATGCTCGGGGTCAACGTCGGCGTGCCGGCTCCGATGGCGTTTTTCCCGTTCTCCGGATGGAAGAAGTCGTTCTACGGGGATCTGCATGCCAACGGCCGTGACGGGGTGGAGTTCTACACAAGGAAGAAAATGGTCACCGCCCGCTACGACCACCTGTGAACGACCGCCTGTGAGGTGCCGCGTGGATTCCACGAAGCGCATCGTTTACTCCGCCAACGCATGATCCGCCTGGAGATCCGCCCCGTTCCACAGGGCTTTCGCCGTCCATGGGACGGGCGGATGGGCCCAAAACGGGTCGTCCGGGGGCAGGCCGAGCGGGAGCAGGCCGGTGGTGCACAGATACAGGCTGCCGGTGGAGATGTAACCTTCGGCCAAGCCCGGTTGATGGCCGCAGAGGCCGATGCGCAACCACCCGTCCTGGTCGAACGTGCCAGGGGCGTGCAGCGTCCGTTGGAGCACCGCCGTCAGTGCGCACCGTACCTGCGCCGGTGTGACTTCCGGCGGCAGGAGGCGCAACAGCGCCATCTGCGCCAGGGCATGGAACGCGCCCAACCGGTACGTGATGGACCGCCCGAGGGGCGGGTACGATCCGTCGGGGCCAATCAGCCGCTCGAGCACGGCCGCGTATCGCTGCGCCCGGCGGAGGATGGGTTCGCGCAGTGCCGCCCAATCCGGGTGGTGGTGCGCCATGCGCAGCGTGATGTCGACGAGCATCGGGTGGATGACGAAGCTGTTGTAGTAATCCCAGTGGAAAGATGGCCCGTCGCCGTACGCCCCGTCTCCCACGTACCACTGCTCGAACTGCCGCAGGGCGTAGTCCACCCGCACCTGGTCCCAGTCCTGGCCCATGAAATGCAGGGCCGTCTCGATCATCGCGGAGAACAGCAGCCAGTTGTTGAATGGCGGCTTGCGGCCGTAGCGCGTGGCTTGAAGACAGGCGATGATCTGCCCCTGCACCCGCGGCGTGAGTTTGTGCCACAGCTCGGTGGGCGCCCGCAGGATGGCCTGCGCCAAGAACGCTGTGTCGACGATGGGCTGACCCCCTTCCGTAAAGTTCATGAAGTCGGGCGAACCCGGATCGGTCGCCGCGTCCAGCGCCTCGCGCGCCAGCGCGGCATAGTGCTGCCGGCGTTCCTCCTCGTCGCCGGTCAGCCCGTGCAGCTCCAACCAGGGTGCCGTGCCGACCAAGGTGCGGCTGAACGCCTCGAGGTGCGTGTAACGGGCGCGATCGCGCTCCCTTGCCTCGACGGGCATGCGTCGTTTGAGTTCCCGCGCCGCCAGGGCGGACAGCACCGGGTGGATGATGCGCAGAAGCGTATCCAGCCAGAGACTGCGTTCCGTCAGGCCGGGCGAGGAGGGATGCGGCATGGGGGCAACCTCCTTGCTCAAGGTGGTCGTCACCGTGTCACAGAGAGACTTTTCATGTTCGTGGATGATAACACAACCTTCAGGTCGGCGGGAGACGCTTTCATGCCTCCGTCGGCTTCGCCGTTTGCTCATGTTCCTTCACCCACCCAAGCAGCAGCGACGAGACCACCACCAACCCCATCGGCACAAAGAAGATGTGCGGCGAGTAGCCCGGGATGAGGTTCGGGGTGAGATAACCGAGCAGGGATGCGGTCTGCGACAAAAACAGATAGAGCGAGCTGCCAAAGCCGGTCCGTGTCAGGAACATGCGCTGCACGTAACTCATGCCCACGCTGTAGAGCACCGACACATAGAACGAATGCACGGGCTGCATCGCCACCAGCCAAGGCAAGGCGGGATGCAGCGCGTACACCGCGTACACGCCGAAGCCCAGCGCGGCGGCGATCCGGATGACGCGCACGGTACCGTAGCGCGCGGCGGCGTACCCGGCCACCGTCATCCACAGCAGTTCGAAGATGGCTTGGACACTCCAAAGGTGAGAGACGAGGGCCGGACTGTGGTAAAGGGCGTCGACGACGAGCGGAAAATAAAGGCCGCGGATGGCGTCGCCGCACAACAGGATGAGCAGGGCGAAGATGCCGATCCACTGAAACGGGATCGCGGACTGCGGCAGCGGGCGGTAGCCGCTGGTGCGCTCCCGGTACCCTGCAAGCAGCAACAGGATCAATGCATAGCTTACGAAGTTTCCCCACAACACCCCGGCGAACGAGACGGCGGTGAACAGCTCGGCGCCGAGCAACAGGCCGAGAAAGAAGCCGCAGCTCATCATCGCGCGCAGCCAGACGATGGCCATTTCCGCGATGGCGGGCGCTTCGACCGTGAAATGGCTGCGCGCCATGGCGAACAACTGCCCCATGATGACCCCGGCCGGACTGGTCGCCAGGACCATGGCGCCAAGCGCCGTCAGAAAGCTGTCCGCATGCAGGTACCACAACAGCCCTGCCATGCAGAGAACCGCGGCGAGGATGGGCAGGGTCCGTTTGTGCCGCACCCTGTCGCTGGCGATCCCGGTCCCGAGCGTCACGGCCATATCGGTGAGGAGCGATACGGAGACGAGCACCGATACCTGCAACTTGGTCAGCCCGACGTGTTGGGCGAGATAGATGGCATTCATCGGGCGCAGGATGCCCTGGGCGCATCCGTACGCCAGCATCGCCGTGAAGAGGCGCCAGCTGCCGGGGATGCGCAAGAACGCCCGCACATCCTGCCCCATGCGTGTCAAGTGCTCTTCACGCCCCATCCGTTCACACCGTTCGCCGCCGGCTCAGCTCGCTGCGGCGATCCGCTGCTTTTCCCGGGCCCGCCTGGCCCCCCTGCACCGCCCGATCCACGCCCTCCGGTTCCCCCGGGGCCCCCGGCCTGCGTGGCGAGCGCCTGCTTGTGCGACGGCATCAGCAGCGTCAACACGAGCGTGACGACGGCCGTGCCGAGCACCATCGCGAAGACCGTGTGCAGCCCGCTGGCCAAAAACGCGTGCACCCGGGTCAGCAGAGCGCCCGTCAAAATATGCCCGCCCCCGGGCTTCAGCCACTGGTTGACGTTCATCGCCTGTTGCCGGTAGGGTGCCGGAATGTGCGCCTCGGCATAGCGGGTGAGGGCCTGGTTGAAGTACGTGCCGTAGACCGCCACACCGATGGTCTGGCCGAGCGAGCGGACGAACGTGCTCGACGCGGTCGCGGCGCCGCGCAGGTTCCAGCCGACCGCCGCCTGCACGAGCACCGTGATGGGCGTGGTGCAGTAGCCCATGCCGAGGCCCACCACCACCATGATGGCCGTGAACCACCAGGCGGGCGCGTCCACTTCCGCGCGGCTGAGCCAGGCCGCGCCGAGCGTGATGAGCACGCCGCCGATGACGGCCGTCGTCTTCGATCCGATGCGGTACATGAATCTCCCGGCCAGGGTGCTGCCGATGGGCCAGGCGATGGACATCGGCAAGAGCGTGAGGCCGGAGTTAGTGGCGCTGAAGCCCAAGATGCCTTGAATCCACATCGGCAGGTAGGCGGTGATGCCGATGAGCACCGCCGCGCTGAAGAAGCCGACCAGGTTCGACATGGTGATGACGCGCATGCGGAACAGGCGCAGCGGCAGCATCGGCTCCGGCGCCCTCGCCTCGATGGCGACGAACAGCGCGAGCAGCGCCACCGCCCCGGCGAACAGGCCGATGAGGGTGGGCGAGTTCCAGGCGTATTTCTGCCCGCCGCTCAGCAGGGCGTACAACAGAAGCGATGCGCCGGCCGTGAACGTGGCTGCGCCGAGATAGTCGATGGGCCGCCGTGCGCGATGAAACGATTCATGCAGCGCCACCCAGACAAGCAGCAGGGAGACCGCGCCCACCGGCAGGTTGATGAAGAAGATCCAGCGCCATGTGACGTGATCGACAAAGAAGCCGCCGACCAGCGGTCCGATGAGGCCGGCGATGCCCCACACAGCGCTGAACAGCCCCTGCATCTTCGCCCGCTGTTCCCCCGGGAACAAATCGCCGATGATGGTGAACGTCACCGGCATCACAGCTCCCGCGCCGATGCCCTGGAAGGCGCGGAACCAAATGAGCTGCGTCATGGTGTGGGCGAGACCCGAGAGCATCGAACCGAGCACGAACAGGACGACGCCGATGGTGAAGACCACCTTGCGGCCGTAGAGATCGGCCAGCTTCCCGTAGATAGGCGTGGTGACCGCCGTCGTCAGGGTGTAGATGGCGAACACCCAGCTCATCAGGTCGAGCCCGCCGAGGTCCGCGACGATGCGCGGCATGGCGGTGCCGACGACGGTGACGTCGATGGCCACGAGCAGGGTGGCGACCATCATGGCGACGGTGACCAAGACGCGGTTGGTCGTTCTCTGCATGACTTTCCCTCCGCCTGGATGCCGGATGCAGTCAATCAGGTCCATGATAGCAGGTTTCCGGAGGCGGCGACAGCCGTGCGCTTCATCGGGTGAGGGGGGCACCGGGTCGCTTGCAGGGATGGCGCTTTAAGGCCGTTTTAAGCGAGGCCCTGTAGATTGCACATCAGAAGGACAGCACGAGCGCAGGAGGTGCGGGAGATGATACGGTGGAACAAGAACCAGGCCTTGGCGAGCGCGTTGGCGGCGTGCCTGGCGACCGGGTTGGTGAGCGCGCCTGCGGTGTGGGCCCGGGGCGCGGCGGATCAGCAGGCGGAGTTCACCGCGCACTATCAGCACAACCAGCAGTTGGAGGCGCAACTGCTGCAGCAAGCCGAAGCGGGCAACGTCAACAACGACACCATCGCCAAGCTCAAGGCGACCATCGACACGCTCAACCAGCAAATCGCCGCCTTGTACGTGGCCGAACAGGCGCTGGCCAACGCCGAGGCGACCATCCCGGCGGAGCAGCAGACCAACGCGACGCTGCAAGCCTTGTTGCAGCAGAAAGCCAAGCTTGAGTCGCAGATCAAGTCGGATCAACAGGCGAGCAAAGGAAACAAAGGGAACCATCGCGGGGCGCAGGCGCGCGCGGATCTGCAGAATCGCCAGGCGCTTATGGCGCAGTTGAACCAGATCAACTTCCAAATCAAGCAATTGCAGCGCCAGGCGTCGCAGTGGCAGAAGAAACCGTTGGCCGGGGCCCTGCAGGAGCTGCAGTCGTCCATCTTTCACCTGCAGGCGGCGGTGATCCACTACACGAATCTGTGGATCCAGCTTGAGAAACCGCAGGCGTCCGCGTCCGTCCCCGCCAGCATCACCGGCTTGGCGTACGTGGCGTCCACCGTCACCGTGCCCGCCGACGGGTCGGCGCCGGTGACGGACGTGGTGGCGGCGCAACCGACGGTGAAGGATGCAGCCGGCAACGTGCTCAGCGCCAACGGCGTCTACAAGCTGTCCGGGCCGTCCGGCGCGAAAGGCGTCAGCATCGATCCGACGACGGGCACCATCACGGTCCTGCCCGGTGCCACGCCCGGCGTCTACACCGTGACCTACACGCAGGGCAAGGTGTCGGAGAGCGTGACCATCACCGTCACGGCGCAAGCCGCTGCCCAATAACGCGCACGCGCAGCGTCCCGGCGTATGGACGCGTCCGCGGCGCGGTATGTTCAAAGTGTGCCGGTTCCATTCCCTCGTCCGGTGAGGTGAACCATCCCCCCGTTCCCCTCGCCGCGAGGGTTGGACCTCCTGCGGCGGCCGCTTTGCCTCCCCGTATCCCAGCGGGCCGCGGCAGGGGGGCATAGATGCTCCTTGATGCACAGGTGGCGCGTCGCCCAAATCTGGCTGGTGACCAGGGCGCGCGCCATTTGTGCGTTATAATGAAAGCGGAGGGGAGACGGGTGCGCATCTTGCTGATGGACGACGAAGCGGCGTTCGCGCGCGCGCTGCAGCAAAGCCTGCGCGAACACCACTACGAGGTCGACGTGGCGCACGACGGGGAGACCGGGCTCGACATGGCCCGCACGGGCACCTACGACCTGCTCATCGTCGACGTGATGATGCCCAAGCTCTCCGGGTACGACGTGGTGCGCACGCTGCGCCAGGAGAAAGACTCGACCGCCATCCTCCTGTTGACCGCCAAGGACGGGGTGGAGAGCCGCGTCGAAGGCCTGGACGCGGGTGCCGACGACTACTTGGTGAAACCGTTTGCACTCCCTGAGTTGCTGGCCCGCGTGCGTGCGCTCACCCGGCGCAGCGGCGCGTTCATGGGTGCGCAGAGCCTGCAGTGCGGGGCGCTTTGCCTGGACTTGGTGACGAGATCGATCACGCTGTTCGGCGAGCCGCTGCATTTGAGCGGCAAGGAGTTTCAACTGATGGAGCTGTTCATGCGCAACCCTGGCCGCGTCCTGCCCAAGGTGCTCATCCTGGAACGGGTCTGGGGCTACGATACGGCGGCCGACGTCAACGTGGTCGAAATCTACGTCCACATGCTGCGCCGCAAGCTGGCGGCACATGCGCAGAAGCTCGGGCGCACCGCGGCGGACGGCCTGCCGGTGATCGAGACGGTGCGCGGTGTCGGCTACATGTTGAAGGGGGCATGACATGTTTTCGAGCGCCCGCGCCAAGCTGACCCTGCTCTTGACCGGCTTGGTCCTGTTGCTCTACATCTTGACAGCTGGTTCCATCTATCTTTGGATGCAGCGCCTCACCGTCGAGGACGAGGACCACATCCTGCTCACCACCGCGCGCCCGTTGGCGGCCAATGTGTTGAACGCCCTCAACCACGGCCAGTTCCCACAGCTGTTCGTCGACCTCAAACGCCTGGAAACCCTCTATCCGAAGGTGTCGGCCATCGTCCTGCGCGATGCCCTCGGCCACGTGCTGGCCGGAACCAACCCGAAGGTGGCTAAATCGCTGCCTTATGCGTACTCCCTCGACAAGCAGACCACCTATGTCCCGGACGATCACGCCTGGTACCGGGTCATCAGCATCCATTTCACCAACCAGTACGGCCAATCGGAAGGATGGTTGCAGCTGGCGCTCAACGTCAACCACGACGTGGAATCGCTGGCACGGCTGCGGCAGGTATTGCTCTGGGTCGGCGTGGGCGGGGTGGCGCTGGCGCTCGCGGCCGGATTTTTCGCCTCGCACCGCGCCTTGCAGCCGATTGCCCGCTCGTGGCGCAGGCAGCAGCAGTTCGTCGCCGACGCGTCGCACGAATTGCGCACGCCCATCGCGGTCATCCAGGCGAATCTCGACGTCGTGCTCGGCCACCTGGAGCAAACAGTGCTCGACAACCTCGAATGGCTGTCGGCCATCAAGGAGGAGGCGCGGCGGCTGGCGCGCCTGACCGACGACTTGCTCACGTTGGCGCGCGCCGACTCGAACGAGATCGCCATCCAACGCGCGCGGGTGCCGCTTGTCCCCGTCCTGCGCGAGGTGTGCGAAGCCATGTGCCCTTTGGCCGAGGCGAAGGGCCTGCGCTTGCAGGTCGAACTGCCGCCGCCCGGGCGGGAGGGGGAGGCGGTGGTCGTCGGCGACGCCGACCGGCTGCGGCAGCTGTTCGCCATCCTCATCGACAACGCCGTTAAGTACACGCCGGAAGGCGGGACGGTGACGGTGCGCCTGGTGCCGCACGGGCGGTTTGTGCGCGTGCACGTGCAGGATACCGGCATCGGCATTCGCCGTGACGAGCTGCGGCGCATCTTCGACCGCTTCTACCGCGGGGACCAGGCCCGGGTGCGCGCGGCAGGGGGAGCCGGGCTGGGGCTGGCCATCGCGCGCTGGATTGTCCAGATGCACCGCGGTCGGATCACGGTCCGCAGCACGCCGGGGCAGGGTTCGGAGTTCACGGTGGTGCTGCGGGCGTAAACGGGTTGCGTCGACCGCCAGGGTTCTGGCTATGATAAGGGATGGGTTGCCAGGGGACAGGTGGCCGTCGCTTTCGCGCCTCGGCCCGCTGTCTCTCAAGACTCGCGCGCGATGGATGGGAAAGGGGCAGGTGGTCTTCGTGGCACAAGCGCCATGGCACGGCGATTTGGCGGTGCAGATGCGAAAATACGCGGAGCTGGCGGTGCGGGTGGGTGTGAACCTGCAGCCGGGCGAACACCTCATCATCGGCTACGGCATCCGGCCGGTGTTGCCCGACCAGGTGCCGTTTGCCCGGATGCTGACGGAGGCGGCGTACGACGCGGGGGCGAAGTTCGTCCAGGTGGACTGGGGGGACGAGCACTGGCTGCGCGAGACGGTGCGGCGGGGCGCGCTCGACACGCTGGAGGCGCGGATTCGCTGGCAGTTGGAATGGGTCGAGCGGTTGTCGGAGGAGGGCGCGGCGTCCATCGGCATGCCGGCCACCGACCCGAAGCTGTACGACGGGATCGATCCGGTGCGCGTCACGCAAGCGGAGCGGACGATGAGTGCGGTGTTTCGCCCGTTTACCGACAAGCGGACAAACTACGAGTACAGCTGGACGCTCGTCTCGGCACCGACGCAGGCTTGGGCGGACGCCGTGTTTCCGGAGTTGCCGCGGGAGGACCGGTTTACAGCCCTGTGGCGGGCCATCCTCCGGGCGGCACGGGCGGACGGAGAAGACCCCGTCGCCGACTGGGAGCGGCACATTGCAACATTGCAGCGGCGGGCCGACTGGTTGAACCGTTTGTCCATCCACAAGCTCCACTACCAAGCCCCGGGGACCGACCTGTGGGTGGAGCTGGCGCCCCGCCACATCTGGACGGCGGCGAGTCACAAGACGCCGCGCGGGGTGCGGTTTGTCCCGAACATGCCGACGGAAGAGGTGTTCACGTCACCGCGCAAAGAAGGCGTGGACGGGACGGTGACGAGCACCATGCCGCTCAACCACCACGGTTCGGTCATCGAGGGCATCCGCCTGCGTTTCGAGGGCGGGCGCATCGTCTCTTATGAAGCAGACTCCGGCCAGGAAGCCTTGGCGAGCATCATCGAGGCGGACGAGGGCAGCCATTACCTTGGGGAAGTGGCGCTGGTGCCTGTGGATTCGCCCATCGCGCAGATAGGGCGGCTGTTTTACAACACGCTGTTCGACGAGAACGCCTCGTGCCACCTCGCCATCGGCAGCGCATACCCGCTCGTGGAGGGCGGGCATGACGTGCCGCGGGAGCGCTGGGGGGAGCTCGGCCTCAACACCAGCCTGATGCACGTCGATTTCATGATCGGCAGCCCGGAGCTCGACATCGACGCGGTCACGGCGGACGGAAAGACGGTGCCCATCTTCCGGGCCGGCCGTTGGGCGACGCCGGTGTGAAGACGAAGACGGACGGGCGTGGCGCTGCCGTTGGGACACGGCGGCGCCGCCTGACGCCGCGGTACAGAGCGGGGGTTCGGTGAACGGTTGCCAGGGATTCGTTCCCGTTGGCACGGCCCGGCCTTTATTTCTCCTGCTTGTGCTTGCGGCGCTGGCTGCCTTCCACGACGCGCAGGCGGCGCAGACCGTACTTCTCGAACTCTTCACCGTACTTGTCCGCCAACTCCCACCGCTTCTCGTGCATGGTGGTGGTGAACGCGGCCACCGGACCGACCTCTTCCATCACGTCCCGCTCGGCGAGCCGCAGCGCCAAAAGCTCCCAGAAGCTCTCGTCCTCATACTCGTCGACGAGGCGCATGAGCTTGTCCTCCACGTCTTGCCGGACGTAGTACGTATCGTTTTCCTCATCGTATTCGACCATATCCTCGGCGGAGAAATCGCGGCTGTGCGCAAGGATGTACTGCTCCAGCTCCTCGTACGCCACGATGCGATCGCTTTGGTCCCGCGCGGCGTTGGCCATCCAGTTGCCGAGATACACCAGTTCCACCAGGCGGCGGAATTGCTCCTCACTGAGTTCCAAGTGCATCGCGATCCCCTCTCAGCTCTTCTTTTTCGCCTTGCCGCCATGGAACACGAGGCGGACGTGATCGAGCCCGTGCTTTTGGAACTCTTGCTCGTACTGTTCCTTCCGCCGCCAGAGCTTGAGCTCCAGTTCTTTCGTCATCTCTTGATCCGGGCCGACCGTCGCCATGACATCCCGGTACGCCAGATGGTGGGACAGCACGTCCCAAAACGTCTCCTCGTCGTACTCGTCGATGAACGGCAACAGGACTTCCTCCATCGCCTGGTTGGCGTGGTAGCCGCCGCAGTTGTCGCAGTATTCCACCCAGTCCTCGGCGCCGAACTGGTGCGCCAACGAATAGATGTAATCCGCCACGTCCTGCACCGCTTCCCTGCCGTCCTCGTTGGCCGCAGATCCGTTCAAGATCCACTCGCCGAGGAAGATGAGCATCAGCAGCTTGCGGTACTGCTCCGGAGTCAGCTCAATCTGCATCGTTTCACCTCGCCGCAAAGCCATCGCATGTCACCCGCACATGTATTTTAAAGGTACATCAAGTTTCGCGCACAGAAAAGGCTGGCACACCCCGGGCGGGTTTCGCCAGCCTGTGTGGGTGTCCCCGGGCCACCGTTGTCCCGCCCGCCCCGGCGAGCTAGACTGAAAAAGGAAGCAACGTGGAACGCTGAACGTGCACAGTGGCGGATGAACAGGGGCGCATGCCCTGCTTGCAACATTCCGGAAGGAAGGCGGCAGCGATGTTCGCTGGACACGGTGTGACGTTTCTGCGCTTCGACGAGGCTTTGGCTCCCCCACGACTTTGCACCCATGTGCCGGCGGAATGGTTGGACTGCACCGACCTGCGCGGCACGCATGGTTTCTGCGATCCATCCACAGCCCGCATCCTTGCGGAACGCCTCGCCCGCCGGCGTTACCGGGGCGTGACGTTCATCGGCAGCGGTGCCTACCACTATGTCACGTACCTTTTGCTGCGGGAAATCCAGGACCCGTTCGCCTTGGTCTTGTTCGATCACCACACCGATATGGCGGTTGGCCCATCTTCCGCTTCAGACCTGAATCCGGCGTTCGCCTTTGATCCGGCTGCCGGACCGGCAACGGCTTTGGAACCGCACACGTGGCTGCACTGCGGCAACTGGGTGCGGGCGGCGTTGCAAAATCTTCCTGCGTTGCAACGGGTGGTCATCGTCGGCGCGCGCCGTGAAGATGAAGCGCGGCGGTTGGACCCGCGGGTGACGGTGATTTGGGAGGAGGAATTGGGCGCCAGCGGCATGCCGGTGGCGGCGCTGTGGCAGCGCGTGCGCCGGGTGCTGCGGGGATGGCCCATCTATGTCAGCATCGACAAGGACGTCCTGGCGCCCGCGGATGCCATGACCGATTGGGATGCGGGCAGCATGCGTCTCGTGGCGCTCACCGCTTGGCTGCGCCGCTTGATCACGAAGTATCCGCTGGTTGGCCTTGACGTGTGCGGCGAGTGGCCCGCAGCACCGTCCGAACTGTGGCAACCGCACGTCCGCACGGCGGTTTTGCACAACGAACGGGCCAACCAGGCCATTCTCGCCGCGGTGAAAGCAGGATGATCCGCAGCCGGGCGGATGGGAGCCCGGCGAAGGGGCAGGTTTGACGCCGCGCAGGGCACGAAGAAGAATGGGTGCGGGAAGAAGGCGAGATCGCAAGAAAAATGAAGGGATCATGCAAACGGGAGACCTGACGGCTGATGATGCACGCTTACACTTGCGGTGTTCTTCGCTTACATGCCGGATGGCTGACTTTGTCAGTTCTCTCCTTCCGGGGGTACCATGAGGCCAAGAAGGACGGAAGGAGGCCATGCAACATGGCGAAGCACGTAGCGCAAGGTTTGAAGATGGCGATGCAGTTCCTCAAGGAAGCCTTGTTGGCGCAATCGGCCGGTGTCCCCAACAAAGAGGTACCAGGCACGCATCTGTTGACGCCTTCAGGGTTGCCGTTCGCATGGAAGGACGCGCTCGGAGAACCGGCGGATGAGGTGCGCAAGTACTGCGCTTGATCTCCCCTTCTCCCTCCCTCAGCGTGAACGGGGCGGGTGCAACCGCCGACGCCGCACCGCAGCCTGGTGCGCCTGCCCGTCTTCCGCTTCTTTTTTCCCCCTATATCGGATAAACCAATCCAGTGCACTCCCGGTCTGCTCCAGACTGGCTCCCGGATGCCGGTACGGGTATAATGGCGGTAGACCTCTGCGACGGTGGTGAGCGACATGCAGGAACTGCGGACGGAAGAGGAGTTTGCGGCATTCGTCCAGGAAGGGCGTGCCGTGGTGGAGTTTTACGCCACGTGGTGCCCTGACTGCAAGCGGATAGAGCCCTACTTGGATGCGTGGGCTGCACGTTTCCAAGACCAGTTCAAAATGGCGCGCTTGAATTTCGAACATGTGCCTGAACTGTCCGAGCGGCTTGACATCCGCGGCATTCCGACCTTCTTGGCGTTTGAGAACGGCCAATTGGTCAGCCGCCTGTACAGCCGTGATGCGAAGAGCAAAGAAGAGGTGGAGGCTTATCTCGAGCAGGCGTACAACGGTTGAACGCGCAACGGATGCAGACCCGAGACGGCGTGTGAGAAGACGGCGTGTGAGGAACACGAAGCCAAAAAAAGGGGGGCAAAAGCCCCCTTTTCGCGTATGCGCCCGACGTGCGCCGGTGTACGCGACGTGCGGCGCGTCACGTCTCCGCCAGGCCGAGCAGTTGTTGGATCTTCGGCCGCAGCTTCTCAAACCCTTTGTCGCCCGCGGTGCGGAAGAACAGCTTGCCTTCTGGATCAAAGAGGAAGAACGCCGGCACGTACTCGTTCTGAAACGCCTTGGCCACCTGGTGCAGGTTGTCGATGGCCACGGGGTGGGTGATCCCGTAGCGCTGGATGTCCGCCTGCACCTTCGCCACGTCCGTGTCTGCCTCCTGCCGCGGCATGTGCACCGCCACGGTTTTCAGGCCGTGCGGGGCAAACTCGTCGCGGTAGGTGATGAGCGACGGCATCGTCTCGTGGCAGATGTGGCAGCTGACCGCCCAGAAATGAATCAGTGCCGGCGCCCCGGCGAGGGACGCGGCAATCTCCGCCGCGCCCTGGTCTGTGTTCAGCCACTGGGTCGCCCCGTCGAGGGGCGGCAGCGGCGATCCGAGGCGCATGGGCATACCGGTTCGCTCCTCACAGCGTCGGCTGACCCGGGGTCCAGTTGGCCGGGCACATCGACCCGGTTTGCAGCGCCTCGAGCACGCGCAGGGTCTCATCGACGCTGCGGCCGACGTTCAGTTCATGCACCACCTGGTAACGGAGGATGCCTTCGGGATCGATGATGAACAGACCGCGCAGCGCCACGCCCTCTTCCTCAATCAGCACGTCGTAGGCGCGGCTGACCTCCTTGGTGATGTCGGCTGCGAGCGGGAACGAAAGCGGCCCCAGACCGCCCTTGTCCTCCGGCGTCTGAATCCATGCCCGGTGCGAGTACACGTTGTCGACGCTCACACCGAGGACCTCGGCGTCGAGATCGCGAAATTCTTGAATGCGTTCGTTCATGGCGCGGATCTCGGTCGGGCAGACAAAGGTGAAGTCGGCCGGATAGAAAAACAGCACCAGCCACTTGCCGCGGTAATCGGAGAGGGACACCGTCTCCTGCAGGGTTTCCAGGTTCTTGGTGCTCTTCATCTTGAAATCGGGTGCGGGACGACCTACGAGCGGCATATCGGTTCCTCCCTTGCCAGGATTGGGTTGGATTTAGACCCAATCTAAATTGTACAGAATTCAATCCTCGCATTCAAACGCACGGTGCTGTTTTCAAGGCAATTTCGAGGAAAGCGTGTGTACAATATCGGTACACCCAGCCTCTCACGGAGGCATGGATCCCCCCTTTCATCCAGGACCCCCCGATTGTCCCGGCGGCGGGATCACCCGCCGCCCGCGGGCGCGGGCCTGCGTACCGAGCGTGAAGCTTGGCCAAGCAGGTTCCCATCTGCCACGATACCCACAGGAAGATGAAACCATTCCGGGGTAACCGCGTAGATTCATGGTTGCGCATTCGTGCGGTGCATCCATGGCCGTCACACTTGCAAACAGGCGGGCAGGTCCACGTTCCTTGGGCCCTCGATGTGATATCCTTGGAACGGGAACGAGAAGAACCTTTTGCAGGAGGTTGACCATGGGCGTTCGCATTACGAACATTGCCGATTGCGTGACGTTGAACAACGGTGTGAAGATGCCGTGGTTTGGACTCGGTGTCTACAAGGCGCAGGAGGGCGAAGAGGTCGAAAACGCGGTCCGTTGGGCGCTGGAGATGGGGTACCGCAGCATCGATACGGCGGCGCTTTACGGGAACGAGCGGGGTGTCGGCCAAGCCATCCGCGATTCGGGCATCCCGCGCGAAGAGGTATTTGTCACGACAAAGGTCTGGAACTCCGATCAAGGGTACGAGTCGACCCTGCGAGCCTTCGAGGAGAGCCGGCGCCGCCTCGGCTTCGATTATGTCGACCTGTACCTCATCCACTGGCCGGTCAAAGGGAAATATGTGGAGACCTGGCGGGCGCTGGAGAAGCTTTACCGAGACGGCTGGGTGCGCGCCATCGGAGTGAGCAACTTCCAGATCCACCATCTCCAGGACATTTTTGCGGTGAGCGACATCATTCCCGCGGTCAACCAGGTGGAATACCACCCGCGCCTCACTCAGAAGCCGCTGCACGCATTTTGCCGCGATCACGGCATCCAGCTGGAAGCCTGGAGCCCGTTGATGCGCGGTGAGGTGCTCGGGCATCCGACCATCGTTGAAATTGCCGAGCGGCACGGCAAGACGCCGGCCCAGGTGGTGTTGCGCTGGGATGTGCAGAACGAGGTGGTCACCATTCCGAAGTCGGTGCGCAAGGAGCGCATCCGGGAGAACGCCGACATCTTCGACTTCGAGCTGACGGAGGAAGAGATGGCGCGGATTGACGCGCTCAACGAGAACCGCCGCATCGGCGCCGACCCGGATAACTTTAATTTTTGATAAGGAATCCGGGCGGGGCAGACGCAAGGGATGTGGACGTACCGGAAGGTGGACTGCCCCGCCCATGGGTTTCACAGCAGTTGTGATTTTTCCATCTCTGCTTGGATTTCTTCGAAACTGAATTTCTCGCCAATCACTTGAGCCAGAGGAATATCCGCTACGTCATCCTGGCGTTCCGCAGCCAACCTGATCATTTCTTCGTCGATGACCTGCTCGATGGCCTCTTTATACCGAAGGGTATCGGTGGAAACACGCTTGCCCATGAAGGGTCCCCCTGAAACGAAGCGCATCGCTGCGAACGTGCATGAAACAAAACGGACGTCATATGCGTCTATTCAAACAGGGAATGAGTGGCCCACGTTCAAGCGCGTTGCGGAAGGAGAGGCTGCGGGATGAACGTCGGCTTGTTGGTTGCCATTGCGTTCGTGGCGGTCGCTGTCTTGGCACTTGCCGTGTTGTCGAAAGAGTACCGGTGACGGGATGCGTATGGGAAAAACGGTGGGTCGCATGACATGGTGATGCGCGCCATCCAAGTTTGCCTCGTATGGGCGGCGGCGTTGGCGGTACTGTTCCCGGCGTCAACTCGAGTGGTAAGCCAAGCTGCGGCCGCACGGTCTTTAGCCCCAATATTGCCGGGTGGAAATCCGGTTCGGCCGGCACCCATTTCCAGGCCTGCGGCTGGTGGAGAAAGGGTGCCTGATACCTGTGGTCCTCATCCACCCTGTTTACGCATCCACACCGCCGCAGATACCGCACCTGCCGCGGACCGTGGCGGTGGTGTTGCCGCCATCTTTGGCGAAAACGTGCGCGGCGTACGCCCTCCCGCTCGGCCGTTCCTCGTACTACATCCTCGCGCCGCGCGGGTTGCAAAGCCATGCAGAAGTCGGGATGGACGGATCGTACGGCGTCAGCTTGCGCGGAAGGAACATCGAAGTGGACTTCGATTCCACCGGTGCCTGCGCCGGTTGTGCCTTGTACGCTGCCGCAGTGTACTTCCCCTCGGTGCGTTCGGAAGCGCGCAAGTACGGGTGGCGCGGCACGGTGCTGCTTGAACGTCTCCCGGTGCGTGCGGTGGCGTGGAACGCGTACCTGATGCTGTGGGGAGGCGTAGAGCGGGACGGCAGGCGTGCCGCAGGCTTCGCTTACTACCAGCCCGGATCGTCCCATCATGAAGTGGTGTTCGTGGAGGGGGCCGTAGTGGCTCCGGCCAGGCAGGTCCAGCAGCTTGCACCATGGTTGTTCGCGAACGCGTTCAGCCAATGGCACGTGCCGGCAGGGCGGGCGCGATGAACGGCGCCAGCCAGACACGACGTGTTCAAGCGTGATCGACGGAGACGGGACGATGTTCCAAGGGGGATTCTCCGGATGTTACATAGAACGTTCGCACTCGCGGTGCTTGCGGGTGGACTCGTGATCGCTGTCACCTTGACGGTCAACCACGGGAAGGAATTTTCCGCCATAGCAGCCGTGCCCCGCATAGCCATGGCCTCCTTTGCGGGCGGTTCTCATGCCGCGGCCAAGTCCATCCAGCCTGCGTTACACAGCGGCTACGTCACCGGCACGATCGTCGGGCTCAACTTTGCCCCCATCGGGTCCCCGCAGTCATTCCTCTGGTTGCGGCGCATGTGGTTGCGTGTCGACCGCAATGGGGGGTCTCAGGTGGAGAATCCCGATCCGAACCTTCCCTTCCGTGTAGGTGAAGTGATTGCAGTGAAGTTCACCAAGCCCATCCCGCCCGGCATCATCACGCCCCGGGTGGGCGACATGGTGGGTGTGGGCTACACGGCGGATGCGTCCGCCTTCATGGCGAAGACGCCTGTCGTGACCGGCGAATGGGACAAGTACGTCGGCGGGCTGAGTTGGATCTGGCTCACGGAGCCGGTGTCGGGACAAGTCGTCCGGCCAGGCGAAAGGTTGCACATCGCCGGTTTTGTGCCTGATCCAAGCCTGTGGGGCAAGTTCGTTCACATCGATCTCTTGGCCGGGTTCCTCAAGGTATCGAATCCATGGATGCAGGCGCAGATCCAAATCGGAAAGGACGGCGTGGTCGAGGCGGACGTCCAGTTGCCGGCAGGGCGTTTGCCTCACCTGCACGGCCGCGCGATCACGTTGGAGATGCAGCCCGAGCTTCGCCAAGGTCCCACCGCACGATGGCTGTTGCTGCCCGGGCAAGGCTGATCCGTCCTGCGCGTCGCTCCACCGTCCTGCCCGGGTGGAAGGACCGTCACCCCTTCATACCGTCACGGGTCATGCCACCCGTCCCCCCAGCGGGCGTCGCGGGCACGGCGAAACGCCGCCTTGTCCTTGCGCGTGACGACCGCCTCCCGCAGACCTTCCGCCGTGCACACGAGCAGGCGGATGTGGCCGGATCGGACCTGCGGGTGGCGCAAAATGCGTCCCGGCGGGCGCGCAGCCGGGACGCGGCCGCCGCTTGCCCCTTCCTGCGCTGCGCGCTCCGGCCCGCCGGCTGAACCGCTCTCCGCCGGGCGCGCCCGCGAGCCGGCAGGGTCGTGGTCCGCGCTGGCCGATCTCGCCCACCGCTGCCATAACTCGGGCTTGGCGGCGGCGAGAAACGAGAACTTCTCATCCTCGTACGCGAGTTCCCCCTGTTTCACGTGCCGGTGAACACGGGAGCGGGCGACGCGCGCCGCGAAGTGGCACCAGTCCGCCGCGGGGAGGGGGCAGGCGCCATCGTGCGGGCAGGGGGCAAGGATATGGGCGCCGAGCCCGCGCAACCACTCGCGCGCTTTCCGAACGCGCGCGAAGCCGGCCGGCGTGCCCGGCTCGATGATCACCAGCACATCCTCCGCCATCTCCCACAGGGTTGCCATCAGCACGGCCTGTGCCGCGTCCGCCAGCTCGCCCAGCACGTACGATGCGAGGACGAGTTGGTGCGGCGACCCGCGCCATCCGGGTGCGCCGATGTCCGCCTGTTGCCACACCGCCGCGCGCAGGGCGGGGTGGGGGCTGTGCACGGCCAGGCGCTGTCCCACCGCCATCATGGCGCGATCGCGCTCGTAGGATGTCACCGTCTGCACCTCGGGCCAGACGCTCACGGCGGCCCAGGCGGCGGTGCCGGGACCTGCACCCACGTCGGCCACGCTGCGCGGCGTCCAACCCGGGATGACGTCCTTGACTTGCTGCAACGCGGCGTGCACGGCAGCGAAGGTGGCCGGCATGCGGTAGGCGATGTATGCCAAGGCGTCGGCCTCCGAGGTGATGAACGAGCATCCGCCGCCTAAACCGCTGCGGTACCGTTGGGAAAGCGCCTGAACGTGGGGCGCCAGCCGCGAGGGCGGCACATGCGCCAACACAGAGTCAATGGCGGTGCGCAGTGGGCTGTCGAGGTCCATCCTGGCTCACCCCTGGTTTACCCGCATGTGTTTGGATAGCACATACAGTACCATACCCAGCCTGCGGCGGCGACTTTGGTGCTGCCGCGGTTACGAACACGGACGCATCCTGGCCGCGATGGGGGCGGGGGATGCAGGTCCGGAGCGAAGGATGAGCGCAAGCGGAGCCAGGGAAAGGCGCCTCACCGCCGCGATGGGAGCGGGGGAAGGGTAGCGGCGGGCCGTCCGTCACTCGCGGACGGCGCCGTTCACGATGCCAGCGAAGATGTAGCGTTGCAGGAAGAGGTAGAGGAGCACCGCCGGGATGGCGATGATGATGGAAGCCGCCAGGATGAGGTTCCACTGTGCTGAATACGGGCCTTGGAAGCGCAGCAGCGCCGTCGACACCACACCGAGGTTGACCGACGGCATATAGAGGTACGGCGAGTACAGGTCGTTGTAAATGGCGATGGTTTGCAAGATGGCCACCGTCACACTGGCGGGCGTCAACAAGGGCAAGATGACGCTGCGGTAGATGCGGAAATAGGACGCGCCCTCCAGCATGGCGGCTTCATCCAACGAGACGGGAATCTGCCGGATGAACTGCAAGTAGATAAAGATCTGCACCGCGCTCGCGCCCAGGTACAATAGCACCATCGACCAGCGGGTGTCGAACAGGCCGAGGTTTTTGACGATCCCGAACGTCGCCACCTGCGTCGTGATGGTGGGGATGAACATGACGAACACGTACGCGCCGAGCACCAGGCGTTTGAGCGGAAACTCGAACCGTCCGAGCACGTAGGCGACCATGGTCCCGAGAAGCACGTTGCCGATGACCGCGAGCACGATGATGGTGAACGTGTTGAAAAACGCGTTGCCGAGCGCGCCGCCCGTCCACGCGGTCACGTAGTTCGACCAGGCGGGGTGGCTGGGAAACTGCAGGATGCCCAGATTGATGTAGTCTTGATCGCTCTTGAGCGAGTTGGCCACCGCAATGTACAGCGGAAACAGGACGCAGAGGACGGAAAACACTAAGAACACGTATTTCACCACGTCCCATACGGTGTCGTGCCATGCCCGCTTCATGCCGCCTCCCTCCTTCCGCCAAGCAGCCACTGTTGGATGGAGATGACGATGAACACGATGATGAGCAGGACGATGGCCATCGCCGAGGCCAGGCCGAAGTTATGGAACGTGAACGCCACGTTCATCGTGTTCGTCAAGAACGTCGCCGTCGGCGGCGAGGCGTTGGTCATGACAAACGGGATGTTGAACGCCTCCAGCGCACCGGAGACCGTGAGCAACAGGTTGATCTGGATGATGGATTTCAGGTTCGGCAGCGTGATGAACCACAGCGTTTGCCAGCGGCTGGCCCCGTCCAGGCTGGCCGCCTCGTACATGTCCTGCGGCAGCGATTGCAGCGCCGCCAGGTAGATGACCATGTTGAACGGAAAGTATTGCCAGAAGGAGACGAACGCCAGCGACCAGTTGACCACCGCGTCGTTGCCCAACCAGCTGGTCTCCAGGTGCGACAGGCCGAGGTGGTTGAGCAGGATGTCGAGCGCGCCGTTGTCGAGGTACATGAACTTGAAGATGTAGACCACGGCCACCGAGTTGAGGATGTACGGCACGAACAGGATGGTCCGAAACAGGTTGCGCGCCCGGATACGGGAGTTGAGCACCAAAGCCAGGATGAGGGCAAAGATGTTTTGGACAATGCCGCCGACAAAGTAGCTGAAGTTGTGGGCGAACGCGCCGAACAGCGCCGGGTTCTTAAAGATCTGGACGTAGTTGTTGAAGCCCACCCAGGTGAACGTCGGGCTCAGTCCGTCCCATGACGTAAAACTGTAGTAGATGAGCTTGAAAAACGGGTAGATGGAGAATGTGACGAGCAGCGCCAACGGGATGAGCAGAAAGCTGATGATGAGGACCGCCTTCTGCGTCCGGTAGCTCCAGTGCAACGACACGACGTCACCTTCCTTCGCTTCACTCAAGGTGTCGTCCCACACGGGCGACACCCGTTGGATGCAGGGCGGGCCACCCACGGGTTGAACCCGTACCGGGTGGCCCGCCTGCGGCCTGTTCATCGGGCTTTGCGGGGTATCGCACGCCCCCATCAGTAGCCGAGCATGCTCTTGGCGTTGGCCCACGCTTGGTTCAACTGCTTGAACGCCGCCTGCAGGCTCGGCGCGTTCAGCACCGTCTGCGTCGCGCCGCCGCCGGTGATGTCAATCTGGGCCGCGTTCTCCAGCTTGGTCAGCTTGTCCGAATCCGGAACCGCGGTCAGCGTCTTCCAGGTCAGCTTCTGGAATTCAGCCAGCTGCGGCACGTTCGACTTCTGGCCTTTGATGATGGGGATGCCGCCCGCGTAGTTGGCGAATCCAGAGTCAAGCAGCATCCATTTCACGAACGCCTTCGCGGTCGCGATGTGCTTGCTGTGCTTGTTGACCGCGTAGCACCAGTCGGGACCCATGATGGCCACGTTCTTGCCGTCGTTCGACGCCGGGAACGGGAAGAAGCCCACGTCCTTGCTCGGCGCGCCGTCCGCGATGATCTGCGGCACCGCCCAGTTGCCAAGGAACATCATGGCTGCCTTGCCTTTGGCCAACAGGACCTTGGAGTTGGCCCAGTTGGTGTTCTTCCAGTCTTTCTCGGCCCAACCGTTCTCGATGATCTTGCGGGCGATGGCAAGTGCCTGGCCTTCCGGTGTGTTCGTCGAGAACGGCGCATTCGACTTGACCAGTGTGTTCATGTAGTTGGCGTCCTTGGCGATGAGGTCCGGCAGGCTGTTGCTCCAGTTGGACAACGGCCACTTGTCGGTGTAGTTCATCTCGATGGGGATGATGCCGGCCTTCTTCAGCTTCGCGCAGTCTTGGTAAAACTCGTTCAGGGTCTTGGGTGGCTGCGTGATGCCCGCTTTGCGGAACGCCGCTTTGTTGTACACGATGCCGTTGACGTTGGCGAACGACGGGATGCCGTACACCTTACCCTGGTACGAGTCCCAGTCTTTGAGGTAGATCTTGTTGTCCAGCCCCAGGTCGTCGAGCGGTGCAAAGTAGGTCGGCAGTTGGTCGCGGGTGATGTTCGGCAACACGAGCATCACGTCCGGGTACACACCGCCGTTCATCTGCGCCTGCACCGTGCTCGTGTCGACGAACGTCTGCCACTGCACGTGCGTGCCCGGGTACTTCTTTTCGAACTCCTGGGCGTACTTCTTGAGCATGCCGTTCGCCTGCATGTCGGTGCGGTTGGTCAACACGGTGATGGTGCCGGTGATGGCGTCCTTGGCCGACGCGTTGTTGCGCGTCGTTTGCGCCACGAACACGCCGCCCACGACGACCAACGCCGCGGCGCCCGCAGCCACGCCGCCCCAAACCTTGTTTTTCATCCATGGTTCCCCCTCTGCATCGTGATCGCGCGATGGAGCGGTTGCGCGCTCCCGCATATGGAGATGGTAGAATCCAGGCGAAAGCGCCACCATGTCGAGGTCGTGCAAGTTTCTTGTCCAATCCCAACCTCACGGCTCCCATCCCGGGCCGGTTACGACGCGTGCAACCGGTACTGGCGGGGTGTCATGCCGACCACCCGCTTGAACAGCTTGTTGAAATAGACCGGGTCCGGATACCCGACGCGTTCGCCCACCTCGTACGCTTTGAGCGATGGATCGCTGGCCAACAGCCGTTTGGCCATCTCGACCCGGACGTGCGTCAAGTACTGCATGATGGTCATGCCGGTCTCCGCCTTGAACACGCGGCTGATGTAATTGGGGCTCAGGTACAGTCGGCGGGCGATGTCCCCGACGGTGAGCGGGGCGTCGTATTCCGCTTCGATGATGGCCTTGACCTGGGCTGCGAATCTGCCGCATCCTGGGCGCACGCGGTCGGACGCTGCCGGTGGCGCCGCTGCCAAAGGCGGTGTGGCGGCATTCCGCTGCGTCGCAGGGGACGGTTCATCCAGCACGGGAGTTATCTTGGATGGTGAATGTTGCGCCGCGGCGGCGATTGGATGCATTGCGGCGGCAGCTTGGAGCGCGTGTAAACAGCGGCGGGCCACATCGGATGCCGGCACCCCCTCCGCCTGGGCCGCCTCGATGACCCGAGCCAAGTGCTGAATCAGTTCAAGCACCCAGGGAGCAGAAGCGTTTGCCTGCGCGGGATCGCTTTCATGGGGCGTCAGCCGGGTGCTCAGCGCGGACATGCTGTCGGATCCTCCTTTGCTCGTTCGGCGGGGCCGCACGCGGCCTGCCACAACACCGTCTCCACGCCGCTCCAACGGCGGGCAACCGTCTTGCTTGTAAATTGATGCAAACATTATCAATCAAATCGGTTGACAAAGCTAATATTAGCATAACATCATGCAAACGCCAAGCTGGCGAGGCAGGTTCGCAGGAGGCGCATGGATGTCCAGATGATGGAAGGTAAGCGAAGGGCGGGCTCTGGCGGGTTTGTTCAGGCGCTGGGGTGAGAAAAGGAGGGGCCAAGGCGGCGCAGAATGGAAGCAGCGCGGGTGCAGGTGGGGGTGCAGGTAGGGGGAGCAGACAGCGCGGGTTGGAGGCCAGGTACCAGGCCGAGGTGCCGTCGCGGCATGACTGCGGCGCGGCAGGGAGGCCGAGGTGTCGTCGCGGCATGACCGCGGCGCGGCAGGGAGGCCGAGGTGCCGTCACGGCATGACCGCGGTGCGGCCGGTCGTGTCGTGGTCAACCACCCGCGACCGGCTCGGGTTCGGCATGGGCGTGCACGGAGGCCACCGACTGGCGATGCACCGATTCGGCGCGCAGAGACACCCGCTCTTTGGGTGCGTCCGGCCGTTGGGCGCGGCGCAACAGCATTTCCACCGCCCGTCGGCCGAGATCGTCCTTCGGCACATGCACCGTGGTGAGGGATGGTGTCGCCTGTTCTGCCTCCACGATGTTGTCGAAGCCGGTGATGGAGAGTTGCTCCGGTACCCGGATGTCCAGAGAGCGGCAGATGTCGAGCACCCCGAGCGCAATCTTGTCGTTGGCGCACACCCAAGCGGCCGCGGTGCCGTTTTCCGCACTGCGCATCGACCGCTCGTGCAGCACTTCCTTGAGCACGCTGCGATCCCGCCCGTCCATCAGGGGGCTGATGTGTTGGAGGCGCGGGTCTTCCTCCACCGCCAGGCCGTGTTCTTCCAGCGCCAAACGAAATCCTAACCAACGCTCCTGAAAACTGCGGGAGAAGTGCGCGTCGCCGACAAATTGCAAGTGCCTGTGCCCCGTTTCGATGAGATAGCTCGTCATCCGGTATGCGGCGTCCAGGTTGTCGACGAACACCGTGTCGCAAGGGAACGAAGGGTCTTCGTGATCGACCATGACCACCGGGACGTCCATCCGGCGCACGGTGAGCAGCATGGCGGACGAGATAGCGCCGACGACAATCGCGCCGAACAACCGGTGCGAGTTGATCACCTCCGCCAGGTGTTCTTCCAGGGTGTCGGTCGCGATGAACACAGGCAGACCTTGCTGCGTAAGCGCGTCGTGGATGCCGTCGATGATCCGGCCCCAGTACGAGGAGTGCACGCTCTGCATGCGGATGTTCGACATCAGGACCATGACGGATTTCTTGTTGCGCTTCGACCCCGTCTGGGCGGGAGGCTGGCCACCGTCCGCCGCGCGCTGGTACTTGCGCTTGACCCGCTGTTGATTGAAGTAGCCGAGTTCAGCCGCGATGCGCAGGATTTTTTCCCGCGTCTGCTCACTGACGCCGGGCTGCCCGGAAAGCGCCTTCGACACGGCGTATTTCGATACGCCGGCGGCGGCTGCGATGTCGTCCATGGTCACTGTGCGCGCGGGCATTTCCACCGTCACTCCCAGTCCGTTTCTCATCATGCCCGAAGCTCTGCGGCCATTCTACGCCATGTCCGGGAGGCTCGGCAACGGATGAGACGTGCACTTCCTTGTCTTAAGCGGACCGGTTGTGGGCGGATGGGGGTTGGTTCGAGCGGATCGACAGTCCTTCCATATATCCGTATACTGAGGCGGAGTGGATGGGGTGGCGAGAGGAGCAGGTGCCCAGGGCATACCCCTGGGCACGTGGCGTTTCTCGACGTCAGAGACCGGACGCTCAGCGCGGGCGACGCCTTGCAAACGCATGGCGGCGTCGCCGTGGCCGGCACACGGCATCACTGATACGCGCCAGCCTGCATCTGCGGTTGCGGTGCCGGAGCTTGGAACTGCTGGAGCATGGTCTGGGTGGTCTTCTCAAGCAGCGTCGGCACCTGATAGTAGCCTTTCTGATTCATGTAGTTCCACATCTCGTAGCTCATGCGGTCACACTCGAGCGCGCCCTGCACCAGATACTGGCGCCACTCGGGATCGATGCATTCCTGGGCGAGCATCATGCCCGTCGCCGCACCCTGTTTGTGCAGGTTGAGGACAATCCCGCAGATGGAGCGCTCGCTGATCTGGCCATTGAGCGCGGGCGCGGGCATGCTCGGTTGGCGCAATCCGAGCTTCGGTTCGGTGTTCATGTGGAATGCTTGGCTTGCCTGCATCATGCCGTCCGTCATGGGCGCGGCGTGCTGGGTGCTGGCCGCGCTCTGCTGCAGCAGATTGACACCGTGTGTGTACGCGTTGTACATTGCATGTGCCTGTTGGTCGAGCATGGTTTTGAGCTGCGGGTCCTGGGCGAGGGTCGCGAGGTGCGACACCAACTCGATGGCAGCCGCTTTGCTGGAGAGGGCTTCGTTCATGACGATGATCTCGTGCGCCCCGAAGCGTTGGCTGCCGGCCATCATTTGGTTCACGTGGATCGCCTCCTTGGCAATATGGGACAACATGATAGGGTGCGCCCGCCCTGCGGCGCGGTATCTGGAAGGGGGTCCAACCTCTTCCGAAGGTAATGTGTCCGCGCGCCAAGGAGGCTATACGCGGTGGTGAGGAAGCGCTTGCGGAAAGGACGAACGCTTGCATGACCCCGTTGCGGCGATTGGGCATTTGCAACATGCTGTACTTTCTCAGCTCCCAGTTCGCGACCATCTTCATCAATATCTACATCTTCCAGGATTTCCACTCCTTGCGGGTGAACGGGGCGTACATGGCCGTGATGTACGCGGCGTGGATCCTCGCCTTCACGGCGGGCAGCAAGCTGGCGGGCCGGTCGCCGCGTGCCAACCTGCCGCTTTCCGCCCTCTGCGGTTCGCTCAGCCTTGCGCTGCTCATCGTCCGCCACGGCAGCCGGTTGTGGATCGATCTCGCCGTCGGGGCGATGCTGGGCATTGGATCAGGATTTTACTATGTGGCGTACAATTTGCTGCTATATGCGTTTTCCTCGTCGGGGGCGCGCGGACAGTCCATCGCGCGCTTGGGCTTGTTGACCAGCTTGGTGGCGGTGGCGATGCCGGGCGTGTCTGGATTCGTGGTGGACCGTCTCGGGTTTCGAGCGGCATTCCTGCTTGTCGTCCTGCTGTACCTGGCGATTTTGGCGCTTTGCCTCGGTTTCCCGCGCGTGGAGGTGCCGCGGGTGCGGCTGCGGGACGCGTGGTGCGTCCCGCACGGGTTTGGCACGTTCGCGCTCGCGATGCTTTCCACAGCCTGGTATTTCCACTTTCTCCCCTTCGCCGCGGGGGTGATGGTGTACGCCCACGGCAGTGGTGTCGCCGGGGCCGGATGGCTGAACAGCCTGTATGCAGGTCTGACGCTTCTCGCCAACATGCTCATTGGCTATGGCGTGAAATCCCGCCAGGACGCTCACCGCCAGCGCTGGGCGTGGGCGGGCGCGGCAGCCGCGACGGTGGCGACCGCCCTGTTGTTCCTGCCGAATGGCAGAAGCCTGCTCGCGTTCAACCTGCTGGTGAGTGTGGCCAATCCCCTGTTTTTCAATTTGACGACAGCGCAGCAGTTCGATGCTGTCGGCCGTTTGTACGCCAATCCAGCGGTGGGTTTTTACGTCCGCGAATGGTTGTACACCATGGCCCGCGTCGGGCTGTTCAGCTATGTGGCCTGTTTCGGGTTGGCGCCGGGCAGCGCCGCATACGATGTGTTCATCGCGGCGCTGTGCCTGGCGCCGTTGTGGACAGTCTACTGGAACCGGAAGGCCGCCCGGGCCGCAGGTTGACGAGGATGATCCGGGAAGAAGCCGGCAGCAGGCTTCGGAGAACTTGGCAACCTGCGACCGTGTCATCCGGCCGGCGTGAACCAGGCGGCGGCCAGCGCAAACGCCAAGGGTGAATTCCAATAGATGGCGATCTCGTTGGTGGCATAGCTGCCTGCGTGATCGAGGTAACACTTGGCCGGCGGCCGTCCTGCGAGGTGCTGGCGGGCCGCCTCGTCCTGCAGGCCGCGGTTCGGTCCGCCCGCGAGCAGGCCCGGTACCGGCGCTTCGACGCCGTCGGCGACCGACGGCCGGTGGTGGGGATGCTGCACGGGTCGGCTGCCAAAGCCGGTCACGTAACACTGGCCGAGCGGGTTCAGGCCGAGCAGATAGTCGAGGTGGTGGCGGGCCGCTTGGGCATACCGTTCGTCGCCGGTCAGGCGGTGCGCCAGAAACAGGTGCATCGCCCGGTTAGCGGCCTCCATGTTGCTGCCCCAGATGAAGTCTTCTTCCCGAAGGGAATGGAGGTAACCGCTCTCCGTGGTTCGCCCGGCGAGGTGGTCCGCCAGGGCGAGGAAGCCGGCGCGGAGTTCATCGGCAAACGGCCATTCGTGCGCCGGTGCGGGTGTGAGCCGCGTGCCGCCCGCTTCGTCGTCCTCCAGGCCGGCGGCAAACAGGCAGGCGATGGCACCGTATCCGCCGACGTCCGCCCAGCCAAGGCCGTACGGGTTGAAGACGCGTCCGTTGCAGAGCGCGATCGCGGCATCCTGATACTCGGCGCGGCCGGTGGTGCGGTAGAGCTCGACGGCAGCCCAGAAACGCTCGTCCGCGTCGTTCGGGTCGCCATACTCGCCGGTGAACACGTCGGGCGGGTTGCGGAAGCCGGGCACCTCAGGGTGGGCGGCCAGCCAGGCCCATGCATGTTCGGCCGCCTGCAGGCAGCGGCGGGAAAACGCGGGGTCGTAGGGTCGATAGAACCGGGACGCCAAGGCGAGCACGGCGGCAAAACTCGCCGTGGCCGTCGCCGAGATGGGCGAAAAGTACCATTCGTCCGTATCGTCTTCCGGCATGACGGTAAGGCCGGGAAACCGCTTTGTGGTCACCTTGTGGTGGACGCCTCCGGTCGCAGGGTCTTGCATCTGCAGCAGCCACAGGAGCTCATAGCGGCACTCGGCGAGCACGTCCGGGAGGCCCTGTCCGCTCTCCGGGATGTTCCATGACACCTGGCCGAGGGCAGGGGCGAAGGCGTAGGCGAGGAGCAGATCGGCCACCGCCTTGGCGCCGGGTGCGGTGTACTTGCCGTAGTCGCCCGCGTCATGCCAGCCGCCGCGGTGCGGCCGGCGTGCATCGAGCCAACCCCCGTCCGGGTTGGGGAGGCGGGCGTCTGCCGTGTGGCAGGCGGCGTGGTGCCAGGGCCCGGCATGGGACGAATCGAGCGCCATGCCGCAACGCTGGAAGTAGAACGCCTTGAAGACGGCTTTCGTGATGTCGGTGAGCACGTCGGCGCCGACGCGAATGACCGGTGAGGTCCCGACGCCGTCGACCGTGAGGCGGTAAGCACCGGGTTGGGAAAGGGCGGTCAGGTCCGCATGCCAGACTTCATCGCCCGAGGTGGCGTCCGCGATGGGGCCGGTGAGTTCACCTTGGAACACAACGCGGCCGGTTTCGCTTTCGGTGACACAAAACGTGCGGGTGTTGACGGGTCCCACCACGGCTGCCACCTTGCGCTGACCGGGGAGGTAGCCGATCTGGTTGACATGGATGCGGGATGATTCGGACAAGGGGATGGCTCCTTTCGGTTCAGGCTCGTCGGTTTCGGTCATCGCCGCACGAGGCGCCGCGGACGCGTGGGCGCGCAGGCGCGCGGGCGTTGTGCCGGACGCGTGGCGTTGTGCCGAAACCGCTTCCGGAAACGAGGGCGCTGAACATCATCATCTGCATAAAAAATCCACGGCAGGCTGAGCGTTGAAGTCCCAGCAAGCCTGCCATGGGTTTCAAGAACCGCGTACCGGCGCGGATTGCTGCCGGCACGCGGGGCACAGTCCCGTCAGGTGAAGTTCCATCCCGTGCACGACATATCCGGTCTCCGCTTCAATCCGCTGCACGATGTCATCCGGCACGTCCACGTCCGCTTCGGCGATGGCACCGCAGCGCACGCAGACCACGTGTTGGTGATCTTCCATCCGGCCGTCGTAGCGGGTGATGCCGTTGCCGATGTTCAGCTCGCGCACCAGACCGTGATCGGTCAAGTACTTGAGGGAATTGTAGATGGTTGCGTATGCATACCGTTCCCCGCGTTGGGCGAGCATCTCCATGATGTCGCTCGCCGTCGGATGGCTCTTGGAAGATCGGATGACCTCGAGCACGGCACGGCGCGGAGCGGTCAAGTTCAGCGGTTGCACGGCCATCCCCCCAATCCACACGGTCGGTATCTTCACTCTACACCAAATGAGGTCATGTGCTCAAGGATATTGGGCAGAGATGGGCGGTCCGTCCGCAGATACGCTGCCAGAGGCAATTGTAGTTCCTGAATTGCGTCTGCAACCAGCGCTGCAATGACGAGCGCGCCATACTCGTTGAAGTGCGTGTTGTCTTGAATACCCTCTGGGTAGTTTGCGTGTTCGCCGGGTTGCAACCAAGTAAATAGCCGCTTGGAGCGTTTGTTACCCAATTGGACATAGAGTTTTGCACTTAAGGAACACAAGTCAATCACGGGTACATTTAGCCGCATGGCCAACTGGCTTGCAGCATCCGGGTAATCACCGTGGGTGGAAGTGAACAGACCGTCCTCGGAAAAGGATCGACGCTCGACTGGTGTCAGGAGAATGGGCTGTCCTCCTTGTTGTCGGAAACGAATCAGAAACTGGGCTAGACATTCTTGATAGGTGGTAAACGGATCGGCATATCGCGCTGGATCCGGTTTGGCGTCGTTGTGACCAAATTGAACGAAGAGATAATCACCCTGTTGCATTTGTTGGAGAATCGGTTCCAATCTCCCCTCAGCTAAGAAGCTCTTCGAACTCCGACCGCACACAGCGTGGTTATGAATCTCCACAGCATTGGTAAAGCAGTGGTGGAACATCTGGCCCCATCCTGCCATAGGTGCGTGTTCAGGTGGGTATGTGGCCATGGTCGAATCGCCGGCCAGGAATACATGAATGAGACGAGTGCTCATGCTCATCACCCTCCTGTCGTGAATGTTTGTGTCTGGATTTGGAGTGCTGATTCGGGGATACATATGCGGGAACAGGTAAGTGAATTTTTGGATAGGCGTTCTAGATGCAGTAATGATACAATATAAACAAAGAGGATTCGAGGATGAATTGTGGAAATAACGTGCGGAAAGGGGCTGAAACATGGCGAAAGGATCCCGCTTTCCCGCTGAATGGGTTTCGTACACAGACCCTGTAACAGGGGTTTTGGTCACCCAGCTCACGCGGTGGAAGGCGCACAACCATCACTTGTATTTCACGGAGAATGGTTGTTACGCTGAAGGACAGCGGTTGTTGTTTGTTTCTGATCGTTTTAACAGTGTCAATTTGTACAGCATCGATTTGCGGGATGGAGAGATTATTCAACTAACCGATCTCCAGAGTGATGCGGATGATTTGGCGGTGTGTTTGAATCCCTCAGGCACAAAGGCGTATTACCGCCATCGCCATCAAGTCATTTCACTTGATCTGGTTACATTGGACGAAACAGTGCTCTATGAGTTAGCGGACAATGGGTTCCACATTGGACAACTTAGTTGTTCCGCTGACGGGCAGTACGTGTATACCACGTTAACAGAGAACCTGTCACATCGCTTCCGTGTGGATCTGGCGAATGGTTACGTTGGCCATCGCGAGATGATGGAAGCGAGACCGTTGTCCAGGATTATAAGAATTCCTACCGCTGGAGGTCCGGCAGATGTCGTTTTGGAAGACAACTGTTGGTTGGGGCATGTCAACTTGTCGCCGACGAATCCGGAACTGCTAACCTTCTGTCACGAAGGTCCATGGAACTTGGTGGACCATCGGATTTGGGGACTCAATGTTCGAACGGGACAGACATGGATGATCCGGCCGCGCAAGCAGCCGCATGAAATGGTCGGCCATGAGTACTGGTCAACCGATGGAACGTTCATCGGCTATCATGGGTTCCGTGAGGATGGAACCGGTTTTGTGGGCCGCATCCGGCCGGACAATACGGAAGAAGAGGAAATTGAATTCCCTTTTCGTAATTGGCATAGCCACGCCGATGATGCGTTCTCTCGTATTGTCGTGGACGGTCGCGCCCCGTTGACCACCCTATTGATCTGGTACCGGTGTGACGATGGACGTTTCTCTGAACCAAGAGTACTTTGTGAGCATCGCTGCAGCTTCCATGTGCAAAAGGTTCATGCACATCCACGGATTTCTTCGGATGGTAAGAGACTTGTGTTTACCAGCGACAGGAATGGATATGCGAATGTTTATGTGATTGAACTGCCGGAGGATGTTTCGGTATTACCAACGCATACCGCGTAGTTCCACGACAAATTGAAGTTGTCGCTGAACCTGTGACTTGGCGCTGGTCCGTTTGGATCTCATTCCTCGTGTATATAAAACCTAAACGTCTTGCAAAAAAATCGAGATAAAACACTCAATAACAGATCAATTCTGTTTTAATAATAGTACATGAAAATAAATGAACAAAAAATAAAATCGATAAAATAATGGTATATAATATACAATCTGTCTCGTAGTAACCCTCTATCTTTTTGGTATCCCGTATGTGTGGGAGGGGATGTGTGCTTAGTCTGGTCCTCGCTACTTTAGTTCTGCTTTTGTGTATTTGTCGTAAGTACGGAGACAGTGCGTGGAGAAGTTGTGTTAAATGGGAGGTAAGCAATGAAAAGATCTTATCATTCGGTAAAAAGGCGGCAGCCGCGAGCCAAAGCGGTACGGTTATCTAGTGCGGTGTTTCTGTCTGCAACACTTGCGGTATTGCCTGGCATCAATGGCTTTGCCCGCGCCGATTCGAGCGACCAAGTGCCGGATATGCATTTAGCAGGGCTTACACTGATAGGTTTGACGTCTGCAGGGACGGCCGTTCCCTTGCAGACAGACCAACCATTTACACCGAGCGATGTGGGGTATACCATCACGGTTCCTAGCGAAATTCAGTCCATTGAGGCAGTGCCTTCCGTAGCCGACCCGAATGCAGTGTCGATTGTCGTCAACGGTACGATGGTACAGAATGGTCATGCGTCAACGCCCATCTCCCTGGTTCAGGGTCAGACCAACACATTTGGAGTCTCGGTTGTGTCAAAGGCGCCCTTTGCCAGCCACTCCTATGTGTTTACTGCGTATCGTGAAAAGGCCACGGAGCACCTGTTACACAGCCTCAGCATCCAAGGAGGTACGCTCGGGACGGAATTTGCACCGCGGACGTTGTCTTACTCGACTAGTGTGGATTACAACCAAACCAGTATCCGGGTGACAGCCGCACCGGTTTCGCCGTCGGATACGGTCACGGTCAATGGAATACCGGTCGCCGCTGACGGTTCTGCAACAGTACCATTGCAAGAGGGCAACAATAGCATTCATGTCACTGTGTCTTCGGCAGACCCATCTCAGGGAAGCACAACCTACACTTTATCTGTGTACCGTGCCACACATGATGAATTACAAAACCTCACTACGAACACAGGTGTGGCGATTCGTCCGTTTACACCAACCAATCGTACGTACGAAGTGGATGTGGCCAAGGATACGACACAAATTCAACTGACGCCGACTGCATTCGCATCCGACGCCTCCATCACGGTAAATGGGCAATCCATTCAAAGCGGCCAGCCGTCTCAGTCTTTGCCTCTCAAACCCGGAATGAATACGTTTGATGTAAACGTCAACGGTAAGACCGATTATACGGTCGCGGTCTATCGCGATCCGGGTGATGGGCATGTGCATGTTATTGATAATGGAAGTACAGTTACGATTCGCACCAGAGAGATCGTGGCTACCTTCGACAAGTCTTCATCTGTTTTAACTGAGCTTCATAAACCGGGAGACCGCGACGTTCTAGGGAAAGGTTATGGTTATTTCTTTTTAAACCCCACATATCAAGACGCAACGACCGGAAAATTCACGACGTTGAATTGGAGCCCTGGCACAGGGGATGCCAGTTTTCACATCGCCTCTCAAAGTGATGACATGGTTGATATATATTTCACGTTTGACAACAATACGCCGAACGATTCGCCCACGCGGAAGGGACCTATTGCTTACGAGCTGCACTTCGTTTTCCGTAACGATCAACCTGGGTTTTATGTCTACATCACCGCGCACATGCCAGAGAATGAGGCCTCTCTAACGCCGGGAATGTTGAATTGGGATACTGGGCAGGTCCGCTGGTCGATTCGTGCAGATGCGCAGCTATTTAAATACGTCCAGAATGAAGGACAGGCGCCCGATATGTTACCCAGTCCGGAGCAGGTCACGTCTCGTTACCAAGTCATGGACGCCACGTTCAGGCAACCGGATGGAAGTGCCTATACCAAATACCAGGACGTGGTGAGTGAGGCATATCAACACGTATTTGGCCTTTTAGGGCAACATTACGGCCTATGGTTCATCAAGGGTGGCAACGATTACACGAACGGACTTCCGAACGCCATTGAAATTGGCGCTCATCAGACGGATACCACACCCATCGTAAACTGGGCGCCATCGGCTGCACATTATGGCAGAAACGTGGGGCAACCTGCTCCTGGGTGGTCCCACATCTGGGGTCCCATCTTTGTTTACCTCAACGAGGGCCACGATTTATCGGCGATTTATCGTGACGCGGAAGATCAGGCGCGCGCACAAATCAGCCAGTGGCCTTACGCTTGGCTGACCAACCCGTTGTACGCAGTTGACGATCGCGGTACTGTCAGCGGAAAACTGACGATTACAGGCCATGTACCATCTGGTGGAGCGACAGTGATTCTCGCGCCTCCCAATACGAACACAGCGTCTCTGCCAGATCCAAACGTCGTGGTCGATCCGAACAAAGACTGGCAGCAAGAGGCGCTTGGGTACGTCTATTACACAAGGACCGACGCCTCGGGGCATTTTACTCTTCGGCATGTCCGTGCCGGAACATATACACTTTGGGCGTATCAGACTGGAACCTGGCAAGAATATGAGTACGATGGGGTACTGGTCCTTCCCAATCAGGAGACCGACTTGGGCAATCTGGTCTGGAATTTAAAACCAGAAGGCCATCTGCTCTGGCAGATTGGAAAGTTCGACCGGACGGCGGCGGAGTTCCGGTACGGTAGTCAATATCGCCATTGGGGCAACTGGTTGCGCTATCCTTTCGACTTTCCAAATGGGGTCAATTACTACGTCGGGCAAAGTGATCCGTCTACGGATTGGAATTACGTTCAGCCCTTGAATAAAACTCCGGGGGAACCGTATAACCTGCTGACCGTATTCAGCAACGATCCCGCCATATGGAATGTCCACTTCAAAGTCGCCGAGGTGCCGAAGGATAGTAAGGGTGTGTTGACGGTCGCCATTGCAGGACAAAGGTCACCAGATATCAAATTTGTACTCAATGGGACCCAGTTGGATGAATATAGCACGTCCTTGTCCGATTCCACGATGCCGCGCGTCGGGATTCAGGGTAATCTATATACCGTCTTGCAGATACCGTTTGACTCGTCCTTGTTGCATCCGGGTTCCGATAATGTGCTGTCTCTGATTCCTGGGCGGTCGCTATTGAACGCGCAAGGGCAGAGAGTCACCGATTACTATTCTTCCATATTGTATGATGCCTTGAGGATGGACCTGGTTCCCGTGCAAAAGTAAAGTGTTAAAACGTCCTGGTGTCCATCGTGCCAGATGACCGGCACCAGGGCGTCTCGTGTTTGAGTATCTGGCACTCCAAGAGGTCGCCATGTGATGTGTCTCATCTGGCAGGAGGCTGATGGAATGATACGATAAACGGAAGTGAGAAGCTCGACCCACAATTCACGAATCTGCAGTATGACAAAGCTGATAACCCACGTTCAAGTAGGATAATCAAATCAACTGGTACGCTGCTGTTTGGCGCGGTCTCTCGAGTCGGTGTTATCGAACTATAACGGATTCTGGTTCGGGTTTTGTTTATGACTGACCTCTTTGTTTGGTTTCTTTGTTCTAGGATGGGTTCATAGCTTATATCATGCGTATTATGTTTGAAAATGCGTGAACGAGGTGATATATTATATATACAAGCTGTACTGAACCTATTTCAACCTCGCGATTCGGATGGGAGCGAGTAGAATGTCAATACCCGTAACCGATTCAACAATGAAAGCGCACGCAGAGCGTCAAGTGAAGGCCACAAGTGCTTGGCAACGCATCCGGCGAGACAAATGGCTGTATATCCTCCTTATTCCAGGATCCTTATACTTTCTTGTTTTCAAGTATATTCCGATGTGGGGGGTTCTAATCGCGTTTCAGAACTTCGAACCATGGCAAGGCTTCTTTCATAGTCCATGGATAGGATTTACTAATTTTAGGTTGTTCTTTGAAAATCCGGACTTTTTCAGGCTGTTGAGGAACACCCTGCTTCTTTCGCTGTATAATATTGTGTTTTTCTTTCCTGCTCCAATCGTATTGGCACTCTTGCTCAATGAAGTGCGCAAGGCGTGGTTCAAGCGTACGGTGCAGACGATGGTGTATCTTCCGCATTTTGTTTCGATGGTTATTGTTGCGGCGCTAACGTATGTATTCTTGACAACGGATACAGGCTTTATCAATCAATTGCTTCAACATTGGTTCGGCCGCCAAGTGGACTTTTTAACGAATCCCGCTTGGTTCCGCCCGATTATCGTATTGCAAACCATCTGGAAAGAAACAGGTTGGGGGACAATCCTATTTCTTGCAGCCTTGGCTGGAGTCGATGTGGAACTTTACGAAGCGGCGATAGTCGATGGAGCAAACCGATGGCAACAACTGTGGCATATCACACTTCCAGCCATACGAAGCACCATTGTTATTTTGCTCATTCTTCGAATGGGTTCAGTTTTGGATAACGGATTCGAACAAGTTTATCTTATGACGAACGCCTTGAATCGCGATGTGGCAGATGTGTTTGATACATATGTCTACTTCGTGGGTATTACGCAGGGATCATTCAGTTACAGTACGGCTGTTGGGTTGTTCAAAGCTGTTGTGGGAGCCTTCTTAATCTGGACAAGCAATTATGTAGCCAAGAAGTTCGGTCAGTCCGGTATATTTTGAGCGTATGGACATGTAATCGGCTTGTGCAGGGGGGATGGGAGAGATGCGGACGCAAACCTTTGGCGGGAAAGCCTTTGATGTGTGTAATTATATGTTCCTCGCGATTTTTGCCCTTGTGACTGTGTTGCCGTTTGTATATGTGATTGCCGGTTCGTTGGCCAGTGACGAGGAAATCACGTCGCGTGTTTTCTTTCTTATCCCAGAGCATGTAACTTGGAATGCTTACCGGTATATTTTCTCTACTAACGCTTTGCCGCGAAGCTTCTTAATATCCGTGTATGTAACTGTATTTGGCACACTCATCAACTTGTTTTTCACAACTACCATGGCATACTCGCTGTCTCGGCGCGATCTCGTCGGCCGAAATCTTATCCTCAATCTTATCATCTTCTCTATGGTCTTCAGCGGCGGGATGATTCCGACGTACTTGGTTATTCGGTCCCTTGGCATGCTGAACACTCTATGGGCCATGATGATCCCTGGTGCCATCAGTGCCTTTAATCTCATCATCGTAAAGAACTTTTTTCAAGAACTTCCGCAACCGCTCATCGAAGCAGCAAAAATCGATGGCTGTTCAGATCTTGGGGTGTTTCTGAGAATCGTACTTCCTTTGTCCAAACCTGCCCTTGCAACTTTCGCCTTGTTTTATGGTGTCGGTCACTGGAATGACTTCTACAGTGCCCTGTTATACATCAATGATTCTTCAAAGTGGCCCCTGCAGATGCTTTTGCAGCAGGTTGTGATGTCGTCACAGATGAGCATCGGTGACCCTTCGCTGGCTATGGACCCAACTTTCACTCAACCCCCTGGTGATTCGATTAAGATGGCGGTTATCGTCGTAAGTACTCTTCCCATGTTGATGGTTTATCCATTCTTGCAGAAACATTTTGCGAAAGGTGTTCTTATCGGCGCCATAAAACAATGATTTGCTTCCGCTGTGGTACAAAAGCGGATGTCGCGTGTATAATCTGGTGTTCTCACGCACATTATTGTGCGTGATGACATATACCAAGAAATCTAAGGGAGGAGTTGTGTGTATGCATTTGCGGTCACGTTTGTCTGCGATGGTTCGGATGATGGGTATGAACGGATCGCCTACGGGCAAAAAAAGACGATTGCTGGCAGTCACAAGCACGATGGTGCCTGCCATCGCATTGATGCTGGTGTCGAATGGTCCTTCAGTGGCGGCAAAGGACGGGCAACCATTTCACATTACCATTATGACAGATGCTTTTAACATCGACCATGGTGCACCTGACAATCCAGTAATTCAGGCACTGGAAAAGTACACGAATACGCAGATTACCATTGAGTGGGTTCCAAATACAAATTACGAGGACAAGGTGAACGCTACTCTTGCTTCCGGAGATTTACCACAAGTTATGTTGATCTTGAATAAAGACGGATCGTTCATCAATGCGGCAAAATCAGGTGCATTCTGGGACTTGACCCCTTATCTTAAAAACTACCCGAATTTGAGTCAAGCAAATCCAACGATATTGCAGAATATTTCTGTGGATGGTAGAGTCTACGGGATCTATCGTTCGCGTCCTTTAGGTCGGAATGCTATCATATACAGGAAGGATTGGCTTAAAAATCTTCATCTTCCCGTACCCAAAACCATCGACGATTTCTACAAGATGCTCTATGATTTCACTTATAAAGATCCGGATAAAAACGGAAAGAACGACACATATGGTATGGTAGTGACCAGTTACACAGGTCCTTGGGATATCATTCAAACTTGGTTTGGCGTGCCAAATGGATGGGGATTTGACAAGACAGGTAAGCTCATTCCTGCTCAACTGACACCGGAGTATATGAACGCTCTGAATTTCTTCCACAAATTATACGTACAACATCTGGTGAATAAGGATTTTGCAGTTATGCCTCCTGACCAATGGAATACGCCCTTTATCAACGGACAAGCAGGAGTGATTGTGGACGCAGCTGATCGTGCCAATCAGATTGTGAAGGCTAATCCAAAGCTTGCCGATAAAATTGGCATCTTAGGTGCCGTGCGAGGTCCTGAAGGCTTACGTACACTCGGAACATCTGGATATGCTGGATTTTATGTCATTCCAAGGAAATCTGTACCTACCTTATCCGATTTGCAAAAGGTGTTGGCTTTCCTTGACAAGCTGAACGACAAGTATGCGCAAAATCTGTTATGGAATGGAATTGAAGGACGGCAGTACAAGCTGGTTAAGGGTTATGTGCAACCTATCAATACGAACAATGTGACGATCCACAATGAAGTGAATGATCTGAACCAGTTATTGATGGGAATTCCGACAAATCGATATTATACGACTGAACCAACACCGACGTCAAAATTAGTGAACCAAGTCATGGCACAGAACGCTAAAATTGTTGTACCTAATCCAGCAGCCGGACTCTACTCGCAGACATACGCACAGCAAGGAACCCAATTGGACAATATCTTGAATGACGCGCGTATTAAATACATCGTGGGCCAGATCGACGCGAATGGATGGAAGAACGCGATTAGCCTTTGGAGGAAGAGCGGAGGCGATCAATACATTAAAGAGATAAACGAGGATTATCAGTGGGTAAAGAAGCATGGCCATCTGAAGTATCTTGCATTGAAGTAAGCAATGAATGAATGAACGGGATGGTTCGAGGAGGGGCGTTTCCCCTCCTCACTAATTTCAACTCTAGTGAAAGTTCATCCAGTTGGAAAGAGAGGTAGGAGAGCGGCGGTGTTGAAGCTAAGCTCGACGCCCCTGCAGTGGCTGGGTCATTTGCGTCCAAATCAACCATGCGGAGTGACATTTGGTGTTCCCTGGCCACGCGGGTTCTTGAACGATACTCGTGTGTTGCGGCTAATCGATAGTGAGGATAAAGAAATTCCAATGCAAACTTGGTGCACGGCTTACTGGCCTGACGGGAGCGTGAAATGGACTGCACACGCTGCAGTTTTCGGAGCAGAGACAGACGGGCTTTCCCTTGTTCTTGATACAGCTCGTGACAGTCAGCCCGGTGGCGTGCGTGACAGCATTCAAGTAACGGACATGGATAATGCGATTCAGGTGCAATCGGGGAATCTCTGCATCATTTTTTACCGAAACGGGACCAAGCTCTGTGATATGACTTGGGCAGACGGTAAGATGAGAGCGTTCTGTGATCTTGCAGTGTGCATGGAACGAGTCTTCTGTGTCGATGAAGGCCGTGTAGCAAAAGAAGTGCTGAAATTCATAAGTCATGTCGACGCTGCGACTGTTGAACAAAAGGGACCAATTCGGTGCGTAGTTAAGATAACTGGTTCGCATGTGCTTTGCAACACCCATGCGATGAGGCGCATTCCGTTCATTGTTAGATTTTATGTATATGCAGGAGTACAGGAGATACGAGTCGTTCACACATTCATTTACGACAGTGATGCCTGTAATGTCCACGATGAGTATTTACGCGGCGTTGGAATTAATATTCATACTAATTTGAATAATGATTTATACAATCGTTGTATACGAGTGGTAGGTGACAGTGGTGTTTTTTCTGAGGCTGCGAAACTTCTGTTAGTACGGGGCTTCGATCGAAATAATACTTGGTATCGGCAACAAATACGCTTTGGCCAAGTTGATATCACTGAATGGTGTGACAACGCGCGGTTTCAAGATGTCTTGAAAGACGCACCTGTTTGGGACATCTTTCAGGTCTTCCAAGATTCTAGTGAGCATTATGTGATTCGAAAGCGTACGAAACGCGGTTGCGCTTGGGTTGAAGCTGTTCATGGTCAACGAGCTCAGGGAACTGTGTATATTGGGGGAAGAGAGGGTGGCCTCGTTGTAGGTTTACGGGACTTTTGGGAAAAATATCCCCGTAGCATTGATGTTAAGGGACTCAGCCAAGAGCAGTCAACACTTACGGCGTGGTTTTGGAGCCCAAGTGCACCTGCGATGGACCTGCGGCACTATGATACGGTTCCACATGTCGTCTCGGCATATGAAGGGTTCAATGAAATGAGAAGTACACCTTATGGTATCGCGAATACCAATGAGGTCCGCATTTGGTTCATGGATGAAATACCTTCACGTAAGCAACTCATGGAAATGGCCAGGATGGTACAGACACCGCCGATACTTATTTGTGAGCCTGTGCGGTATAAGGATGCCGGCATATTTGGCAGGTGGAGTTTGCCCGACCGTACAACACCCATGCGGGACTGGCTGGAAGGATGCTTGGATAAGGCATTGGATTTCTACACGAACGAAGTGAAGCGACGACGATGGTACGGGTTCTGGAATTATGGCGATGTCATGCACACATACGACCCGGTACGCCATTGTTGGCGCTATGACATGGGGGGGTATGCGTGGCAGAACACTGAGCTTATTCCTAACTTATGGCTATGGTACACGTTTCTCCGAACGGGACGTGCTGACGTTTTCCGGATGGCTGAGGCGATGACGAGGCACACAAGTGAAGTTGACGTTTACCACTTGGGTTCCTATAAGGGGCTGGGATCTCGTCATAATGTTGTTCATTGGGGATGTGGATGTAAAGAAGCACGCATCAGCATGGCGGGACTGCATCGCATTTATTATTACCTTACCGCCGATGAGCGCATCGGAGATATTCTCGATGAGGTAAAAGATGCGGAGTTTGCCGTAGCTAAGCTCGATCCGATGCGCGCCATATTTCCGCCAGGGTCGTATGCCACTCATATTCGAAGCGGGCCGGACTGGGCGGCATTTTGTTCGAATTGGTTAACGCAATGGGAACGCTTCTTGGACGAAGGCTATCTTCAACGCATTCGCGAAGGTATTATGTTCTTTAAACAATTACCATTAGGACTGTGCTCGGGTCCGACGTTTGGCTACGATCCCACAGAGAATAGGATGCACCATATTGGAGATGACAACTATGACTACCACATGGTTGTGGCGTTCGGAGCGCCTGAGATTTGGATTGAACTAGCAGATTTACTGCAGGATGATGACTGGATACGCTTACTTGCGGACTTCGGGGAATTCGCTGTACTTCCTGAAGAGGAGAAGTTACGAAGAAGTGGCGGTAAGGTGGGCAATCGCCACTGGAACTGGCCCATGTTGTACGCACGCCTGGTGGCGTTTGCTGCAGTTCAACGACATAACGCTGCACTCGCTCAACAAGCGTGGCAATTGATTCTTTCCGAAGTGGAACGGATGCCTTTAGAACCTGTTGTCGTCCCAGAAGACGAGTGGGTACAGTCAATCGTTGAGCTACCGCAAGTTTCAACTAACCAGATATCTCAATGGTGTCTAAGTGTGATCGAGTGTCTTGAAATGATCCCTGAATATCTTCCGGAGCACTCGGTCAAGAAAGCAAAAGGATGAAGATATGACCTTATGCACTCAAGAGGCCGAGGGGGGTAACCCCGGCCCCTCTTTACGTATGAAGCATGTATGCGTTTTTGACCATCTCGACAATCTCCCGGCACCCTTTTTGCCACAGATCCCGGTTCATCACCTCCACTTCAATCGGCCCGTGGTACCCGGCGGCTTCCACCGCCTCGCGGATGCGCGGAATGTCGATGCAGCCTTCCCCCATCAGGCCGCGCGAAGTCACGGTGTCTGCCATGGGCACCACCCAGTCGTTGACATGAAAGCCGAAGATGTGGCCGCGGGCGCGTGCAATCTCGCGGTCGAGGTACGGGTCCCACCAGACGTGATAGACGTCAATCACGACGCCTACCCAGGGGGAGCCGAGCCGCTGCACGATGTCGTTCGCCTGTCCCAGGGACACGATGACGGAGCGGTCGGCGGCGAACATCGGATGTAACGGCTCAATGGCGAGGCGCACGCCGTGCTGTTCTGCGTACGGGATAAGCGCGGCGATGCCGTCTTCCACCATTTGGCGCGCCTCGTCGAGGGGGCAGCCGTTGGGCGGGCCGCAGACGAGGACCAGGACGTCGGTTTCCAGCGCGGCCGCCTCCGCGATGGCCCGGCGGTTGTCTTCGATGCGCGCCGCTCGCTCGTCGCGGGTGGGGGCGGGGAACATGCCGCCGCGGCAGAGGCTGGAGACACGCAGTCCGTAATTCTTGAGGATGCGGGCGCTCTCGGCGAGACCTGTCGCGGCGATTTTATGCCGCCACGGCGCGAACCACCCGATGCCGGCTTGGGCGCACGCGGCGGCTGCCTCCGCGAGGGTGTACGGCTCCGTCGTGGCCTGGTTGAGGCTCAGCCGGTTGAGGTCCAATGGACGGCGGGTCGCGGGCGTTTGGCGCCTCGGCATGCCGGCGGGGATGGCAAGCCCCGCCGGCTGGGCCGTGTGCTGTGGTTGCGAGGGTGCGGTCATGCCATCACCCCCGCCACGGCCAGCACGAGCCGCATCCGCTCGGCGGCACGCTCCACGTCGCGCAGGAGTCCGGCTTGGTCCGCCAGCCGGAAGATCTCGGCCAGATGGATGACGGATCGCATGCTCTCCATGCCGCCCACCATCCGGAAGTGGTCCTGGTGGCCGTTGAGGTACGCCAGGAAAACCACGCCCGTTTTGTAAAAGCGGGTGGGCGGGGCGAAGATGTGGCGGCTGAGCGGCACCGTCGGCGCAAGCCAAGCGTGGTATCCGTCGACATCGCCACGGTCGAGACAGGTGAGCGCGGCCGCCGCCGCGGGGGCGATGGCGTCGAAGATGCCGAGCAGGGCGTCGCTGTGGCCGGTTTCGTCGCCGAGGATCAGCTCGGCGAAGTTGAAGTCGTCGCCGGTGAACATGCGCACGCCTGCGGGCAACTGCCGGCGCATGGTGCGTTCGAGGTCCGCATCCAGCAAGGACAGCTTGATGCCCGCCACCTTGTTCCGCTCGCTGTGGATGATTTCCAGGCACACTTCCATCGCACGGCGGACGTCGGAGAAACCAAAGTAGCCGGTGAGGGCGGGATCGAACATGTCGCCGAGCCAGTGCAGGATGACCGGTTGCGACACCTGCGACAGGACGCGGCGGTACACGCGGACGTAGTCCGCCGGTCCCCGGGCCGCCTTGGCCAGCGCCCGGCTGGCCATGAGGATGACTTGCCCGCCACAGCGTTCAATCCACGCGCACTGTGTCTCGTAAGCGGCGATGACATCCTCCAAGGTGACGTTGGCGGACGGACGGAGGTGGTCCGTTCCTGCGCCGCAGGCGATGCGGCCGCCCACCGCCTGCGCCTCGGCGGCGGACAGGCGGATGAGCTCCTTCGCCGTTTCCCAATCGAGACCCATGCCCCGCTGGGCAGTGTCCATCGCCTCGGCGACGCCGAAGCCCAGCCCCCATAAATAGCGGCGGTAGGCCAGGGTCGCCTCCCAGTCGAGCCGGGCGGCGGAGGACGGATCGACATCGGCGAGGGGATGGGCGGTGACGTGGGCGGCGGCGAACGCCACCCGGGAAGAGAAGCGGGCCGTCTCCGGCAGGGACCGGGCGTGCCGGCCGGCTTCGTAAAGTTCAAGTTCTCCCTGGCGGTTCGGTAAACGGATGACGACAGGCATGGCTTTGCCTCCTTGGTTGTGACATCTCACAGGGTGGACGATGCAGGTGCCGCCAGCGCTTCCTCCAGGTCCGGCACGTCGATCCACCGCCGCTCCGCCCAGGAGCGCAGGGCGAGCTCCGCCAGCTGCACCCCCTTGGCACCGGCCAACAGGTCGTGCGGGTGCGGGGCATCCATCACCACGTGCTTGAGGAACATCTCCCACTGTGCCTTAAACGCGTTCTCCGGCTCCTCGGCCGGCGGCACTTCCACCCACTGTGCCCGGTAGTCATTCGCATCCGGCAGGTCCGGGTTCCAGACGGCCCGCGGCGTGTGGGCCCGGTGCTGGACCTTGCAGCGGCGCAACCCGGCGACGGCGCTGCCTTCCGTCCCATCCACCTGCAGCTCGAACAATTCGTCCCGGTTGACGCGGGTGCACCAGGAGGCGTTGATGTGAGCGATGACGCCACCCGGCAGTTGGAAGGTGGTGTAGGCCGCGTCGTCCGCGGTGACCTCGTACGGGCGCCCTTCCTCGTCCCATCTGCGCGGGATGTGGGTGGCGCCGATACAGGAGACGGCCTCCACACCTCCGAACAGGTGGTCGAGCAGATAGCGCCAGTGGCAGACCATATCGACGATGATGCCGCCGCCGTCTTCCTTGCGGTAATTCCAGGACGGCCGCTGGGCCGGGATGAGGTCGCCTTCAAACACCCAGTACCCGAATTCGCCCCGCACCGACAGGATGCGGCCGAAGAAGCCGCTGTCGATGAGCCGCTTGAGGATGAGGAATCCGGGGAGGAACAACTTGTCCTGGACGACACCCGTCTTGACGCCTCGCAATCGCGCCAAGCGGACGAGATCGAGCGCCTGTGCGAGGTTTTCCGCCACCGGCTTCTCGCAGTAGACGTGCTTGCCGGCGCGGATGGCGGCGGCGACGCTCGCGGCGCGCAGCGGCGTCGCTTGCGCGTCGAAGTAGATTTCGTAGAACGGATCGGACAGCGCGGCGTCGAGGTCCGTGGTCCAGCGGTCAATCTGGTAACGTGCGGCGAGCGCCCGCAGTTTTTGTTCGTTGCGGCCGACCAGGATGGGTTCGGGCATGAGTGTCTCGCCGTTTGGCAAACGGATGCCGCCCTGCCTGCGGATGGCCACGATGGACCGCTCCAGGTGTTGGCGCGTGCCCATGCGGCCGGTGACACCGTTCATGATGATGCCGATGCTTTTCATTGCGGCGACCTCCTGTTCTCACTTCCAGCACACCCCGGATCGGAGTTGCACAATCGTTTGTGATATTATATAAAATATAACTATCAAAATGAAAGAGAAGGAATCCAACATGGAAAACCTGGCGTTCACCAAAAATTACGCGACCAAACAGGAGGTCGTCTATCAAGCGCTGCGGGATGCCATCATCCGTGGCCAACTCAGGCCCGGCGAACGCTTGCTCTTGCGCGATCTCGCCATGCGCTTCGACGTCAGTCCCATTCCGGTGCGGGAAGCGCTGCGCCTGCTCCATGTGGAAGGCTGGATTGAGCACAAGCCGCACGTGGGTGCGGTGGTGTCGCCGCTGTCGGAGGCGTCCATCGTCGAAACGTTCACGCTGAAAGAAGGGTTGGAAGGCGTCGCGGCCCGGGTTGCCACGGAGCGGATTGGCCCCGGACAACTGGCGGAGCTGGAAGCGATGTGGAAGGAGATGGACGACATCCTGCGCCGCGAGCAGTACGATTTATGGGGAGACATGAACGAGCGGTTCCACCGCAGCATCGCCAGCTGCACCGGCATGCCTCTGCTCGTGGAGATGACCGAGCGCATCATGCTGCGCTGGCAGCGCATTCGCAACCACTTCTTCAAGGAAGTGTTTGTCGCCCACCTCATCCCTTCGCATGAGGAACACCGGGCGATTCTCGACGCCATGCGCCACGGGGCGGCCGCGGAGGCCGAACGCTTGGCGCGGGCGCACAACCGCACCGCCCTTCAGTGCTACATGGCCTACCTTCACGGCGAGCCGATGCCGTGTGCACGCAGGGAATAGGCCATCATCCGGAACGAAGGAGACGACGGGCATGGGGAGTACGTTTCGTTTTGCCGTCATCGGCGGCGGGGCCATCAGCCGCACGCATGTGGAGCAAATCCGCGCCATCGACGGCGCCCGGGTGGTGGCCGTGGTGGATGTGGACGAGGCGCGGGCGCGCGCGTTGGGCGAGCGGGCCGGGGCGCCGTGGTATACCGACTACCGCGAGGTCCTGCGGCGGGACGATGTGGACATCGTCACCATCTGCACCCCGAGCGGCACGCACGGCGAGATCGCCATCGCGGCCGCTCGGGCCGGCAAGCACGTCATTGTGGAGAAGCCGCTCGACGTCACCCTGAACAAGGCGCGTCAGGTGGTGGAGGTCTGCCGCAGCGAGGGTGTGAAACTGTGCGTCATCTCCCAGCACCGCTTCGACGATGCGACCATCCGCGTGCGCGAATGGCTGGCGCAAGGAAAGCTTGGGCGGCCTGTCTTGGTGGAAGCGGCCGTCAACTGGTACCGGCCGCAATCCTACTACGATCGCGCTCCTTGGGCAGGCACCTGGGCGATGGACGGGGGCGGCGTGTTGATGATCCAGGCCCTGCACACCATCGACGTGGTCCAGCACCTCGTCGGCGACGTGGCGGAGGTGAGTGCGTACACGGCGACGGCGACGCACGCACGCATCGAGGTCGAGGACGTCGCCGTGGTGGCGGTGCGTTTTGCCAACGGCGCACTGGGGACCATCGCCGCGACCACCAGCGCCTACCCGCAGCTGCCGACGCGCATTGAGGTGTTTGGCACGCTCGGCACGGCGGTGATCGAAGATGACCTGCTCCAAAAGCTGTATTGCCGCGATCCCGCTTCCGACGAGGTGCCCAAAGAAGGCGTCGTCAACTGGGCGGAACAGGTCGGGCCGGGCCGGAAGGAATGGGGCTTGTCGCATCGGCGGCAGTTTCTCGACATGCTCGATGCCATCGCCAACGATCGCGAACCGGTGGTCAACGGGGAAGAGGGCCTCAAGCCGATGGAAGTCATCACCGCCATCTACGAATCGGCCCGGACGGGCCGCCCGGTGACGGTGGCCGAGGTGCGGGCGGCAGCCGGCATAACCACTGGAGCGTAACGCCGCGGGGGTCTGTCGCGCAAGGAGGAGAATGGTGTGGAAGCGTACCGGTTTCTGAAACCGCCGGCGGAGTTTCGCATCATGCCGTTTTGGTTTTGGAACGGCGACATGGACCCGGACCGTGTCGCCTGGCAGATCCGCGAGATGGCGGCACAAGGGGTCGGCGGGTTCTTCCTCTGCCCGCGCCAGGGGCTCGCCATCCCCTATCTGTCGGCCGCCTGGTTCGAGGCGGTGCGCCACGCGGTGGAGACGGCGGCCCGGCACGGCCTGAAGGTCTGGTTGTACGATGAATATCCGTATCCGAGCGGGATTGCGGGCGGTGAGGTGGTGCTGGAACACCCGGACGCGGTCCATCGCGTGCTTAAGCCGTACCACTTTCAACTTGCGGGACCCGCGGATTGGGAGGAAACCTTCCCGTTTGGCCGGGTGGTGTACGCCAAGGCGGCGCCGCTGGACGAGATGGACCGGCCGCGTTGGAGCAGGGCGGTGGACCTGCGCGGGTATTTCGGCAATCACCAGGCGGAGGTGGTGTTTCAAAAGACGGGGCTCACGCGGTACAACCAGAAGCGGTTTTTCACGTATGGTCCGGTGAAGCGCTTGCGGTGGCGGGTACCGTCCGGCCGCTGGCAGGTGTTGGTGTTCGTCGAGGAGGTGGTCCGGGACTTTAAGTATTATGGTACGTTCGTCGATCCGTGCCACCCCGAAGCGGTGCAGACCTTTTTGCGCCTGACGCACGACCGCTACGCGGAGACGGTGGGTGACTACTTCGGTACCATCGTGCAAGGGGTGTTCACCGACGAGGTCCATTACCTCGGCCGCATCCCGTGGTCGCCCCGGCTGCCGGCGTACTTTTACGAAATGTACGGCAGCCATCCCGCCGAATCGCTGCACTGGCTGGTGTCGGACGGGGCGGACGCGGCGGAGGCGGCCGCGGCGGCCCGCTTCCGGTACCGGTACATGCAGGCCGCGCACTTGCTGTTGCGCGAGACGTATCACCGGGCCGTCCGGGCGTGGTGCGACCAGCATGGTTTGATGTATGTGGCCGAGGTCCCCGCTCTGCGCATGTCGGGCCAGCTCTACAGCCACATTCCGGGCGGGGACTCCGCCCACGAGAAGCTCGGGCGTTCCTTGGCATGGATTCTCGATGAGTACACCGGGAGCTTCCGCAACGACCCCAAGGCGGTCAGTTCGCTGGCGCACCAGCTGGGCAGCCGGCGGGCGCTCATCGAGTGTTTCCACAGCGTCGGCTGGTCGATGACCTTGCAGGATGCCAAGTGGATGCTGGACAGGCTGGCGGCGATGGGGATCAATTTCTTCAATTTTCATGCGTTTTTCTATACCCTGGATGGGTTGGCCAAGCATGACGCGCCCCCGTCCCAGTTCTTTCAGAATCCGTATTGGCCCCGCTTTCGCCTTTTGGCCGACTATGCGGGCCGGCTCAGCTATGCCCTCAGCCAAGGCCGGCCTGGTGCCGTCCTGGCGGTCCTGACCCCCACCACCAGCGAATGGGCGGAAGGACAGGGTACGAGCCGGGCGCAGCAGCTGCGGGAGGACTGGCGATACTTGTGCACCGCCCTGGCGCAGGACCCGCTCGACTTCGACCATCTCGACCCCGAACTGCTGGCCGCGGCGCGCGTGGAAGACGGCTGCATCCGCCTGGGGGATGCGGTGTACCGCGCGCTGCTGCTGCCGCCGTTCACCCACCTGGAACAGGCGGCGTGGCACCAGATCCAAGCGTTTGCCGCGCAAGGCGGCTTGGTGTTGGCGGCCGGCCACCTGCCGGTGGTGGACGCAACAGAGGCGGGCCACGACGGCTTGGCATCGAACGTGGCGGCCTGGTTCGGCGTGCCGGCGGAAGGGATGGCGGCGTACTGGCAGCCGGGCCGCGCATCCTCGCCCGCGCCCGCGGCAGCACTGGCCGAGGGGGACGCGACTGCGGTGAACCCGGCCGCGACGGCGGCAAAGCCTTGTTGGTGGCGCGGCCCGCACCGCACGTACTTCCTCGCCACCGAGGGCAGTCTGCGCACAGCGAATGCGGCTTTGGTCCTCATCGAACGCCTGCGGCAGGAAGCCGGGCTTCCGGTGTACGCAGAGGGTCAGCCAGAGCAGCGCGCAGCCTGCCTGCTGCACCATCGGGTGTTGGCGGACGGATCGGGCTTGGTGTTTGTGTCCAATCAGGAAGGGCGCGAGGTGGCCTGGACGCTGTGCGTCACCGTGGCCCCCGGCGCGGGCCTGTCCGGGCAGGGCGATATGCTTCAGGCGAGCGGGCAGGCGGGAGTGCAGGCACAGGTGGAGCGGTGGGACCTGGAAGCGGGGACGCAAGCGCCATATCTGACCGAGGTGGCGGACGAGCGGGGCATCCTGCGCATACCGGTGCGGCTCGGCCCGTACGAGTCGGTCCTTTTGCGCTGGCGGACGGAAGCCGGAACCCGAGTGTTCGCGGAAGCCGGCACCCAAGCGGCCACGGAGGCAGGTACCCAAACGGCCACAGAAGCGCACCACCCGGTTGAGACCTCTGCGCAGACGCCAACACCATCGCCTGCAAAGGCCGGCGGATTGCCGCTTGCCGGGGGGCGGTCAGCGGAGGTTACGCCGCTGTCTGTGCCGCGGGCGCCGCGGCGGGTGCTGTGTGGAACGCCGCTCTTGTTGGACGCCATCGAACCCCTCATGCGCACAGGCGAGGATCTGCCGGTGGTGCGCGTGCCCTTGCCGTCCCGGTTGTCCCTCACGCTGCACCAACCCAACGCGCTTCGTCTCGGGCGTTTCCGCTTTGCCTGGCGGCCGGGAGCCGAAGGCCCAAACCCAACGTCCGTCCTTGCGGGCGCGGCGGCAGAGGGGCCGTGGGTCGAGGTCAAGCCTTGGCTGCATCAGGTGGCGGACGGCGAAGCCCCGGTGCTGCCGGTGTCGTTCCACCAGGTGTTCGGAACGCCGCTGCGCATAACCGTCCGCTATCCTGTCACCTGTGCCTATCTGGCGGAGTTTGACGTCGAAGTGTGTCCCGACGAGGTGTCGCTCCAGATGGACCAAGGTGCCATCCGCGGCGCGTGGCAGGTCTTTGTCAACGACCACCTCATCACGCGTGCGATGATGCAGCCTGTCTCTTCCTACGATCACGCCCGCATCGGGGTGGATGTCCGTCCCTGGCTGCGTCCGGGCCGCAACCGTCTGCTCGTGCTGGTGACGGCGGCGCAGGACAGCGACGGGTTGGTCGATCCGCTGTACCTGGCGGGCCGCTTCGGTGTCGTATACCGCGGCGGGGAGCCGGTGTTGACGGCCGTCCCGGCCGAGGTGGGTTTCTCGGCCCGCCCGCTGCCGGGGCTGCCGCATTACGCCGGCACCTTGACCTTGGCGGGCACGGTGGAGATCAAGGATCTACCGGATGCGGAGGTGTTTTGGCTGGCATGGGACGGGTGGCCGCCGGAATTTGCCGAGTGTGCCGAGCTGACGTGGAATGGTGTCGCGGTGGGCGTACGCCCGTGGGCGCCGTACCGTTGGCAGCTGCTGCGCAGCTTTGTGAAACAGGGTGCGAATCCATTCCAGCTGACCATCAGGACGTCGTTGGCGCCGCTGTTGGAGGGTATGTACTTTGATGCAAAGGAACACCGCATGCGCCCGGTGACGGACGCATGGCACGAGGGGGACGGGTGAGCGATGCAACTCGGATGTTGTTTGACGGCGGGATCGTTCGTGCCGCAGGTGGGTGCGGCGGCGCAGGACGGCAGGGTGACGGCCCTGCGCGAATCGTTGCAGGTGCTGCACGCCTGCGGGTACGATTTTGCAGAATTGACGGCCGGATTGTTGGCCGACCTCGATGAGCCTACATTTGCCGATCTGGCACAGGCCGTGGCGGCGGCCGGCGTGCCGGTGCGGGCGGTCAACAGCTTCATTCCGCCGGCGCTGCCGCTTGTGGGACCCGAGGTGGACCTGCCGCGGGTACGGGATTATGTGGAGCGGGTGATGGCGCGCGTCGCGGCCTTGGGCGGGGAGTGCATCGTGTTTGGCAGCGGCCGGGCGCGCAGCATCCCGGACGGGTTCCCGCATGAGCGGGCTTGGCATCAGTTGCGCGCGTTCCTCAGCCTGTGCGACCAACTCGCCGGCCGCTACGGTTTGGTGGTGGCGGTGGAGCCGCTCAACCGTGGGGAGACCAACGTGATCTTCACCGTCTCTGAGGCGATCCGGCTGGTGCGGGACGGCGATTGGGCGCACATCCGGGTCTTGGCGGACCTCTACCACATGCACTTGGAGCGAGAGGCGTTTTCCGTGCTGGACGGGGTGCAGGACTTGCTCGTGCATGTCCATGTGGCGAATGCGGAGCGCCGCGCGCCGGGGTTGCCGGTGGCGGAGGATGTCGATGTGCCGGGATTCTTCCGGCAGCTGCGGGCCATCGGCTACGACGGGACGGTGGCCATCGAGTGCCGGTTTGATGATTTCGCGGCGGAAGTCGGGCAGGCGGCCGCGTACCTGCGCAGCGCGTGGGCCCAGGCGGTCGATGGCCGTTAACCGGGTGTGGTGAAAGCGCTGCGGTGGGGTGCGCGTACCACCTGCCCACCTGCCTCGCCCTTGGGGGCGAGGCGTCAACCACGAACATGGAGGAGGAAAGCGTATGCAGGAGCGGCGGTTGCGTATCAGCGCAGGGCCGCATGCCAGGCGGCGCGTGGTGCTCAAGGTGGACTGGCCGGCCGACGAGGCGGGGGACATCGCCGAGGTGCGGGACGAAGCGGGCCGCGCCGTCCCGTTTCAGGTGGCCGAGGCCGACGGGCGGCGGGTGTTGCATCTGGTGGTCGATGACATCCCGGCCGGGGAGGAACGGGTGTGGACCGTTCGCTTTGAGCCGCAGGGGCGCCCGGAGGAGGCAGCCAGCCTGGCGGGAGCGGGCGACACGGACGGCGTCGTGATGGTCACCCGCCAGGACCAGGTCGAGGTGGTGATCGACGGCCAGTTGTTCACGTTCTACGTGTTCGATCCCGCGGTCGCCAAGCCATTTCTGGGACCCTTGCTGCATCCTGGCGGTGAGAGCTGGACACGCCTTGACTTTGCCACCAGGGAGCACCCGCACCACCGCTCGGTGTGGCTGGGCATCGGGGATGTGAACGGGACAGACACATGGAACGAACCGGCCGGGCGGTTCGGGTGGCAGCGGCAGACCGCCATCCGCTGCACGTCCGGGCCGGTGTTCGGCACCATTCAGACGGAGAACGTGTGGACCGATTTCGACGGACGCCCGTTGATGGATGACGTTCGGACGTGGACGTTTTACCGCACTGAGGCAGGGCGGCGGGTGGTGGACATCGATTTCACGCTCTATGCCCGGTACGGTGACGTGACCCTGGGGCGCACCAAGGAAGCGGGCCCGCTCGGCGTGCGCGTGGCCGACAGCATCAAGGCGGATGCCGGCGGGGTCATCACCAACGCCTACGGTGCCATCGGCGAGGCGGAGTGCTGGGGGCGGCGTGCCCACTGGTGCGACTACTCCGGTCCGCTCGGCGGCGGGATGGCCGGGATTGCCGTGATGGACCACCCGGAGAACGACGGGTATCCGACGCATTGGCATGTGCGCGACTACGGCTTGATGGCGCCGAACAACCTGTTCTTCCGCGGCGAGGTGCACATCCCGGCCGGTGGGTCGCGCCGGTACCGGTACCGGTTGTATTTCCACGACGGGGACGTCCACGCTGCGGGTGTGGCCCAGGCGTACCTGGACTACGTGCATCCGCCGCAGGCGGCATGGGTGTGATGGACGTGGGTGCCGCGGCAGCGTGCAGGAGGAGGGTGCAGGATGTGGGCGCCTGACGAATTCCTGGAGCAGATGTACCAAACGCTCGCAGCGCAGCGCACAGCGGCCGCGCGCAAGGGCGAGGGCAGCGGCGCAGACCGAGAGACCTTTGCGGAAGATGCCCCGACGCGGCCGACCGAGGCGGCGCATGTGCACGCGCACGCGGACATGGAGGGCGCGGGCACGCGAAGGGCCCGGCTGCGACAGCGGCTGGGCCTGAGTGCCTTTGGTCCATTGAACGGCCCGCTCGCGCCTGTGGTGCTGGAACGGGTCACAGCCGGCGACGTGGTGCGCGAGCGGATCGAGTTTTCCACGGTAGGCGGCCTGCGCATGCCGGCATATGTGGTCGTCCCCAACGGGCTCACACCGGGCGAGCGGTTGCCGGGCGTCTTGTTGTGGCACGGCCATGGCCCGGGCAGCCGCACGATGGTGGGACTGGCGGGGGACGGATGGCCCGCCGCACCTGCCGGACGCCTGGGGGACAACGTGGCCAGTGCGCTCGCACGGCGGGGGCTTGTCGTCATGGTGCCGGAAATCGCAGGTTTCGGCGACCGCCGGTTGCAGCGGGACCTGCGGCGTGATCCGAACGCACCCAACTCCTGTTTCTCGCTATCCGTCTCGCTGTTGATGGCCGGACGCACCTTGGCCGGGTTGCGCGTGGCCGAAGCGATGCGCGCCGCCGACTATTTGCAGACGCGCCCGGAAGTAGATCCGGAACGCATCGGCAGCATCGGGTATTCCGGCGGCGGCATGGTCACGACCCTGTTCGCCGCCCTCGACTTGCGGGTGCGGGCCGCAGTGGTCGGCATCTACGCGAACACCTTTCAACAGAGCATCCTGGCGATGCCGCACTGCATCTGCAACTACATTCCCGGACTGCTCGAGGACGCCGAACTGCCCGACATCCTCGGGCTCATCGCGCCGCGGCCGCTGTTCATCGAATCCGGGGCGGATGATCCCATATTCCCATTGGCGGGGACCACGGAAGCGGTGGCCCGCGTCAAGGAGATCTACCGCCGCGCAGGTTGCGAGGACAGGTTCGACTACCACATCTTCCCTGGCCGCCATGAGATATGGGGCGAGCGGTCGTTTGCATGGTTGGCGGAGCAATTGCAAAGTTAGGAAGGTTGGAGGTATCTTTACGTGTCCATGTTTCCGCTTTGGCCCAGCGACGATCCGTTTGCCCGCGGGGATGGTGCCGAAGATCGACCGGTCATCCGGCCGTATCTTGTGCCCGCGACACGGCGCGCTGGAGGCGCCGTCCTCATCTTTCCCGGCGGGGGATACGCGAGACGAGCGCCTCATGAGGGAGAGCCGGTGGCTAGATGGCTCAACGAGATAGGGGTTTCGGCATGTGTGGTCGATTACCGCGTGGCGCCGTACAGGCACCCAGTGCCGCTCGCGGATGCGCAACGCGCGGTGCGCTGGGTCCGTTACCACGCTGCAGATTTGGGGATACGGGCGGATCGGGTCGCGGTGATGGGGTTTTCCGCCGGCGGACACTTGGCGGCGACGCTCGCCGCACACCACAACCTCCAGACGTACAAACCGCAGGACGAGATCGACAAGCTGCCCTGCCACCCGGATGCGCTCATCCTCTGTTATCCGGTCATCACGTTCGGCGAATACCGCCACGAGGGGTCACTGCGTAACCTCTTGGGCGATGCGCCGGATGAATCCCTGCGCGAGCTGCTTTCGATAGAACGTCAAGTCACGGCGCGCATGCCGCCCGCATTCATCTGGCACACGGCGGACGACGCAGGGGTGCCGGTCGAAAACAGCTTGTTGTTTGCACAAGCGCTCAGCCGCGCCAAGGTGCCGTTCGAGTTGCATATTTATCCGCACGGGCGCCACGGACTCGGCCTGGCGGAGGAGGATGCGGCGGTCGGCGCGTGGCGGGCCGCATGCGCACGTTGGCTGTTTCAACTCGATTTTGGAGGAAAGACCGTGCCGAGTCCGAGTTGACCGCCCTCCATGCGGGCATTACAATCAAGAACAAAATCAGGGCCCGGCGGTCGGGCATCGCGTGTCTTCCCGACCAGGGCCCGCGGAGAAAACCTGCGTTCATCCTCCGCAAAATCGCGCGAGAAGGAGCCATTCACATCGACATGAAGGTCTTGCCTACCGTGTTGCGCAAGGTGAATGAGCGCAGGGTCCTCAATGTTATCCGCATGCGAGGGAGAGTGTCCCGGCCGGAGATCGGCATGGAGACAGGGCTGACGCAGCCGACGGTCATCCGGATTGTCGACGCGCTGTTGGAGCAAGGGTGGTTGCGCGAGGTCGGTTATGCGGAGTCGTCGATGGGGCGCCCGCCGAAGCTGGTGGAGGTGAACCCACACACGCCGGTGGCGGTGGGGGTGGAACTGGGCCGCCTGCGGGTGCGGGTCGCGTTTGTCAACCTGCTCGGCGAAATTCGTCAGTACCACGAGGTGGACGCCGACGAGATCGACGGGGTCCGGGCGTTGGTGGAGCATGTGGCGCGTTGGATTGAAGCCTACGGCTACCGGATGGAAGACGTCATCGGAGTCGGCTTGGCTGCGCCGTCGTTCCCCAACTCGGACGAGTTCCGCGACTGGCATCAGGAACCGGTGGTCGACGCCATCGAGAGCGAGCTCGGCATGACCGCATGGCTGGAAAACGACGCCAATGCGGCCGTCCTCGGCGAGATGTGGTTCGGGCTCGGCCAGGAGGCCAGACACCTGGTGTTCGTGCTGTCGGAGATTGGCGTCGGTGCCGGCATCGCGGTCAACGGTTCCATTTACAAGGGCGATCACGATGCCGCAGGTGAGTTTTCCCGCACCATCGTCACCTTCGAGGACGGCGAACCGAAGACGCTCGCGTCGAGCGGGGATGCGGTGGCCATCCTGAATGCGGTGCGCGCGGCCAAGGGGTTGACGCTGTCGCGCGGACATCCGGAACCGTCGTTGCTGGAAGCGGTCATCCGACGCGCGAAGGAGGGGCTGGCACCCGAAGCGGACATCGTCCGGCGCGCGCTCGATTTCATGGCGGCTGGGATCATCAATCTGGTGCACGTCATCGACCCGAGCATGGTCATCCTCGGCGGACACACCTTTTTTGCCGATCCGTTCATGGTGGAGGAGACGCAGCGGCGGATTGAGGCGTGGATGCCTGCGCGCAGGATCCCGATTGTCGTCACGCAGTTTGGCAGCCGGGCGGTCGCGGTCGGTGCCGCGACGCTGGTCTTGCAACACGTCTACGACCACACGCAAGTGATAGGTTGACAGGCTGCACAGTGGGGTGTATTTTATTAATAAAGTTTAATTAGTATCGCGGGCGGGACGGGCGGACGCCAAGGCGCCGCCCGCGACCGCCGGCGACCCGCGCGTCAGCTCAGTGTGGGCTTCCAGGTGTAAGCGGGTTCAGGATCACAAACATATGAAAAGGGGTGTCACAGGTGAAGAAGGCGACCAAAGTGGCTTCGGCGACCGCATTGGCGGCGGCAGTGGTCGCGGCAGGTGCCGTCGGCACGGCGAAGACGCTCGATGCGCAGGCCAAGGCCAAGCGCGCGGCAGTGCCCACCATCACGTTCATGTCGTGGGGCGGCGCGCAGGAGAACAGCGAACTGCAGGCCATCATCAACAAGATCAACCAGCAACACAAGAACGAATTCTTCATCAAGAACCTGAACGTCCCGGCCAACTACGACCAGAAACTGAACACGTACCTGGCGGCCGGCGGCAGTGCGGCGCCCGACATCTTCTACATGACCGACAGCAACGTCCCGACCTACATCAAGCAGGGCGTGTTGCTGGACCTGACGCCGTACATTCAGAAGTACAAGAACAAGTACATCGTGCTGAATCCGGCCAACTACTTCCAGAACACCCTGACGGCCGATCGCGGTCCGAACGGCCATTACTACGGCTTCCCGTGGATCGCGCAGCCGGTGGTGATGTATTACAACCCGAAACTGTTCCAAGAGGCGCACGTCCCGCTGCCGACGAAGAACTGGACCTGGGACCAGTTCATGCAGGACGCGAAGAAGCTCACCAATCCGGCGAAGCACATCTACGGGTACCTGCAAGCCAACGGTTGGCCGCCGGTGGAGATGTACGTCTGGTCGTACGGCGGTGACTTCTGGAACAAGAACCTGACCCAGAGCACCATCAATTCGCCGAACGCCGTCAAAGGCATCAAGCTGATGAAACAGATGGTGGACGAGAAGGTCGTCCCGCCGCTGGCGGAGCTGGCGAACGTCAACATCGAGGACCTGTTCGTGCAGGGCCGGGTGGCGATGTTCGCGGGCGGCGCGGCGGACGGCAACTACAAGACCCAAGGCTTCACCGCCAAGATCGCCGAAATGCCGATGGGCACCCAGCACGCCACGTTCCTGTGGCTGGCGGATCTCGGCATCTATGCCCACTCCAAGGTCGACAAGGACACCTTGGTCAAGGCGTACGCCGCGCTGCTTGACGCGATTGATCACTGGAAGATTGTCCCGCCGGTCAAGCAGTACGCTGCGCACCTGGATCAGATCTCCATCCCGGATGCGCCGGGCGGACACACGCCGAAAGACCGCATCCCGGTGATCCTGGATTCGATGCAGTACGCGCGGGCACCGCGGCTGGTGCCGAACATGAACCAGTACTGGACCGCGTTGACCAACGACATCTACCAGCCCATCCTGAGCGGCACGAAGGACACGCCGCAGCAGTTGGCGCAGAAGGCCGCCCAGGATTTGCAGAAGGCCCTCAAGCCGTAAGCAGGCGGCAAGAATCTGTGGTACGCAACACCTCCGGGCCCGCGCCCGGAGGTGTGCTTTGACCAGGGGGGATTCGCTTGAAACGCCAGTCCAACGCGCTGCGCAGGCGGGAGGCGGTCCTCGGGTATGCGTTCATCAGTCCGTGGATCATCGGGTTCATCGTGTTCGTGGCCGGTCCGTTGGTGGCGTCGTTGTACCTGAGCTTCACCGACTACAGCCTGTTGCAACCGGCCCACTTCATCGGCGTGCAAAACTACGTCCAGATGGTGCATGACCCGGACTTTTGGACATCGCTCGGGGTGACGTTTTACTACGCCATCGTCTCGGTTCCGCTGGACTTATTGGTCGCGTTGTTGTTGGCCATCCTGCTGAATCAGAAGGTCCGCATGATGCGGCTGTACCGCACGCTGTTCTACTTGCCGTGCGTGTTGCCGCCGGTCGCGGTGTCGGTGCTGTGGAACTGGATCCTCAATCCGTCCTACGGCATCCTGAACCGGCTGTTGGCCTTTTTCGGCCTGCCGCAACCGCAGTGGCTGATCACGCCGCAGTGGACCGTGCCCGCCTACATCGTGATGAGCGTATGGGGCGTGGGCGGCGCCATGATCATCCTCCTGGCAGGGCTGCAGGACGTGCCACAGAGCCTGTATGAAGCGGCCGTGATCGACGGGGCGGGCGTCTGGGCGAAGTTCCGGTACGTCACGCTGCCGATGATCTCGCCGGTGCTGTTCTTCAACCTGGTGATGGGCATCATCGGGGCGTTCAGCTACTTCACCCAGGCGTACGTCATGGGATCCGGTTACGGTTCCGGAGCGGGCGTGAACAACGCCGGCCTGTTCTACGCGCTGAACATTTACATCCAAGGGTTCTCGGAGTTGCACATGGGCTATGCGTCCGCCTTGGCCTGGGTGATGTTCTTCATCGTGCTGGCGTTGACGCTCTTGGTGTTCAAGAGCTCGTCCATGTGGGTCTACTACGGAGGTGAGCGGGAATGAGCGCGGTCTCTGCCGGGACGGCGGTGCCGGTGCGGCGGAAGCGAATGCCGGTGGCACAGCGGGTGTATCGCGTCTTCATCTATGCGCTGTTGACGGCGCTGTCCGCGCTGTTCCTCGTGCCGCTGTTCTGGATGGTCTCGAGCGCGCTCAAGTCGAGCAGCGAGGTGTTCGTCTTTCCGCCGGTCTGGTGGCCGAAGCACCCGGAATGGGGCAACTTCAAGCAGGCGCTCACCACGCTGCCGTTCGGGCTCTACGCGCTCAACACCTTGCTCATCGCCGTGGTCAACGTGGTGGGCAACGTGGTGTCGTGTTCGTTGGTGGCGTACGGCTTCGCGCGGTTTCGCTTCCCGGGCCGGCGCATCCTGTTCATGCTCTTGTTGTCCACCATGATGATCCCAAGCCAGGTGCTGCTGGTGCCGCAGTTCATCATGTATCACGATCTCGGCTGGATCAACACGTTTCTGCCGCTCACGGTGCCGGCGTTCTTCGGCAGCGCGTTCTACGTGTTTCTCCTGCGCCAGTTTTTCATGACCATCCCGCCCGAGCTTGAGGAGGCGGCGCGCATTGACGGCGCGGGCACGTTTCGGATCTTCACCACCATCGTGCTGCCGCAGATCAAGCCCGCGTTGACGGCGGTGGCCATCTTCTCGTTCCAGGGGGCGTGGAACGACTTTCTGTCGCCCCTGTTGTATCTGAACGACCAGGCGAAGTATACGCTGCAACTGGGGTTGACCCAATTTCAGGGTTCGTTCCACACCGACTGGAACCTGATCATGGCGGCGTCGGTCGTCGTGATCCTGCCGATGCTCATCATCTTCTTCCTCGGTCAACGCTACTTCGTGCAAGGCATCACGATGACCGGCACGAAAGGATAATGTCTATAAAGAAGGAGGGGGCGCAGGTGCAACTGGTGCAGGTGCGCGTTCACCGCATGCCCGAAAACCCCATTGTGACACCGAAGGACACAGATTCCGCGCCACGTCGCAGTTTGGTGAACTGGAAATCAGAATGAAGACTTGCGGGAATGATGGGACTGACGCGGATTCCCTATATATGGTTCTATGAAAGCGCGATCATTTGTAAATTTGATCAGATATGGAAACGACCTGCGC
>NZ_BMOY01000008.1 GCF_014647315.1 Paenalicyclobacillus cellulosilyticus
ACGACCACCAAGATGGCGGAATGTCGGTACAACTCTCACGCCAATGGCGGTGAGAAATTCACCGCCAAACAGCGTGAGCGGCTACACCATGCACGCCGCGGGCGGCATCGGGATCGCGGCACCGCAGGTGGGCGTCCCTCTGCAGGTAGCGGTGGTCGACATCGGTTGGGAGAGGTGGGAACTTGTCAATCCGGAACTGGTGGCGGCGGACGGCGAACAGGAGAGCCGTGAAGGATGCCTCAGCATCCCCAGCGTGCGCCTGACGGTGCGGCGGCCGGCACGAGTGACCGTGCGGGCGAAAGACCGCCGCGGCGTGGAACAGTTGATCGTGGCGGAAGGTGCTCTGGCGCGCGTGGTCTGCCACGAGCTGGATCACCTGCGCGGCGTGCTGATGGTGGACCTGCTCAGCGAGGATGAATGGTGGCAGCAGCTGATGGGCGAGCTGCTCGCCGCGGCACAAACACTCGACACGGCGGCAGAGCAAAACGGGCAGACCGAGGACAGCGATGGCGCGATGGCAGAAGAGATGCGGGTGGATGGCGAGATCGCCAAGGCTGAAGCAGGAGGGGGGAGGAAAACGCCGGACGCAGAAAACGCGGACAAGGCCGAGCAGCGTTTGCTCCCTGTGGACGATCCCGATTGGCGCGCGGCGCTCGACCTGCTGGCGGACGCGGCGTGGAAGCTGACCCTGGCCGCCGAGTGGCTGAACGAGTGGGCGGACAGGCCCAAGGTCGCCCAAGCGCAGGCGCGGATTGCGGAAGCAGCGGCGATGGCCGAAGCCGCGCACAAGGTGTTGTCCATCGATTGAAGATCCAGTTGTTCCACGATGTGGTACAATCAGAGTTGGCCCATCAACCAGATGGCCAGCGTGTTGTCGTAAGGTGACACCCCCTCGGTTGCCGTGGGACGGTGCGGCGTCTCCTGCCGGGGGACCGAGGGGGTGAGAGTTGATGCGGTGGTTCCGTATTCGCGTGATGCTCGTACCGACAGGCCATGCGTTGCTGCCGTGGTTCGTGCGTGTAGAGCTCACCATAAAGAAGTGACGACCGGCTCTCAGCCAACCGGTCGCCATGAACGAGTCACCAATCAACTCCGACAGAATGCTGCACCGTCCGTCGTGGCCCTGCCAGTCAGCCTCTGGCAGGGTCTCACTTTCATTATAACCAACGCGTGTTCAGATCAACAACAGTGTGGATCAGGTGTACCAGGTGAAATGTTTGGACTGGGCCGCCCGTTGATTCGAGACATGAGATCAAGCGCCAGCTGAGGTCTTGACGTGAAACACACCTTTTTGCGCGAGACCTGTCACTGGTGTTCACCCGTTGACGATCTCGCCTCCGTTGACGTGCAGCACCTGACCGGTCATGTACGCGGAGTCGCGCGACGCCAAAAACACGTAGCTTGGCGCCAGCTCCATCGGCTGGGCGGCGCGCTGCATGGGCGTCGTCGTGCCAAACGTCGCCACCTGGTCGGCCGGAAAGCTCGCCGGGATGAGCGGCGTCCACACCGGGCCCGGCGCGATCGCGTTGACGCGAATGCCCCGCCCTACGAGCGACAGCGCCAGCGACCGGGTGAATGCGACGATGGCCCCTTTCGTGCTCGCATAGTCGATGAGGACCGGGTTCCCCTTGTACGCCGTCACCGACGTGGTGTTGATGATGGCGGCGCCGGGTTGCATGTGCGGCAGGGCGGCCTTGGTCATGTAAAAGTACGAGAAGATGTTCGTCCGGAACGTTCGCTCGAGCTGTTGGGCGCTGATGTATTCAATCCCGTTTTGCGGGTGCTGCTCGGCTGCGTTGTTGACGAGCACGTCGAGGCGCCCCAGCCGCCCTACCGCCTCGGCCACGGCTCGCTGGCAAAAAGCCTCGTCCCCGATATCGCCGGCGATGGTCAGGCACCGCCGCCCCAACCGCTCGACGCGAGCCTTCGTCTCCTCCGCATCCTCATGCTCGTCGAGATACAAGATCGTGACATCTGCCCCCTCTTGTGCGAACGCGATGGCAACCGCGCGCCCGATGCCGCTGTCGCCCCCCGTGATGACGGCGGCCTTGCCGGCCAACTTGCCGGCCGGCTTGTACTGCGGGTCTTCCGCCAGCGGCCGTGGCGTCATCTGCGCCTCGATGCCCGGCTGGCGCGCCTGGTGTTGCGGCGGGAAGGCGGGTTTTGCCGTTTGCGTGTGAGTCATGAGGTTGCCTCCTTTGTCAAAAGAGCGCCGGCACAGGCGGGTCTGCTGATGACCACCTGCTGGCCTCCACATCCCTCTGATGGCCTCCACTTCCCTGCGGCCACCTTGGTTCGGTGCAGCCCATGCATGCACAATTTGATTGTGCTTCAGCCATACTCCCACCATGCGTGACACGTCAACCATACGTCGTATGAAGGGATATGCTTCGTATGAAGGGAACGCGTATGACCGAAACGGATCGCGAAGTCACGCGAACCCTGAGTGATGGCCAAACCCCGGGGGTTTCGCGGAATGCTGGAAATACGCGAGATGTCTGGATTTTTTCCCGAAGAGGGTGCTACAATGAGAGCGTCTGCAACGGAAATCGTACTGGTGTTGTCCAGGGGTTCGCGGAAAAAGGCTGGAAAAGCACGTCAGGCCTGGGCTGGATTCGGTGGAGTTGCTCCGCGGAGAACATCCGCGGCCCCATTGAAGCGGCCGACACAAAAAGAGCCTCCCCAACCGGAGAGGCAACGTTGCTCCGCGGAGAACATCCGCGGCCCCATTGAAGCGCGTTATCGGGTTTGACGCCATTATCAACGGGGTAAGTTGCTCCGCGGAGAACATCCGCGGCCCCATTGAAGCGCGGACCTTGATGCGCTGGCAAGCGAGATTGAGGAAGTTGATCCGCGGAGAAAATCCGCGGCCCCATTGAAGCGTAGGCCGAGGACCATGTCCGCGGCCCACGGCCTCACAGCAAAAGCGGGTGGCGACGCCCCGCACGCCAACGGCCGGTTGCCCGGTCGCCCACCGGTTGCACGCCGGCCGCCCGCCTACACCTCCAGCACCATCCGCGGCGACAGACGCGGGACGGGCGCGCCGAACGCTTCGCTCGCTTCCCGCAACAACTGATCGACGTCACCGTAGCGGGGATAGTGGGTCAACACCAGCCGCTTGGCGCCAGCCCGGCGCGCCAGCTCACCTGCCTGCCGCGAGGTGAGATGTCCTGCGCGCAACGCCGCCTCCTCCTGGCCGATGAACATGCTCGCCTCGCAGATGAACAGGTCTGCACCGGCCGCAAACGCCTCGAGGGGCGGGCACACCGAAGTGTCGGCGGAGAACACGAACGTCCGGCCGCCCTGCACCATCTTCACCGCCAGGCAGTACACCGGGTGAACCGTCTCCGCGAACGACACGTCCATCCCGGCAATGGACAGCTTGCTGCCGGCGTCAATCCGTTCCACGCGCAACAACGGCTCTGCGCGCAATTGCTCGGTCAATTCCGGCGACCCTTCCGGCAAATACACCGGGATGGGCTCCGTGCGCAGGCCGCGCGTGCGCGCCATCAAGGCGGCGTAGCTCAACACGCCCAAATCAGCGATGTGGTCAAAGTGGTGGTGCGTGATGATGACCGCCGCCAAATCGGCCACCTGACACACGTACTGCAGTTGCGCCAGCACGCCCGATCCGCAGTCCACCAGCACCTTCCCTTCAGTTGTTTCCACCAGGTATCCGGTCGTCGCCTCACCGGGCGCCGGGAATGTGCCCCAGTAGCCAAGGGCATGGATCTTCACGCCGCATCCCTCCCATGTTCATCTCACGTTTCATCACACGCGCACATCCGCCTCGTACAGGTCGGCCGGCACCTGCGCCAAGAGCGGGCACGGCGCACCTTGCCACTCGTACAGCCGCAACCGGTGCAGGGCTCGCGTGCACGCCGTGTACAGCAGCCGCCGTTCCGCTTCTTCCTGGTAGTCGGACGCATCCGCCACCAGCACTGCGTCAAACTCCAGGCCTTTCGCCAAGTACACCGGCACCAACACCACCCCGGCGTGAAACGCCGCATCCTCCGCCGTCAGCCGCCGTAACCCGGGCAACGCGGCCGCCAGGGCATCGTACAAGCCGGCGCAACCGGCATCCGTGCGCATCACCACCGCAATCGCCCGCATCCCGTCGCCCTGCAGGTGCGCTACCTCATCCGCCAGCGCACGCACGAGCGCATCCTCGTCCGCCACCCGGACGAGCCGCGGCTTCTCGCCGCCGCGGCGCACCGGATCGATCTCGCGGCCGCCCGGCAGGATGTGCCTGGCGAACTCGACAATCTCCTGCGTCGAACGGTAGCTCCTGCGCAGGTGCAGAGTGGTATGGCTGGTGCCGGTGAACACCTGGCCGATGTCGTTCAGCCAATCGGCCGTGACCAACGGATGGATAGCCTGGCGCGGATCGCCAAGGAAGGTGAAGCGGGCGCGCGGGAACATCCGCCGCAGCACCTCCGCGTGCAGGCGGGTATAATCCTGCGCCTCGTCCACCAGCACGTGCAGGATGCGGTTGTTCACCGCCGTCCCGTGCAAACGCGCCGACAGGTACAACAGCGGCGCCACGTCTTCAAACGGCACGCGCCCGGCACGGATGGCCGCCAGCGTCTGTGCGCGCACCGCCTCCGCCCGCTCCGGCGCCACGCCTGCCTCCGCCGCCAGCGGCGCCAGAATGCCTGCCTGGGCGTACATCTGCTCGTACAGACGCGGGCCGAGCGAGACGAACATCCGCCTGACCTCGAGGCGGATGCGCCGGAAGTGGCGACTGACCACCTCCTCGGCCTCACGGCGGATCTCCTCATCGCTCCCGGCGTACTGGCCACGCTGCAGCCGCCGCTCGTATTGGCGGCGCTTTTGCTCTTCCAGGCGCGCCAGTTTCTCTTGCACCGCCTCGCGCAGCTTGGCCATCCGGTGATGGATGGGCAAATGCGCCAACTTGCCGTAGAACCACTGCGCAAGCTCCGCCGCCGACACCACGGTGGAACCTTGGTACACCACGTTGGCAAAAGGCATCCCGGCTTGTTCGCACGCCGTCACCCAAGCGTCGAGCAGAGACAGGTACGCGGGTGAAAACTTCATGCGGATGCCGTCCAACCGCGTCGCGTACGCCTCGTCCCGCCGGCCGGCCAACAGGTACTCGAGGTGGTGCGCCATGTCTTCCACCTCGAGCCCTCCGCCCAGGCGCTGCACCGCGTATTCGTGAAACGTCATTTGCTGCACGTTCTCCTCGCCCAACTCCGGCAGCACGTTGGAGATGTAATCGTGCAGGATGCGGTTGGGGGCAAACAACATGACGTTCTGGGACGTCAGGCTTCGCCGGTGCCGGTACAGCAAGTACGCAATCCGCTGCAGGGCAATGGACGTCTTCCCGCTGCCGGCCGGACCCTCGACCACCAGTACGTCGTGCGCGTCGTCGCGGATGGCCTGGTTCTGTTCGCGCTGGATGCTGGCCACAATGCTCGACATCTTCTCATCCACGTTGCGGCCCAGCATCCACTGCAGGATGTCGTCGCCGATGCCGACGTCGCTGTCGAACATCCACTCAATGCGGCCGTCGGTGATCTTGTACTGCCGCTTGCGCACCAATTCGCCACGCACCGGCCCGGCCGGACCCGCGAACTCGGCCGGGCCGATGCCGTAGTCGTAGTACATGCTCGCAATGGGCGCCCGCCAGTCGTAGATGAGCCGCTCGCCGGTCTCCTCCGCGGTGAGCGACGAGATGCCGATGTAGACAGGCTCCGCAGCGGTGTCTCCCTCGAACCGAAAGTCGATGCGGGCGAAATACGGCGAATGCAGCATCCGCTCCAAGCGGCGCAGGAGGTCCCCCAATATCCGGTAATCCCGTTCGCGATCCGCCAGCTGCACGACGTGCTGTGCCATCTCGACAACCTCGTCGAACTCCGCCGCCGCGTGCGGGGCTTCCTCCCACATCTCGCGCCGATCCGAGACAATCGCCTTGGCCCGCTGTTCCCGGCTCGCCAAAAGCGCGTCCCGCTGCCGGCGCAACTCCGCCATGACCTTCGCCAGTCGTGCTCGCTCCTCGTGCCACTCCCGTTCGTCCATGACGCACCTTCTTTCAACCGCCGCCCATCCGGATGACGGCGATCCGACAGCCTTCCAAGCTTTGTTTGGACTGGGTTTGCAGTGTGCTGTCTGCATCATTGTACCGCGCTTGGGTGAAGACATGCATCGTTCGGTTCGCACGGGTTGAACGCAGCCCCACCGTCTTCGCACGCGCAACCCTCCTCGACGCACCGAGTGGCTGCGGCCGATGGACGAATCATGCTGCGCGTGTTAGAATCATACTTGTAAATGGCAGGAGGGTTTAACCCCTCCTGCGGGATGAGCGACGGCCCCCACGTCTCTGGCCTGGACGGGGGCCATCGTGTTTTCGATACAGGTCACCCCAAACGATGCCATCGCGCACCTGGCCGAAACGGGTGCGCGTTCTCGTTTTCTTCCCTGCTCCGCCCGTCCCCGTATAGTTTGCCCGTTTGCCGGCAAAAAAGATTGATAGAATCGCCATGCGTGAAGCGGCCGCGGCTCGGGCCGCGGCCAGGGCCACGGCCAAGCAACGGGCAAGGCCCAATCCATCCGAAAAATCCAAGTCACGCAGGACGCGGCGGTGGAGGGAAGGGCGATGCGAACGATGCGGGGTACGCTCGGCCGAGGCAGGACGCACAGCGTGCATGGGCCGAGCGGAAGGAGCCGGACGAGCGGGGCAACCGATGCGAGCCAAGCGAACGTGGCAACGCACCTCCGCTTCACCGAGCGGCGAACCCGGTGGCTCGCCGCAGCGGCAGGGGTCGTCCTGTCGGGGGCAGCATGGCCCATCGCGATCGCGTTGGGCTTGCCAAGTGTGCGCCTTGGACCAGCCGAACCGGCTGGCCGTGCGGCGCAGTCACCGCCGTTCGCGTCCTCACCACTGCGCCCAGGGGCCCGCCTGGAAACATCCGGCGCCGCCTTTGCTTCCGCCGGTGCCGACACCACCCTTGCTTCTGCCGGCGCCGACTCCACCCTTGCTTCCGCCGGCGCCGCCCGCAGCCTCCTCCGGGCCTACCAAGCCACCGGGGCGACGCCCACCTCGGGCCTCGTCCACGACTACACCGTGCTCAACGACCGCTTTCTGTCCGGCGCCACCCTCACCGCCGACGCGCGCCGCCTCGTTTCCCTGCTCGGCATTCGCCGCGCAGCCATTCGTTGTGCGGCACAGCCGGGCGAACATAGCGTGGTGGTATCCGCAGAGAGCCCCGCGGGCGACGGCGTGCGTCTGTATCTGACCAGCCTGGTCACGCGCTCGGCCGCCGCGCCAAAAGCACAGACGGTGCTCGTCGTGCGCTGGCAAACGGACGGGCACGGGGTGGACCGGCTTCCCGCCATCGTGGCTCGTGTTGCCCACAGCGTTCAGTGCCTGGGCGGCAGGCCCCTGGTGAGCGCCTACATCCGCGGCGTCGCGCCGGCTCCCGATTTCAGCGACGGGGAAGGAGACAGCGCCGGCACCATTCGCGCCCTGGCCCCGAACCAACGCGTCCGGCACGCACTGGCCGCCGTCGGTGCCCACCCCGTGGAAGGGTTGGCAGACGAGGGCGTCACCAGCATCTCCGCGTATACCGCCGCCATCCCCGGCGCCATCTGGACGGGTGCACACTGGATGAACCTGCAGGTCGCCATCCATACACTGTCCGGCGCGCCCACCTTGGTCGTCGCCGGGACCCCGTTTATCGTCGACCCGTATTGATCATTGAATTGATATAATGAAGCCATCACCGTGAGCGTTGACAGGGACGGGAGGAGCATGGGAAGGACACGCCACCCGCGCCAAGGCGAGCAGGCGCATGCAAACCGTGAGCCGCAAGGCAACGACCGTGTTCAGCCGCATCTGCACGGCCACCCGCATGACCATCCTCACGGCGCGGACGTCTTCCACACCCACGCGCCGGCCGGGAAGATGCGCCAGGCGTTTTTTATCACTCTCCTGATTCTGGCCGTGGAAGTCACCGGCGGTTGGCTGGCGCACAGCCTGGCCCTGTGGTCGGACGCCGGGCACGTGCTGACCGATCTCGCCGCCATCGCCCTGGCGTGGTACGCGACGAGCCTTTCGCGCCGGCCGGCCGACCGGCGGATGACGTTCGGCTATCACCGCTCCGGCATCTTGGCCGCCTTGCTGAACGGCCTTGTCCTGTGGGCCGTGGCGGGAGTGCTCCTGGCGGAGGCGTACCGGCGCTTGTTGCATCCGCAGCCGGTCCACAGCGCCGTATTGTTCGCCAGTGCGGCCATCGGCCTGGTCCTCAACCTGTATTTGGGCCTTGGCCTGCGTCACCATCCGAACCTGAACGTCCAAAGCGCCGTCCTGCACATCCTGGGCGACGCCGCCGCCTCCGCCGGCGTTATCGCAGGCGGCATCGTGATGGCCTGCACCGGGTGGATGTGGGTCGATCCGCTGCTCACCGTCCTCATCGCCCTGCTCATTGCGTTCGGCGCATGGCGGATCATCAAGCAAACCGTGAGCATCCTCATGGAGGGCACCCCGCACGGCATCGAAGTGGACCAGGTGGTGCGCACCATCCGCAGCGTAGCCGGCATCCGCGATGTGCACGACGTGCACATCTGGAGCATCACCAGCGGGCGCAACGCCCTCTCATGCCACATCGTGATCGACGGCGACAAGACCATCCGCGAGAGCCAAGAAATTTTGCGCCGCCTCGAGCACGAACTGGTGCATCTTGGCATCGGGCACGTGACCATCCAAACCGAGGATGGCGACCATCCCCACGAAGACTCCCTGTTCTGCTGCGACACGCAAGCCGCCCACGCCGCTTCGCCGGCCTCGGCACGGCGGCCCGGCTGACCGCGGACCAGATAACCCGGGCCCGGACGACCGCAACCCGCATACCCGGGGTGTGCCCCGGCGCGCTCGGCCTTCCGGCCGGCGGCGGGGCGCTTCCGCTCAATGTGCTTGCAACAGCGTCAACAACGCGCGATCCAGCTTGTGCCCGTACCAATCTTCATACGCGACGTCGCTGCGGCCGCTGTCCAGGACGCCGAACTCCCCCCGGAAGTTCCACACCGCAAAGCCGATGTGAAACTCACGGAGGATTTCGAGCACGTCACGGAACCAAGCGAGCGCCACGTGGTGCGGTGTGTGCTTGTACACCCCCATTTCGCCACAGTGGACACCGACCCCCTGACGAGCGAGGTCTGCCCACTTGGCGTAATGCCGGCGGAGTTTCTCCCGGTCCCACGCCTCGCCGCCCTGCGTCGCCCCGGGCCACACCGGCTCCGGCCACTTGTCCGATCCCGGCACCCACCCGGCCCGGTAGTGCGTCAGCCCGGCTGGGATATAGCCGCGGCAACTCTGGGCAATGCCGAGATCGACCAGGTTTGGACACGGCTCGTTGCCGATGGAGTGCCCTTCACAGAAGATGAGCCGGTCGGGGTCCACCGCGCGGATGGCCGCCACCGCCGCTCGCACCACCCGCTCGTAGTCCGCGAGCGTCATGCCGTCCGGGCTCGGTACGGGCGGCTCGTTCACCAGGTCGAAGCTGAGCTGGTGCGGCGGGATGCCCTTGTAGCGCTTGGCGAACACCGACCAGTGATAACAGAACGCCTCTTGCGCCTCCTTGTCCTTCCACAAGTCGAACGGCTCGTCGGGCCCGGGATTGATGCAGTAACCGGGCGCCCGATGGAAGTTGAGGGAAACGTGCAGACCATAGCGCTGGCCGAGCATGACGGCGCGATCGACCTTCTCCAGCACCTCCTCCCGGATGTCGTACACGTCGGGCCCGGGCGCCCACAGCCGGTACGACATCGGGATGCGCACGAAGTCAAACCCCCACTCGGCTATCCAGCGAAAGTCGTCCTCCCGGAAGTTGCCGTCGTGGCGATGCGTGAACATCTCAAGCAGATTGAACCCGCGCCAGCGCGGGAGGACCGTCTGGGCAGTGGATGACATCCGGCTTCACTCCTTCCCCCGCATGGTCACACGGGGCGGGATGGGATACGCGGGCTTGCCGCCCGGGAAGGTTCCTTCGCGCTCGCTGCCGCGGATTCCTGCCTGCTCGTTTACCCTGCCTGAGACAGCCGTGCGGGCAAAGAATCCGCCTCCCACGTCTCCCAAGTCCCGCGCACCGGATCGAAGGAGGCCAAGCGCAGCCAACCGTTCTCCACCTTGCGGCGGAAGGACGCGTCGCCCGCGAGCACGCGCGCGATGTGATTGGACGGTGCTTCAATCACCACGAGCAGCCGCAAGGGCGCGTGGTAGAGCGCATGATCGGAGGCGGCCACCGACTGCCACGGCAAACCGGCCATCAGGTCGCTGCCGTTGCCTTGCATCACGCCGATGCCGCCCGTCACCGTTTGGGTGGCTTTGTTGCCGCTGCCGTACACATGGGGCGCGACGGTGGACGCGTAGTACTGCAAATTGATCCACTGCGCCACCGTCACCGGGCCGGCCACGATGGCCGCGAGCTGTTCGCCCTCCGGGTCAAGGCGCCAATCGTAGCTGTGCAAAAACACACGCCCCGCCAAGTCGGCATGCTGGGTCAACCGACGCCGCCCGACGACAAACGCGGCGCAACCGGCGAGCCCCCACTCCGGGCGGACCTCACTCCAATCGACCGCGCGGCGGCTGGCTTCCGCATGCGGACGGCGCACCGGTCCTACGTGCGGCAGCCGGGCGAGCCGCTGCGCAGAGAGCTGCGGCCCCACGTGCGCCAACGCTTGCTTCAGGCGTTGCAGCGCCGCTTGGGCGGGACCGGACAGCGGCGGCACGTCGAGGAAACACAGTTCATCGGTGGTGGTGATGTGCTCGGCCGCTACGAAGATGGTGTCATCGGGGATGACGATGCCTTGCCGGGCCAAACCCTCCCGCACCGCGCGCAGGTTGCACATCGCGGCAAAGGCGCGGGCATTGAACCAGCCGGCCGCGCCGCCGCACGCCCCGCAGTCGAGCGCCGCCTGGTGCGGGTTGTTGGTGGTGCGGCTTTCGTGGCCGCATACCACCACCAGGGGCGCAAAGGAGACAAGCCCGATGGTGCGCAGGAGACCGCCTGCCGCAGCCACCATCTCTTCCGTGGTCAAGCCCACGGGCAGTCCGCCGTCCTCCCAGCCGTTCCCGGCCGCAGCCCCGCGGACCAGGGTCAATTGGGTCGGCGGTTTGTGATAGGCTGCCTCTTCCGCCCGCTGCCACAGCCTCCCGGCCCAACCGGGGGCGATGGTGCGCGCCAAGGTGTACAACCCGAGCCAAGGCCCGCTGCTTTCGGGCAAGACCAAGCTCGCCAACAGGTCTTGTTTCAGCTTTTTGAACACCCCGCCGACAAATTGCACCACGTTGCGCCGCCGGCGATAGGACGTTACGGACGAGGCAGGTGCGGGGCACTCGCGAATCTCGTATTTCGGTTCGACGATGGCCGGGCACGAAGGATGGGCGTACAGGCTGTCCAGCTCCCGCGTCTGCACGGGCAGGTTGAAAAATCCGGCGCATCCGTACGTCGCGAAAGGACCGGCTTGTTCCAGCTGGCGGCGCAACGGTTCCGAGCGCACGTCGATACAAAACAGGAGCTGGGCCACCGGCGACGGCTCTTTCCCCTGCGCGGCTGGATCGTTTTGCCGCGAGGAGGAGAGGATGCTGGCCCGCAGGCGCGTTTCATACGTCCTTTCCCATGCCTCGAGCCACAGCTGCCAGCGATCCACCCGCAGGAAGCGATCCAGCCACGCGATGCAGGCCGCCTGGACGTCCGCCGGCAATTGGCGAAACGCGGATGGCGTCAGCCCGCTATAGCCCAACCACAGCGCCACCAGCCGCACCGGGTCGCGGTTTGTGTCCGTCTGCCCGGCTGCACCCGCCGCAGCCTCGCCTGCAGTTGCATCGCGCACCACCGCACCGCGCACCGCCCTGTCGCCTGCTGCCGCATGGCCCGTTGCCGCTCCGTCCACCTCCGGCTTCGGCAACCAGGGTGCACAAAACGCCCACTCCAGGGACAGGCGCACCGCCAAGTATTCCAGCAACCATTCGTCCCCTTGCCCTGCCCTCCGGGAGGTCCATGCCAACATGCCAGCCCAGCCGGGCAAGGCCAGCACATGCGCTGTCAGGTACGCTGCCTGGTCGTCCTCCGCCACGCCCAGCACCGCCAGGGCATGCACCAACGCAGTCTCCGGGTCCTCGGGCCATGTGGCCAGCCGCGCCCGTTCCGTTCGCGTGAGGGACGGATCGAGCGGGACCAAGCGCCGCCACGCGCGGTACAACCCTTCGTCACGCCCAGGCAGTGGCCACAACGCCTGTCCCTCGTCCAGAAACAGCTTGCACCACTTGATCATCTGCTGGTCCAATCGTCGGCCCGGCTCACCCAATTGCACGCTGAGGGGCCGCACGGCGGGACGGCCGTGTCGGACCGTGGCGGCAGGCAGCTTGGCGCAGACTTGCTGCGCCAGGTCCAAGAGGTCATCCGCAACCGCCGGAGATTCCTCCTGGCTCTTCAACAGGGCATGACACAGCCGCGCCATGGCTTGCCGCGGCACGGGCAGCGTCTGCAAATCCAGCCATTGCTCCAGGCAACGCGCCAGGATGTTGGCGTCAATCTCTCCCCGCGCCAACGCCGCCGACAGGACGGAGCGGGACGGGTAGAGCCTGACCCCTTGCATGTCTTGCAAGCGATCCGCCACCTCGGCAAAAGACAAGTGCTCCATCTCCATCCACGGATGGCGTGCAATGAAGGCGGCAATGGGCCAAAGCGGCGCGATGACCGCGGACGCTTGCCGCACCAACTCACGGACGGTCATGTTCGCTGGCGCGTGCACATGAGTACGGGCTTGCGCCGCTTGCCCTGCCAGGGAGAGTGCGGTTTTGTTCATCCCAGACCTGCCTCCTCCGCGTACGCGGCCAGATAGCGCGGATGGGGTTCGATGGCCGCGCGTCTTGGTTCACCAAGGTGAATCAGCCAGAGATACAGCCGGACAAACGCTTGGGACGTGGGGCTTACGGCCAGCGCCCACAAGGTCACAGCACCGGCGGCCAACAAGCCCGCCGCCACTGCGGGCACCACAGGGGGTGCCTGAGCGGGCGCCAGAGCGGCGCGCACCAACCCGGCCAAGCCGGTGCGCGCCAGTTCCGCCAGCGCCGCCAGCGCCGCCAGAACCGCGAAGCCGAGCCACCGGCCCTCCTTGAGCGCAGACAGATAGCGCCACGCCAAAGCCGCCCCGGCGCCGAGAAACATGGCACTGAGCCAGCGCGCCGGCTCCTGGGGAGTGACGGCCCAATACAGCACGGCGGTGGCAGCCCCCATCGCCGCGGCCACGGCGAACCACCTCGCGGACGGTGCGGCGGCCAGCCCCCACTGCCTTTGCGGGCGTGGCACGACAGAGCCGGATCGCAAGAACAAGGTCGCTTTGAACAGGCCGTGGAAGACCAGGTGCACGACGGCCGCCCCGTACGCAGAGAGGGCACACTGAACCAGCATCAGGCCCATCTGCGCCATTGTGGACGCCACCAGCTGCCGCTTGTAGTCCACGTGCACCAGGCTGATGCCGGTGCCTATCAGGACAGACAGCCACGCGAGCAGCAAGAGCGCCATGTGCGGCAGCGTCCCGCCCACATTGAAGAGGGGCGACATCCGGGCCAACAACAGTCCCCCGGCATTCACCAGCCCGGCGTGCATCACCGCCGATACCGGCGTCGGGGTCACGGCCGATTCCAAGAGCCAGCGCTGAAACGGCCATTGACCAGCCTGGATGAGGGCCGCCACCAGCAAAAGCCCGCAGAGCGCTTCCCGCTCCCAACCAGGCAGCGCCCGGGCGTGCGCCAAGGCTGCCGGCAAGCGCCATGAACCGCCGGCCATCCCGAGCCAAACCGCGGCCGCCGCGACCGCCAGCACACCGAGTGAGAAGCGTTTCGCCATCGACACCGCCACCGCCCGCGCCGGCGCCCATTCGCGTTTCAAGGCCACCAACCCCACGAGGCCGAGGCTCATCAGCGCCCAGCACAAGGCGAGCAAACGCAGGTCATCGCTCATCCAAGTGAGGGCGGCGGCACCCGTGGTCCAGGTGAGCAGCGAAAAATAGCGGGGATATGCGCGATCGCCATGCAAGTAGCGTACAGAGAAGTGCTGGATGACGCCGCCCAGTGCCGCCACGTACAGGGCCATCAGCCAGCCCAAGGCGTCCGCCCGCCAAGGTCCCACGAGCACCCCCGACCTGCCGGCCATCACACCCGCGCACGCCGCGGCCACCGGCAACCAGAGCAAGCGGACGTGCAGGCGGACGTGGGGTTTGGGCGAGGGCCGCAGCCACAACACGGCCGCACTGGCCGCCACCACGGCCCATGCGCCCAACCAAGCCGCGAACATGACCTCGTGCATCTGCATGACGCCTTCCTCCTCTCCCGTCAGCGCGAGACCATCGGTCCGCTGCAAGCCACCATGGGGTCCAAGCCGGCAGCCCGAGCTGGCCGCTGCAGCAGGCGGGTGATGCCAAGCTGCCGCCGCAACGCGCAGGGGCAAACAAAAAACCGGCGCGGTCCGAATCGCCTGGTCAGTCGCGGGTGCAGCACCCGCCACTGCCGAACGATTGGCCTCGCCGGTTTCCCTTCAACCCGTCCCGTTAGACGGTCTGAAGAACTCCCGTGCGTGCGCTCTCCTCGGTTACCCTTCAACCCGCCGGACGCACGCCGGCGCTTTGAAGAATCCCCGATGAAAGCGGCCCCTGTGGCTCAATGTTCTCCTTGCGTCAATTTCTTCTCCAAGTCATTGTACAGGCGAAACACCATGACACGCTCGCCCGTCCGTGTGCTGAGGTCTGTGAAAAAGCTTTTCACCTGTTCCCCTGTGATACGATAGATGATGTCTTTCAGACCCTCAACACCCGACTCCACCAAACTGTTGCGCGTGCGTTTGACCGACAGCATCCCCTCGTGGGACTCGCACAGCGCATATTCAGCCGAAGTAAGGATACCTTGTAAGGATACAATGATCAAGTCCCGCACAATATCCGTTTTGACCGATACGGAGCCGCGACCCAGATAATCCTTTTCCCACTTCGTCAATGCGTTGCTGATCTCCGACTCGATACAGCCCTTCGATTTCCTCACCGGCGCTTGCTCCCCTTTGGTCACGAACTCCGCGCAGTCCCACCCCATTATCCGGCAGACCCTCCAGCATACCCTGCCCCGGCCACGAGGCACGGTCATGTGTCATTGTACCTGGAAACCGCCGCGCCCGGCAAGACAAGTGCAAGCAGGGGCCGGCTCCCGGCAGGACGACAGCTCGGAACTTGCGGCAACCGGCGGGGGTGACGCGCTGCGGCCGCCCACCATCAGGCCTCCACGCTTGCTTCCCCGCCCTGCAGAACTTTCGCCATCCGCACGTGCTCGATGCCGGCATCCAGAAACACCTCATCGCTCACGCGCCGGTAGCCGAGCTGCCGGTAAAAACCTTCCGCCTGCAGCTGGGCGTCGAGCACCGCTCGCACAAAACCCAGCCGGCGCGCCGCCGCCTCGGCAGCCGCCATGGCGGCGGTGCCGTAGCCTTGCTGGCGGTGGGAAGCCAACACGGCCACGCGCTGGATTTTCGCCGTGCCTTCCGCGTACGGGATGACGCGGGCCGTGGCCACCGGCGTGCCTTCGTCCGTGCGCACCAGGATGTGCACCGGCGCCGCTTCCTCTCCAACCGGCAGGCGGTCCCAGTCATCCATCTCTTCATCCTCCGGTACCTGCTGTTCTTCGACAAACACCGCCCGGCGAATGGCCAGGCAGGCCGACAGCCCTTCCCGCGTCTGCACGATTTCGCTTGGCATGACATCAGCTCCTCCGTCGTCGCTGTGGTGCGAGCGTTTCTACCGGTGACGACGTCGACCTCCGCTCGAGAAGATGAACCGTGTGAAGTCGAAGCAGTGAATGGTATATACTTGATATATACCACGCGCTTCACCCGGGAGGATGAGACAACATGCAACGAGCTAAAATTTTTCAGTCCGGTCGCAGTCAAGCAGTGCGTTTGCCCAAAGAATTTCGCTTTCAAGGCACCGAAGTATTCGTGAAACGCGTTGGCAAGGCCGTGGTTCTATTCCCGGCGGATGACGCATGGGACGTGTTGGCTGAATCATTGAAGATGTTCTCGGACGATTACATGTGTCGGCGCGAACAACCCACCCACTCGCCGCGGGAGGAACTTTTCTAAAATGAGATACATGTTAGATACAAACATCTGCATCTATTTGATTAAACAAAAATCCGATACATTGCTCCAAAAGCTGCGTACGTTCCGCCTCGGTGAAATTGGAGTATCGGTGGTGACCGTCGCCGAGTTGCAATACGGGGTTGCAAAGAGCCTGCACCGAGAGCGAAATCTGGCCGCTTTGCAAGCCTTTCTTCTGCCATTTGAGGTTGTGGATTTCAATATGGACGCGGCGATGATATACGGACAGATACGTGCCGATCTAGAGAAAGAAGGTCATCCCATTGGTCCGCTCGATACCTTGATTGCTGCACACGCGTTATCCTTAGATGTTCCCGTTGTCACAAACAATGTGCGTGAATTCCAACGTGTCAAAGGATTGCGTGTCGAAGATTGGAGCATCCTCCCATAAGCTCCGGTTCCACCCGGTCTGTGTCCGGCGTTTGATCCCGCATCCCTTCCCCTCTTTCCCATGACCCTCGTTGATGGCGTGGGTCTTGAAAACGGCCCCCGACAGTGCGTGCATGAAATGCCCTCATATTTCACATGCTGACCCCCAAGAACCCGGTCTTCACCCAACACCAATCAAACGAGGGGATTCGAAACATGCGAACCTGCACACGCTGGATGTGGTGTTGTCTCGGTGCGGCCGCTTTGACCGGCTTGGCCGCCTGTGGTTCTCCCACCACCAATCGCGCGGCCAACACCTCCCTGCCACGCGCCGGAGCGGGAGCCGCCATGACCGCGCTCAACACGCGCAACCTGGTGGAAGTCGCGTCCGCTGCCTACCATCCGTCGGATCAGTCGGTGACATTGACCGTTCGGCTGCATGGAGGCCGGACGGGAGAAACCATCCTGGATGCGGGCGATCCCGCCGGTCTCGTCAACTATGCGACCGCGCAATTCCCGGACAAGCCGGTGCGCACCGTGCGCGTCTTGGGGCCCGCGAGCGTGGTCCAGCGGCTTGTGCCGGCCGCCGGCATGCGCATGCTCGTGCCCAGCGCGCCGCCGGCAGGAACGGCCGGAAATGCGATGACCGGGATGACCGGTTGGTGGACATCTGTCCCCGGCACCCTGACAAAACCTGTGACAGCGCCCCCAGCTGTGAAAACGCCCATCACGACACCATCGCCCGGTGCTGCGCCGGTACCGCCGGCCACGCCGCCCGCCACGCCGGCGCCCTCGACCGTGCCGCCAACCGGACCGTCAGCCGCCTCGCCAGCGGCCCAAGGCGGCGGAATACCCATCCCTCCACCCGGCGTGCAGATAGACCCCAACATCAAGCCGCTGGCCGGGGTGAATGCACCACGCTGGGCCAAGACCGCCGCGGTACTGTCCGTGGCCCGCAGCAAGCTGGGGACACCGTATGTATGGGGACACAACGAGGACAGAGGCCAATTCGGGTTTGATTGCAGCAACTTCACCGAGTACGTGTACCACCACGCGCTCGGATACAAGTTCACCACGTCGAGCCGCGGACAAGCCAAGTACGTCGGGGTGTCGGTTCCGCGCAGCCAGATGAGCGCCGGCGATCTGCTGATTTTCGACCAGGGACGGCATGTCGGCATTTACGTGGGAAACAACCAGATGATCCAAGAAGGCGGCGGCCTGGGCAAAGTAGGCTACCTGGACATTTCCCCCGGCCATTATTGGAGCCAACACCTCACCGACGTGAAACGGATGTACTAAAGGCCTGCCGACGGCAGCGCCGCCGCGGCTTCGCGGCGGCGCTCGCCCGAGGGCCCGGAATGAGCCCGGACCAAAACGCGGTGTGAACCTGGAATCGCGGATGCGCTATTCCACCGTCACGCTCTTCGCCAGGTTGCGCGGCTTGTCGACGTCGTTGCCGCGCGCCACGGCGGCGTAGTACGCCAACAGTTGCAGCGGGATGACCGCCAGCACCGGTGCCAGCACAGGCAGGGTCTGCGGCAGGTAGATGACCTCATCCACGACCTGCGCCAAATCCTCATTGCCGACGAACGTCATCCCGAGCACAAACGCGTCGCGCGCCTTGACCTCCTTGATGTTGCTCATGGTCTTCTCGTACAGGTGCGGCTGCGTCGCCAGCGCGATCACCGGCACGCCCTCGGTAATGAGCGCGAGCGTCCCGTGTTTGAGCTCCCCGGCCGCGTACGCCTCCGCGTGGATATACGAGATCTCCTTCAACTTGAGCGCCCCTTCCAGCGCCACCGCATAGTCGAGGCCGCGCCCGATGAAGAACGTGTCGTGCGCATCCTTGTACCGCTCTGCGAACTGCGCCAACTGCGGCGCGGTGTCGAGCACCTGGTCCGCCAGCTGCGGCAGGTTGTCGAGCGCCTGCAACATCTCACGCGCCTTGTCCGCTGCCAGCGTCCCGCGCGCCAGTCCCAGGTGGATGGCGAGCAGGAGAAGCGCCACCAACTGGGTCGTGTACGCCTTCGTCGACGCCACCGCAATCTCCGGCCCCGCCCAGGTGATGATGACGTCGTCCGCCTCCCGCGCCACCGAGCTGCCGACCACGTTGGTAATGGCGAGCACCCGGTACCCGCCTTCCTTCGCAGCGCGCAGCGCGGCCAGGGTGTCCGCCGTCTCCCCCGACTGGCTGATGACCACCATCAGCGTCCGCGGCGTGCGCAGCACGTCCCGGTACCGGTACTCGGACGCGATCTCGACGTCCACCGGCACCCGCGCCAACTGCTCGATCCACACCTTCCCCACCAGCCCGGCGTGCCAGGAGGTGCCGCACGCCACAATGTGGATGCGGTCCATGTTTTCCGCGAAGCCGGCCGGCCAGCCGAGTTCCGCCAGCTCGACACCGTCCCGGCCCTCGGCGATGCGGCCGATGAGCGTGTCGCGGATGGCTTTGGGCTGTTCGTGGATCTCCTTGAGCATAAAGTGCGGGTAGCCCCCGCGCTCCGCCGCCACCGGGTCCCACGTGACCTCAAGCACCTGCTTCGCCACCGGGCGGCCGTCGAGATGGAACACCTCGACGCCGGCGCGGCGCACCACCGCCATCTCCCCGTCGTCGAGCACGTACACCCGGCGCGTGTACGCAAGCACCGCCGGGATGTCGGAGGCGACGAACTGCTCCCCCTCACCCAGCCCGATGACGAGCGGACTCGACTTGCGCACCGCCACCAAGGTCTCCGGGTCATCCGCCGCGATCACGACGAGCGCGTACGCCCCGCGGATCCGGCTCGCCACTTTGCGCATGGTCGCGGCGAGATCGCCGTCGTACAGCTCTTCGATGAGATGAACCACCACCTCCGTGTCCGTCTCCGACCGGAAGCGGTGCCCGCGCGCGATGAGCTCCGCGCGCAGCGACAGGTAGTTCTCGATGATCCCGTTGTGCACCAGGGCGAACCGCCCGCTGCAGTCAAGGTGCGGGTGGGCGTTCTCGTCCGACGGCCGCCCGTGCGTCGCCCAGCGCGTATGGCCGATGCCGAGATGCGCCGGCGCCCCTGCCTCTCGCAACTTCTCCTCCAGGTTTTGCAGCCGCCCGACCGATTTGGTCACAAAGACCCGGCCGTCCCGCACCGTCGCGATGCCGGCCGAGTCGTATCCGCGATACTCCAGCTTCCGCAAGCCCTCCACGACGACCGGCTGGACGTCGCGCGGGCCGATGTAGCCGACGATGCCGCACATGCTGTCCAAACATCCCCCTCACCGATCTGCTCGCCCTTGTTCCCCCGGTCGCCCGAGGGGTTTCAGGCTTCGCTTGCGGCGCGATCGGCGCGCCGGGAGGCATCCGCCGAATGGTTCGCCAACCTCCTCCGCGTCAACTGGCCGGGCTCCGCCCGCCAGTCCAGGCGCTTCCCGTGTTCCGGCGTGCGAGATTCGCCGAACACGTCATGCTCGTCTGCGGTTTCTCCTCTCCCTCCGCATCGCCTGCGGCGCGGCTCCCTCCGCGGCGCCACCCCCTTTCCCCGCGTTTGTGGCCGTCTTAGGCTCCCAACTCCTCGCGGATGACCTTGACCAACTCGGTCACCGTCTCCTGCAACTCCCGCTCGTCCGGGCCTTCCACCATCACGCGCACCAAGGGCTCGGTGCCCGACTCGCGCACGAACACCCGGCCCCACCCGTCGAGGCGCGCCTCCGCGCGCCGCAACGCCTCTTGGATGCGCGGGTTCGTCTTCCACGCGCCCTTGTCGGTGACGCGGACGTTTTCCAGGATCTGCGGATACCGTGTCATCACCGTCCGCAGCTCGGCGAGCGGCTTGCCGCTCTCCACCACCGTATCCACCAGCTGCAGCGCGGTCAGCATGCCGTCCCCGGTGGTCGTGTGGCGGAGGAAAATGATGTGGCCCGACTGCTCCCCGCCCAGGACGTGGTTGCCTTTGCGCATCGCCTCCATGACGTACCGGTCGCCGACCGCTGTGCGCTCCACCCGGATGCCCAAATCCTCCATCGCCTTGATGAAGCCGAGGTTGCTCATCACCGTGGCCACGATGGTGTTGTTCGCCAACTCCCCGCGCTCATAGAGGGCACGGCCGCAGATGGCCATGATGAAATCGCCGTCCACCACCTGGCCGGTGGCATCGACCGCAATGACGCGGTCCGCGTCGCCGTCAAAGGCGAGGCCGAGATCGGCCCCTTCGGCCAAGACCGCGCGCTGCACCACATGGGGATGGGTTGATCCGCAGCCGACGTTGATGTTCACCCCGTCCGGCTGGTTGTTCAACACCGTCACCCGCGCCCCCAGTTTGCGGAACAGCTCCGGCGCGATATGCGACGCCGATCCGTTGGCGCAATCGAGGACGATGTGCAACCCGTCAAACCGGTGGCGCACCGAGCCGAGCAAGAAGCGCTCGTACGCCACCACCGCCGGCTCTTCGTACAGCCGTCCCACCGCCGGGCCCACCGGCCGCGGCAGGCGGTCTTCCGTGTCACGGAGGACCCGTTCAATCTCGTCCTCCACGTCGTCGAGCAGCTTGAACCCGTCGCCGCCGAAGAACTTGATCCCGTTGTCCTCCACCGGGTTGTGCGAGGCGCTGATCATCACGCCCGCGTCGGCGTGCAGGTGCCGCGTCAAGTACGCGACGCCCGGCGTGCTGATGACGCCGAGGCGCAACACGTCCACCCCCATCGACAGCACGCCGCTGATGAGTGCGCACTCCAGCATATCGCCGGAGATGCGGGTGTCGCGCCCGACCACGAAGCGTGCGCCGGACCCGCGCTGGCTGAGGACGTACGCGCCGGCGCGCCCCAGCCGGAATGCCAATTCGGGGGTCAGGTCGCGGTTGGCCACGCCCCGCACCCCGTCAGTGCCAAACAAACGTGCCAAACCCCTCGCTCCTTCCCTTCTCCAGTCACATGCACACGAGCCCGCGTCACACACACGGCCGCACACGGCCGCCTACGACCGTCTACGGAGCCGCCTGCGCTGCCGCGAGCGGCGGTGCGGACGGTTGCTGCGGTACCCCCTGCGCCGGCGTTGATGGCGATGAAGCCGCCCCAGGAGCCACTCCGGGCATCGGTGCGCCGGTCCCCGTCCCTGCCGCCGGCACAATCGGCACCGTCACGATCACGTCCGGCGGACTCACATCGACCCCCGCCACCGGGGTCCCGCGGGCGTCGACGGGTACCAGCGTCACCAGCCGCGTGACGTCCGCACTCGCCCCGGTCACCGCAATCTCGGCGTCCACTTCCGCCACCGCCGAAATGGCGCTGCGCGTCCCGCTCAACCGCGCCACCATGGTGTCGGCCTTCGGATACCCGGCGACGTAACCCGCGGCGGGTTGGCCGACGACCCGAAAGCGGACAGGCCGTTCGGCCATGACGCGGCGTTCAATCCGGACCTCCACCTCGGCGGGTTGAATGGTGTACGTCACCGGCGGCATGTTGACGGCGGCCAGGCGCACCCGGTGCGTCCCGGGAGGGAGTCCGCGCGCATTCGCGACCACCGCGACACCCAACATCTGCGCCGGGAAGGACGGTTCGTTGGCGATGTCGCCGCTGACGACGACCACCGCGCTCGGCGGGCTGACGTGCGTCACCACCATGTCCGATTCCACTTCGACGCGGATAGGGAACGGAAACTTCTCCGAAACGCCGCTTGCGCCGCGCAGGCTGTCGCCATTGACCGCGAGCCAGAGCATACACGCCAAAACCAACGCCAACACGCGCAGGAACGTGTCGTTGTGGAGGAGCCGGTCCATCATCATGACTCCGCCTTTCGGCCGAACAGGTGCAGGCGCCCCGGGTGTTTGGGCAGAAGCAAGTTCTGCAACAGTTCCATCAACGCGCTCTCCGTCAGGTCACGGGTGATGACCCCGTCGACCGCGAGCGACACCTGGCCTGTTTCCTCCGACACCACCACCGCCACGCTGTCCGACGCTTCCGTCACCCCCAGCGCAGCCCGGTGGCGCGTGCCCAAATCCCGGTCCAGCTCGCGGTTGTCCGTCAGAGGCAAAAAACAGCCCGCCGCCACAATCCTTTGCCCGCGGATGATGACTGCGCCGTCGTGCAGCGGCGTGTTCGGGACGAACGTGTTGATGAGCAACTCCGAGGTCACCAGACCCTCGATGGGTGTTCCGGTCTCGATGTATTCGGACAGCCCCGTCTCGCGTTCCACCACGATGAGGGCCCCAATCTTGTTCTTCGCCAACACCTGCGCCGCCTTGGTCACCTCGGTGATCATCTGTTGGATCTGCGCGTCTTCGCTGGGACCGAACGAAAAAGAAAAAAAGCCGCCCCGCCCCAGTTGCTCAAGGGCTCTGCGCAGCTCCGGCTGAAACACCACCGGGATGGCGAACAGGCCGACGGTGATGATCTTGTTTAACAGCCAGTTGAGCGCCGCCAGGTGGAGGGCGCTGCTCACCGCGGTCGCGACGAGGATCACGAGCACCCCTTTGAGCAACTGGACAGCGCGCGTCCCGCGGATGAGCAGGAGCAACCGATACAAAACGAAGCTGACGATGAGGATGTCCATCGCGTCCAGCACCGTGAACTTGCCCAGAACAGACAGCCAGTTGCCCATGCTCCGCCACCCACAGCCCGGTTGCTCGTGTCTTCTCCCATTTTTCCCTACCGGCCTTCGTCCGTCAAGGGGCGAAACCGCAAGGAAACCAAACCACGCGCTCGGTGCCGTGCGGCAACATCCCTCACCTCGCCCGCCGCCGCGCCGCCAGGCGATCCCTGCTGACCGCCCGGCGATAGACCCGCAGGAACGCTTGCGCGATGAGTTCATGGCCGTGATCGTTCGGATGAATCGGATTCCGGAAAAACCGAAAGTCCTGCAGGATGCCGCGGCGAAAGCCGTGGATCAACTCCCCCTCGCGGCGATGAAACAACTTGCCGAGATCCGCCACCCAAACCTGTTCCCGCGCCGCGACCTGGCGGATGGTCTGGTTGAGCAACTCGGTGCACGCCTCGGCCAAGCCGGAGTGCGGAAACGGGTTGTACAACGTCCCCACGACCACCACCGCGGCGGGCCGCTTGACCCTTTGTACAATCTTGGTCAGGTGGTCGCGGTAGCGGTCGGCGATCTTCAGCATGCGCCCCATGTTTCCGTCCCACAGCCACGGCGCGGCGCGCAGCATGTCGTTGCCGCCGACGAGCACCGTGACCAGCCGCGCTTCGTCCCACAGGCACTCGGGCACGCGGGAAAGGGATGCCCAAAGCTGCTTCGACGTCCACCCGGGTTTGGCCTGCAAGAGGACGTGGACAGGCTGCTGGCGCAGCAACGCACGGCGGATCAGCGAGACAAAGCTCCGCTCCGGAGAGCTTGCGCTGTAGCCGTACGTGATGGAATCGCCAAGGGCCGCATAGATCACGCCGGATCCCCTCCTCGCGCGGCGCGGCCCCGCTTGGCCGGCTCGGCTCCCCGCCGGCCAAGGGGGAACCGTATGCGCCATGCCGGGCCGCGCTCTTTATCTGCATACTGCAGACTATTGCGCGATCGCCGCGCGGGTGCAGGGGAATGCACCATTCACACGGACAAGAAGTGATGGATCAACCAGGGCGTGACGACCGCCTCCACCACGGCGGCCGCGGCGAGGGCGAGCGTGATGGCGGCCATCCAGTATGACAGCGGCGGCGAAATGACGAAATACCGCTCGCGCCAACGCGGCCACGCGCCGCGCCCGGAGAACACGTCCGAAAACCCGCGCGAAGAAGGGGCGACAGGTCCCCAACCTGCCTCAGCCAGCCGGCGCAGCCAACGGGCGGACCCGCGAAGGGCGTCGGCGCTGGCCGCCGTCACCTGGTAACCGACAAACAGCCCCAGACCACCGGCACACGTGACAGCCGCCATTTCGAGCCATCCGTGCGGCAAAAGCGCGAAGACCGCCACCTTCCACCAGGGGACGTGCAAACGTGCCGCAACCTCGGCGTTCACCACACCCATGAGCAGCCCGTTGACCCACATGCGCCAGGCGGGGAAGATCCCGAACCCGACGCCGAAGACGACCAACGAGACGCTGGTGATCCAATTGTTGAGGAACAACACCCAGATCACGGCGACTGGGTTTTGCCGGTGCAGTGTGCTGCCAAGTTGTTGGATATGGCGCACGAGCGGCTCCAGGCTGGGCAAGAAGTGCTGCGGCCAGGCGAGGCCGGCCGCGTAGCCTGCGAGCAGCAACCCGGCGGCAACGCCCCAAAACCAGCGCATTTGGATGTACGGTTGCTTCGGACCCGGAACCCCGGCATGCGACACGACCAACCCCCCCTTTCCCTGCCATTCCTGGTCCATGGCATGCCCCGTCCGCGACGTATCCCGCCACGTCCGGTTGGGCGTTGTATAGGTCTTGTCCTTGGCGCATACACTCTGTGCCGAGGGGGTTGCCAAGATGAAGGATGGGAAAAAGATTGTGACACTCACCGCCATCGTCGCCCTGTTCATGGCCGTCTTATTCACCGCATCGGGCGAATGGCGGGCGTTTGCAGCCGAAGACAAGCCGGCAGCCATCTACAAGGTGGACACCGACCAAAAAGTGGTCGCCCTCACGTTTGATATCTCCTGGGGCAACAAGGTGCCGGAACCGGTCCTCGATGTGTTGCAAAAGGAAAACGTGAAAAAGGCCACGTTCTTCCTGAGCGGTCCTTGGACGCTCCGGCACGCCGAGATTGCCCAGCGCATCCGGGACATGGGATTCGAGATTGGCAGCCATGGCCATCTCCACAAGGACTACTCCAACTACCCGGACAGCTGGATCCGTTCCCAGGTGGCTGAAGCGGAAAAAGCCATCCACCAAGTGACCGGTGTGCGCACGCGCCTCATCCGGACGCCCAACGGAGACCTCAATCCGCGCGTCATCCGTTGCTTGCACAGCATGGGCTACACCGTCATCCAGTGGCACACGGATTCACTCGACTGGAAGAACCCCGGGGTGGACCAGATTGTCCAGCGCGTCCTGACCCGGGTTGTTCCGGGCGATATCATCCTCATGCACGCCAGCGACTCTTCGAAGCAGATTGTCGCTGCCCTGCCCCGCATCATCCACGGCTTGCGCGCCAAAGGATACCAATTCGCCACCGTGTCGGAACTGTTGACATTGGCGCGCGTCGAGACGAAGGTGGAGTGACGGCGGTCGCCCGACCGTCGTCGCCTGACCGCGGACGCCCCGCCGCTCTGCGCCTCCGGGCTCCGCGGTGTCCGCCCTAGTGGGCCATCGTGGCTTGCCCTCCTTGACCGGCCGCGCGGGCTCCGCCCGGTTCCGCGCCGGGTGCGGGCGCCGATGAGGGCGTGAGCAGACGGCCGTAGATGAGGATAAGGTACACATTGCACGCCATCATGACCAACCCGGTTCCGTTGACGATGCCCGGCGGGATGTTGGCCTTGATGACCAACAACCAATCCAGCACGGTGAACACATAGAGAAAGAACACCGTGGGCAGGTAGCTGCCCGGCCCGGAGAGACGCCGTTTCCACCATGCCGCCAACAGCGCCGCGACAAACGGCCACGCCCCCTGCACAAAGTAGGTGGCGTACGACGGATGGTGCGCCGGGTTGCGCGCGGCAGCCAGCTGGTACCGGCCATACAGCATATCGTACAGCACAAGCAGCGTGATCGCCGCTTGCAACCACCGCCACACCCGCCGCGGCAAGGTGCTCCGCGCCACAAAGTTGAGCGTCAGGAACGCCCAAAACCCCATCAAACTGGTTGTGGCCAAGAACGCCCCGGCGACCAACCCCACATACCAGGGCACACGGATCCAGGTCCCCGGCAGGGTGATGAGCCAACCGGTCGCTGCTCCGACGGCGACCGTACTGGCCAGCAAAAAGATGAAAGCATGGAGGCGCATCCTTATCCACTCCCTGTCGTGTCCAACCCCATGATACACCAGCGTGAACATTCTGGACAGATTCCCCCGCCCGCATAACGGGCTCGGCAGCGATGCATACTGACGTCATGCAGCGGTCCTGGCGGAGGTGAGAAGGCCGTTGGACATGCCTCGCAAACTCTGGCCCGTCGCGGTGTTCACGCTGGTTTTGATCGCCGGTTGCGGAGGCGGGAGCAGCGGAAGCAGCGCGGAAGCCGCGGCAGCCACCCAAGATTACGGGACCACCAAACAGATGGTGATCGACATCCTGCACTCACCGGAAGGCAAGTCGGCGCTGCGGGACATTATGAAGGACCCCGCGTTCAAAGAGCAGGTGGCGGTGACCGAGACGGACGTGGCGAAGGCGGTGGAGAAGACCATCCAGTCGAGCAAAGGAAAGTCGTTCCTCAGCCAACAGGCGCAACAACCCGAATTTGCCGCCACACTTGCCAAGTCCATCCACCCGGAGCTGACACAGTTGCTCAAGCAGTTGATGAAGGACCCGTCGTACCAGCAGGACATGCTGGTGCTGCTCAAGTCGCCCGAGTTTACAAAGCACGTTCAAGACCTGATGAAAACGCCGGAGTTCCGCGGTACGGTCATGAAGATCATGACGGAAGCCTTGCAGACGCCGAGTTTTCGCATGCAGTTTCAGGACGCGCTGAAAAAGGCGGTCGCGGATGCCATGGCACAGGCGGGAGGACAGGGCGGCCAACAAGGAGGCGGACAGGGCCAAGGAGGTCAGGCGCAAGGAGGACAAAGCCAGGGCGGCGGAGGCGGCGGCAGCCAATGACGCCTTTGTCCCCCGCCACACCCCGGCCGGCAGGTCCGGCGCAAACGACACCTCGGCCGCTCAACGGACGGTGCTCGGCGCAGACAACCGCACGCCAAGCTTTTCTATCACGCGCGCGGCGAGATCGCGATACACTTCCGCCTGCCTTGATCCCGGTGCGAACAGGGAGGCGGGTTGCTGGTCGAGGTTCGCCAACGGCACCTCGGCCAACACCTCGGTCCGCAACGCCTCTGCCACCCTGGCGCCGCCGCCGCGTCCGAACACGTACATCCGCTCACCGCAGCGTCCACACTCGACATACGACATGTTTTCCACAACCCCGATGACCTCGTGCTGGGTACGCAGAGCCATGGCACCGGCCCGGACCGCGACCTCGGCCGCGTTTGCCTGCGGCGTGGTGACGATGAGCTCCTTGCATCGCGGCAACAACTGGTGCACGTCGAGCGCCACGTCGCCCGTCCCTGGCGGCAGGTCGAGCAGCACCAGCTCCACGTCGCCCCAATGAACCTCCGAGAAGAAGTTGCGCAGCATTTTCCCAAGCATCGGGCCACGCCAAATCACCGGCTGGCCGGGCGGGACGAAGAAGTGCATGGAAATGAGCTTGACCCCCTCCACCTCGATGGGCAGGATGAGGTCGTCAATCACCGTCGGGCGCTGTTGCTGCACGCCGAAGATACCCGGGAGGCTGAAACCGTAGATGTCGGCGTCGATCACGCCGACGCGCACGCCGGCCTGAGCCAGCGCGCGGGCGAGGTTGGCGGTGACGGTCGATTTGCCGACGCCGCCCTTTCCGGAGGCGATGGCCAAGAACTGCACCCCGGCGTCCTCCCGCAGCAGTGGCGGTGCCTCCTGCGGCTGCGCCCGGCCGCGCAGCTTCTCGGTAAAGCGCGCCCGCTCTTCATCCGTCATGTTGCCGATGATCACATCCACCGACGCCACACCGTCGAGCGCAAGCAACTTTTCCCGCACTGCCCGTTCGATGGTATGGCGCAACGGGCAACCGGAGATGGTCAGCGCCACTTCGACCGTCACATGTGCGCCTTCGATCTCGACCCGCCGCACCATCTCCAGCTCGACGATGCTTTTATGGACTTCCGGGTCTTCCACGTCCCGGAGAGCAGCCAGCACATCCTCTTTGGTGACCATCATCTCACCCTCATCGTATATTGAAGTGGTTTGTTCCGGTACCAGTTTACCCCCAACCCGGCCGGCGTGCAAAACGGCTAGCCGCCGACCACCGCGACGTGCTCCTTGCCGTTGTCATCCTGCCAAAACACAGTCATCCGCAGCGTGTTCCCCAGGCTGCCGGCCACATACACGCAATCTCCGGGCTGCACGTCGACAGGAGGTGAAGGCAAACCGGCGGGAGGCTGTGACAATGGCCGTTTGCCAACGTAGAGCACCGTCATCGGCTGTTCTGCCCAATTGGTGATGACGACGTGATGCAGCACCCTGACCGCACCCACCGGAGTGAGCACGTACACGGGATGGCCGTACCAACGCCACGGGGCGATGGAGAGGCGGAATGGGCCGCGCTGCCATGCGCGTGCCGAAGAACGCGAGGCGGGAGCCGCAACGCCGTGGGCCAGGTCTTGGTTCAAGATACCCTGCCCTGGCGCAGGACCGTGCTCGAACGCCGGAACGCACCCCGCGGCCCAGCTGACGAGGCAGAGCGTGATCGCCAACCGGACCGCGGCCTTGTGCCCGTCTGTACGAGGGGACTGGCTCCCATACGGCCGATCCCTCGTCTTCACCCTTCCGCCGCCCACCTTTTGCGCCACCCTCCATCTTTACGCTCGCTCGGCCGGCCTGCGGAAACGAGCCGCAGCGCCACGAGGCTCAGCCCCGGATACGACCGCGCCGGCAGCATCTGGCAGAGCAAAGAAGCGCAGCAAGCTCACCGCGATACACTCCGCCACACGCCATTGATACGCGGGCGTGGCCAAATGTGCCGCCTCGTCCGGGTTGGTGAGAAAACCTATCTCTGCCAATACCGCCGGGCAGCGCAGTCGTTTCAACAGGTATAAGGTCGTCGTCTCATCCACCTGCCGGCTGGTCGGAAGCAGGTGCGCTCGAAATTCAGCCTGCATCACGTCCGCAAGCGTCTTGCCGGGCCCGTGATTGGCCAGGTGGATGACATGTGCGCCGCGCCAGCGCGGGTCTGGTACCGCGTTGCAATGGATGCTGACAAAGGCGTCGGGCCGGCAATCAAGCGTCTTCAGCAGACGCCCCGCCAGGTCGGTGCGATGCCGGCGGCCGCGTATGCGTTCTTCCGGCGCCGACAGGTCGGTGTCGGTCTCGCGCGTCATGCAGACCACTGCCCCCAGCTGCCGCAACAGGATGGCCGTCTTCTGCGCCACTGCAAGATTGATGTCTTTTTCCAGCAAGCCCCATGCCCCTTGGGCGCCAGAATCCGGGCCGCCATGACCGGCGTCGATGACAATCCGCCGCCCCACCAAGCCAGGTTCATCCGCCGCAGCCACGAACATCGGCCGACAGGTGTCCAGACACCGCTTCGCGGAGAACACGGTGGTTGTGGTGAAAGGCATGCACGCCAGCATCATGCCGCCTGCCGCCCCCGCGAGCCACCGCTGCAGGAACAGGCGCCGTGGCGAGCGAGGTGAGCCATGTGCCGGCGGGCACGATTTCTCTTGCACGGGACCTCCACCTGCCTTGTGCATGGTGTTGTCCCAGTACAGTCTACGCAAATGACCCGCTTTCATGTGGCGCCGACAAACAAAAACACCGGCACGCACGGCCATGTTGGCCGTTGCACCGGTGTCTTGCCGGCTCGGATGGCCGCGTCACCGCTTGGAGAACTGCGGCGCACGGCGAGCCGCCTTCAAACCGTACTTCTTCCGTTCTTTCATGCGGGCATCGCGTGTCAGCATCCCCGCCTTCTTCAGGGTCGGCCGCAGCTCCGGATCGACCTTCAACAGGGCGCGGGCAATGCCGTGCCGAATGGCGCCTGCCTGACCGGAGTACCCACCGCCGTACACGTTTGCGTACACATCGTACCGGCCCAGGGTACCTGTCAGCTGCAGGGGCTGTTGGATGATGATCTTCAGCGTCTTCAACGGAAAGTACTCATCCACGTCCCGGTGGTTGACGATGATGCGACCGTCACCGGGGACGAGGCGCACCCGCGCCACGGAATGCTTGCGACGGCCAGTCCCCCAGTATTGAACCTGCGCCAAGTTTCAGCCCCTCCTCAACAACTCTTCGGCTCGTAGGGAATCGGCTGCTGGGCTTGATGCGGATGCTCGGGCCCAGCGTACACCTTGAGCTTCGTCAATTGCTTGCGGCCGAGCGACGTGTTCGGCAACATGCCCTTCACGGCAAGGTACAGCACACGCTCCGGATGCGTGCGCAACATGTCGATGGCGCGCGTCTCTTTGAGACCACCAGGGTATCCGGAGTGCCGGCGATAGATCTTCTTGCGCAGCTTTTGACCCGTGAAGACGACTTTTTCCGCATTCACCACGACGACGAAGTCCCCGACGTCGACGTGGGGCGTGAATTCCGGTTTATGCTTTCCGCGCAACAGAGAGGCAATTTCGGACGCCAGCCGCCCGACCCGCTTCCCTGTCGCGTCAATCACGTACCACTTGCGTTCCACGGCGTTTGGTTTCGCCATGTACGTCGTGCGCATCGGGTTCCCTCCTAAAGAATTGAACAACGCGTCCAAACCACTGGGTTGTAACGGGGCATCCGTGGAAAGGAACACTAACTTTTAATATACGCCACACCATCCATCAGGGTCAAGAAAGCGTATGTTTTCGCCGTCGTTCGACACAGGCACACCGCAACCCGCCATGCGGATGACCGCGTCGCAGCCCGTCACGCTTCATAGTGGACTTCCCACAGCGCCAAGCCATGCGGAGGGGCCGTGATGCCTGCCCGGCTGCGGTCCCGTGCAGCCAGGATGTCCGGCATCTCATCCGGGCTGCGGCGGCCGCGGCCGACCTCGACCAGCGTACCGACGATGATCCGCACCATGTGCTGCAGAAAGCCGTTGCCTGTGCACCGGATGTCGAGATACGTGCCGCGCTCCACCAGGTCAATCGCGTCAATCCGGCGCACCTTGTCCTGCACCTGTGCCGCGGCTGCACAGAAACTGGTGAAATCGTGTTCCCCCGTCAAGTAAGAGGCCGCGCGCCGCATCGCGTCCACGTCCAGCGGGCCGGGGACGTGCCATGCATACCGCTTGGTGAACACATCTTCCACATCCGCGCGCTGCAGCGTGTAACGATACGTCTTCGCAAGCGCGGAAAAACGTGCGTGGAAGGAAGGTGGCACCTCTTCCGCCGCCACCGCAACGATGTCCGGCGGCAAAGCGCGGCGCAACAGATACGGGTAGCGATCCGCCGGCGGACCTGTGTCCTGATCCCAGTGCACGACCTGCCCGCGGGCGTGGACGCCGGCATCCGTACGGCCCGAACCGAAGACCTCCACCGGCTGCCGCAAGATGCGGCCGAGCGTCTCCTCCAAAACCCCTTGCACGGTGCGCAGTCCCTGTTGTTTGGCAAAACCGTGAAAGTCCGTGCCGTCATACGCGACCGTCATGCGGATGCGCGGCATCCTCCCCACCTCCGTGCGGCGGAGAGATGACTCTTACCGTGCTCGCCCGCGCTGCGCGGGCGAGCACCAGGGACTTGGCTTTCCGCCTCGGCTCAGCGGACCAACTCCAGCAACACCATCGGCGCCGCGTCGCCGCGCCGCGGCCCCAGCTTCAGGATCCGTGTGTACCCGCCGTTGCGATCCGCGTAGCGCGGGCCAATTTCATTGAACAGCTTCTGAATGGCGTCTTGGTTCGCACCGTCCAGGTATTCCCTGCGCACGAACGCAGCCGCTTGCCGCCGCGCGGCCAAATCCCCGCGCTTGGCGAGCGTGATGAGCTTGTCGGCAATCTTCCGCACTTCCTTGGCCTTCGCTTCGGTCGTCTGGATGCGCTCGTAAAGGAACAGGTCCGTCACGAGGCTCCGGAACAACGCCTTGCGCGCGCCCGAAGGCCGGCCGAGTTTCCGGTACGGCACAAGGATCCCTCCTCTGTCCAACATGGTTGTGCATCCGCGGCCAAACCCGCGCCGCGCTGTGGCCTAACTTGCACCGCGCTGTGGCCAAACCCGCGCCGCTCCCGTCCGTCTGTCTGTCTCCGCCATCTCCTTCAGTCTTCCGAGCGGAGCGACAGACCGAGCGCGGCCAATTTCTCAATAACCTCTTCCAACGACTTACGTCCCAGGTTGCGGACTTTCATCATCTCTTCTTCCGTCTTCGAACACAGCTCGCCAACGGTATTGATGCCCGCGCGTTTGAGACAGTTGTACGAGCGGACCGACAGATCCAACTCCTCAATCGGCATGTCGGCGATTTTGTCGGCCTGCGCATCGTCCCGGTCAGACGCCGACCCCATGTCACGCCCTCGTTCGTTGAGCCCCGCGAACAGTGCCAAATGGTCCGTGAGGATCTTGGCGCCGATGCTCACAGCCTCCTCCGGCGAGACGCTGCCGTCGGTCCACACCTCGAGGGTGAGTTTGTCGTAGTCGGTGACCTGGCCCACGCGGGTGTTCTCCACCGTGTAGTTGACCTTTTTGATGGGTGAGTACAGGGAATCGATGGGAATCACCCCGATTTCCTGCTCCTCCCCTTTATTGCGATCCGCCGGTACGTAACCACGGCCCCGGCCTGCCCGCATCTCCATGTACAGCCGGGCACCCTCGGTCAACGTCGCGATGTGCAAATCCGGGTTGATGATGTCGACGTCGGAATCGGCACGGATGTCGCCCGCCGTGACCTCACCGGCATTCTCAGCGTCAATGATCAGCACTTTCTCCTCATCGGAGTGTATCCTCAGGGAGAGCCGCTTCAGATTGAGAATGATCTCCGTCGTGTCCTCGACCACGCCCGGAATCGTCGAGAACTCGTGCAACACGCCTTCAATCTTGACCGAACGCACCGCCGCGCCCGGGATGGACGACAGCAAGATGCGGCGCAGCGAGTTCCCGAGCGTCGTGCCGTAGCCGCGTTCCAGCGGCTCGACGACGAACTTTCCGTACGTGTCGCTCCGTTCGACGATCTCAATGTTCGGCTTCTCGATCTCGATCATCCGTTATCCCCCTCGCTACGCGGACCCGCGTGCCCGCCCAACGGACGCGCACCCGCCGGCACGCCTGCCCATGGGCGCGGACGGCCTGCGCACCGCGCGCTTTCCGGGTCCGTTCGACGCGTTTGCCGGCGGCGGTCAAGCCGGTGCCGTGCCGGTTAGCGCGAGTAGTGCTCGACAATCAGCTGCTCCGCGACCGGCGCATCGATCTCGTCGCGAGCAGGGAGACGGAGGACTTTGCCGCTGCGCGCGTCGAGGTCCAGTTCCAGCCAGGCCGGAATGGTCCGCGACTGCGCCGCCTCCAGCAGCTCTTTGAAACGGGCGTTCTGCTGGCTCTTCTCCCGAATGGAGACGACATCCCCGGGTTTGACCTGGTAGGATGGGATGTCGACCCGACGCCCGTTGACGTTGAAGTGACCATGGCGGACAAGCTGACGCGCCTCCGCCCGCGAAGACGCAAAGCCGAGCCGATAGACCACGTTGTCGAGACGGCACTCCAGGAGCTGCAACAGGTTCTCGCCCGTCACGCCCTGCCGGCGAGCTGCCTCCTCGTAATACGAACGGAACTGCTTCTCCATGACACCGTAATAGCGGCGCGCCTTCTGCTTCTCACGCAGTTGCAGCCCGTATTCCGTCGTGCGGCGGCGCCCCTGTCCGTGCTGTCCGGGTGGGTACGGCCGCCGGTCGATGGCGCACTTGTCACTGAAGCACCGCTCACCCTTCAAATACAGCTTGATGCCTTCCCTGCGGCAAAGGCGGCAAACCGGCCCCGTATACCTTGCCATTCTAGTCTTGACACCTCCAATGCAATCTATACCTGTTACCATCTCAATCAGATTCCAACAACCCACGTCAGACGCGGCGGCGTTTGGGTGGCCGGCAGCCGTTGTGCGGGATGGGTGTGACGTCACGGATCCCCGTCACCTCGAGTCCCGCGGCTTGCAGCGAACGGATGGCCGCTTCCCGGCCCGCGCCCGGTCCTTTGACGGCCACTTCCACCTGCTTCATCCCGTGCTCCATCGCCGTACGCGCCGCCGCCTCAGCCGCCATCTGGGCCGCAAACGGCGTCGACTTGCGCGAGCCCTTAAATCCGACCGTGCCGGCGCTGGCCCACGAAATGACGTTCCCCGCCATGTCGGTGATGGAAACGATGGTATTGTTAAAGGTCGACTTGATGTGCGCGACGCCGACCTCGACGTGCTTGCGATCCCGGCGCTTGGTCCGCGCCGCCGTCCCGGCTTTGCGCTGCTTCACATTGGCCATGCCTCAGTCCTCCTCAAACATTCCCTCATGCGCACAAAATTACTTCTTCTTGCCTGCCACCGTGCGACGCGGGCCCTTGCGGGTGCGGGCATTGGTCTTGGTCCGCTGGCCGCGCACCGGCAAACCGCGGCGGTGACGGATCCCGCGGTAGCAGCCGATGTCCATCAACCGCTTGATGTTCATCGCCACCTCGCGCCGCAGGTCACCCTCGACCTTGTAGTTCTTATCGATGTAGTCGCGCAACCGCACGACCTCGTCCTCTGTCAGGTCTTTGACACGCGTATCCGGATTGATGCCGGTGGCCGCGAGGATCTTGTTGGCCGTCGTCCGGCCGATGCCGTAAATGTAAGTCAGGCCGATTTCCACTCGCTTGTCGCGCGGCAGGTCCACGCCAGCGATACGAGCCATGCTCAGTGTCCACCTCCGGGAGAGATTCAAAAATCTATATGAAACGCGACCGCAGCCCCAGTTTGTTGGGCAGCCGCGCTGCCGGTCGCGGGCATCCCGTGTTGCACCGCCGCTTCCGCCACCTTGGCCCGTGATGGCGACGGCCCATGGCGACGGCCGATAACGCGCCGAGGGTTGCGGACGATCCTCAACCCTGGCGCTGCTTATGCTTCGGATTCTCGCAGATGATCATCACGTTGCCCTTGCGGCGAATGACCTTACACTTTTCGCACATCGGCTTCACAGACGGGCGAACCTTCATCGTCATCCCTCCTCGCCCCAATTGTGCAATCTTACCCGATACTCGACAGTTTGGCCAGCCACACTTACTTGTAACGGTAGGTGATCCTTCCACGCGTCAGGTCGTAGGGCGATAACTCGACGGTCACCCGGTCACCCGGGAGGATCTTGATGTAATGCATCCGGATTTTTCCGGAGACATGGGCGAGGACCTTGTGGCCGTTTTCCAGTTCCACACGGAACATCGCGTTGGGCAGCGGTTCGATGACCGTGCCCTCCACTTCAATGACATCCTCTTTCGCCATGCGGAACACTCCCTTCTTCGCGTTCTTCGCCGGCTCTCGGGTTGGCTGCGTAAAACTGCTTCATCACGTGCCGGAGGCGCGCGTTGGTGATCTTGCCTTCTGCACGCAATTGCTCCTGGATCTCCGTGGCGACCACCGGTGTCCGCCGGATGTGCAACACGTTCTTCTTCTTCGGCCGGTCCACCTTGCGCCGGTCGCCGTCGGCCAACAGGACGAAGCGATCCGGTTCATGGCCGATGACGACGGCGAACGTGCCTGCATCGCGCCCCCGGATCACTTCCACCACGCGGCCGATCTCCGGTAAGGATGGAGCTCTGCGCATCGCTCACCCCTGCCCTCGGACATCGTGGAGAATGTTCCGGATGTCGTGCCACACCTCGTCCACCGTCCGGTTGCCGTCGATGGTGTACAATACGCCCTGGCGGCTGTAATGCTCCACCAACGGCTCCGTGGCCGCGTACTGAGCCAAACGGGTCGCCACCGCTTCCTCGGTGTCGTCCGAGCGCTGGTAGAGTTCGCCGCCGCAGCGGTCACAACGCCCGGGCGTCACCGGCGGCTGAAACACCATGTGGTAGACGGCCCCGCACTGCCGGCAGATCCGCCGGCCGGTGAGGCGCGCAAGCAGCACCTCGCGCGGAACCCGGATATATAATACACAATTCAGTGGACGACCGATCTCTGCCAGCATCGCGTCCAGCGCTTCCGCCTGGGGCAGCGTGCGCGGGAACCCGTCGAGCAGGAACCCTGCTCGGGTATCCGGCTGTTGCAAACGCTCGCGGATCACACGGATGGTCAGTTCGTCCGGGACCAGCCGCCCGCTGTCCAGATACGGCTTCACCTCCCGGCCCAATGGCGTGTCTGCCGCGATGGCCGCGCGAAACATGTCGCCCGTCGAGATGTGCGGCACCGCAAACTCCGCCGCGATCCGCTGTGCCTGCGTTCCCTTGCCGGCCCCAGGCAGGCCGAGCAGCATGACCTGCATCGCGAATTCCCCCCCGTGGCTGCCCGGGTTCACCGGATGAACCCGCGGTAATGGCGCTGCAGCATCTGGCCTTCCATCTGTTGCAGCGTTTGCAGCGCGACACCGACGATAATGAGCAGGGATGTGCCGCCCATATAGACGGACGTCAGGCTGATGCCGCGTAAGATCGTATAGGGCAGGACCGAGATCACCCCGAGGAACAGCGAGCCAAACACCGTGATGCGGTTGATGACGCGAATCAGGTACTGCTCCGTCTCCAAGCCCGGCCGCACACCCGGGATGTATCCTGCGTGCTTCTGCAACTGTTCCGCCAACTGCTGCGGGTTGATCTGAATGTGCGTGTAAAAGAACGTGAACGCGACGATGAGCACAATCTCCAAGGCGATGTACCAAGAGGACTGAGGCGACAGGTAACGCATGATGAACGCCGCCCACGCCCGTTGGCTGAAGTACATCGCGACGGCGTACGGCAAGAAAAGCAATGAAGTGGCAAAGATCACCGGGATGACGCCCGCCGCGTTCACCTTCAGCGGGATGTGCGTCTGTTGCCCGGTGTAGATGGTCCGCCCCACCACGCGCTTCGCGTACTGCACCGGAATACGCCGCTCCGCCTGTTGCACGAACACGATGAGGGCGAACAAGGCCACCACGCCCGCGACGAGCAGGATGACCTTCACCACGCTCCAGAACAGCGGCCCGGGATGCGCGTAAAACCAATTTTGGTAGATCTCTTGTCCAATCTGCCCGAAGCGGGAGATGATGCTCACGAAGATGATGATGGAGATGCCGTTCCCCACACCCTTCTCCGTGATCATCTCCCCGAACCACATCAGCAGCGTGTCGCCCGCGGTCAGCGCAAGGACGATCACGACGTACGACCACCAGTCGTGAAAGTAGAGCACGCCTTCGCGAACGAACCCGTAAGTGATCCCGGACGCCTGCAGAATCCCGAAGGCAACCGTCAGGTACCGGGTCACCTGCGTGAGCTTGCGCCGTCCGGACTCCCCTTCCTTCGCCCACTCCTCGAACCGCGGGATGACGCCCGACTGCAGGAGTTGGACGACGATGGACGCCGTGATGTACGGCATGACGCTCATCGCAAAGATGGAAAAGCGGTAGAACGCGCCGCCGGAAAACAAGTTCAGAATGTTGAACAGCGCGTTCTGTTGCTGCGATGACGTCAGGAGCGCCGCGTTCATCCCCGGCACCTGCACGTAGGTGCCGATGCGATAGACGGCAATCATGAACAACGTGAAGAGGATCCGTTTGCGCAAGTGTTTTAAACGCCACAGATTCACGAAGGCTGCGAGCAAACTATATCACCTCGGCCGTACCGCCGGCAGCCGCAATCTTCTCCTTGGCCGAATCCGAGTATGCGTGGGCGCGGACGGTCAACTGCACCTCGAGGTCGCCCTTGCCGAGGATCTTGACGCCGTCCAGCAGCTTGCGGATGATCCGCCGCTCCAGCAGCAACTCCGGCGTGACGACCGTACCGGGTTCAAACACGTTCAATTGCGACACGTTGACGATGGCATACTCCTTTTTGTGCGGCGCGTTGGTAAACCCGCGTTTCGGGAGCCGGCGGAAGAGCGGCGTCTGACCACCCTCGAACCCGGGGCGCACCCCCCCGCCCGCACGGGCCCATTGGCCCTTCGTCCCGCGCGTGGCCGTCTTGCCGTGACCGGAACTCGTGCCGCGGCCGAGGCGCTTGCGCGGACGCCGTGAACCAGGCGCTGGCTTCAGCTCATGGATCTGCATCGTCTCACCTCCTGGGTTATTCCGCGTCCACCGTCTGCACCTTGACAAGGTGGCGGACTTTCTCGACCATGCCGCGGATGACGGGGGTATCCTCATGAACCACCGTTTGGTGCAGCTTGCGCAAACCCAGCGCCGCCACCGTCCGCCGCTGCGTCTCCGGTCGGCCAATCAGGCTGCGGACCAACGTGATGGACAGCTTGTTCGCCACCGTCATCCCTCCTTATCCAAATATTTCTTGCAAGCTCTTGCCGCGCAACCGCGCCACGTCCTGCGGCCGTTTCAGCTTCTTCAGCCCGTCGATGGTCGCGTGGACCATGTTGATGGGGTTGTCGGACCCGAGCGACTTGGTCGCGATGTCTTTGATGCCCGCCAACTCCAGCACGGCGCGCACCGGACCGCCGGCGATGACCCCCGTACCCTCCGGCGCCGGCTTCATGAACACCTTGCCTGCGCCAAAATGGCCGATCACGTCGTGCGGGATGGTGGTCTTGCGCAGCGGCACCTCAATCAGATGCTTTTTCGCATCCTCGATGCCCTTGCGGATGGCATCCGGGACTTCGGCCGCTTTGCCGAGGCCGACCCCGACATGGCCCTTGCCGTCGCCCACGACCACGAGCGCGGAGAACGAGAAGCGACGCCCGCCCTGGACGACCTTCGCCACGCGGTTGACCGAAACGACCTTCTCGCTCAGCTCCAGTTGATTGGGATCAATGCGCACAACGACACCTTCCTCTCCGCTTCAGAATTCAAGCCCGGCTTCGCGCGCCGCATCCGCCAGTGCACGCACCCGGCCATGATACAGATAACCGCCGCGATCGAACACCACTGCTTTCACACCCTTTTCCAGGGCCCGCTTCGCCACCAACTCGCCGACCTTGCGCGCTGCTTCGATGTCCGACCCCGACTCCAGCTGCCCGCGCAGCTCCTTGTCGAGCGTCGAGGCGCTGACGAGGGTATGCCCCTTGGTGTCGTCAATCACCTGGGCATAGATGTGCTTGTTCGATCGAAACACGTTCAGGCGCGGCCGTTCCGGCGTGCCGAAAATCCGCTTGCGCACCCGCCGGTGGCGGCGTTGGCGCGCCTCGTTCCGATCCGGTTTCGTGATCACGCTGCGACTCTCCTTTCCTTTTCGCTACGCTGCGGATTACTTCTTCCCGGTTTTGCCGACCTTGCGCCGCACGACCTCATCCTCATACTTGATGCCCTTGCCCTTGTACGGCTCAGGCGGCCGGATGGACCGCACCTTGGCTGCGTAGATGCCGACCTTTTCCTTGTCGATGCCGCGGACAATCAACCGGTTGGGGGCCGGTACCTCGACCTCGATGCCCGGCTCGTTCGGCAGTTCCACCGGATGGGAGAAGCCCACGGTCAGCGTGACCTTGTTTCCCGTCTTCGCCGCACGGTAACCGACGCCGACGAGCTCCAGGCTCTTGGCATAACCGTTCGTCACGCCCTCAATCATGTTCGCGAGCACGCTGCGCGTCGTGCCGTGCAGGCTTTTGTGCAGCTTCTCGTCGCTCGGCCGCTCCACGCGGATCTGCTGGTCCTCCACAATCACCCGCATGTCCGGATGCACCGTGCGCTGGAGCGTGCCCTTCGGCCCCTTGACGGTCACCACGTTCCCTTCACAGCGGACCTCGACGCCGGCAGGAATCGGGATCGGCTTTTTACCAATGCGGGACATCGTCGCACCTCCGTTCCTTCGTCGTCACCAGATGTAGCAGAGGACCTCGCCGCCGACGTGCAACTTGCGCGCTTCCTTGTCCGTCAAGATCCCTTTGGAAGTCGACAGGATGGCGATGCCCAACCCGCCAAGCACGCGCGGGATGTTATCCGCCGACACGTACACCCTGAGCCCCGGCTTGCTGATCCGCTTCAGACCGGTGATGACGCGCTCCTGGTTCTTTCCGTATTTCAAAAACAGGCGGATGATCCCCTGCTTGTCGTCCTCAATGTACTCGGCGTCGCGGATGTATCCCTCGCGCTTCAAGATCTCCGCAATGGCCCGCTTCAGCTTGGAGGCAGGCACCTCCACCTTCTCGTGTCCGACGAGATTCGCATTGCGGATCCGCGTGAGCATGTCTGCGATCGGATCGGTCATCATTCGACGCACTACCTCCTTCCCGCACCTCGTCACCAACTGGCCTTTTTGATGCCCGGCAATTGACCTTTGTACGCCAGGTTCCGGAAGCAGATGCGGCAGACGCCGAACCTCCGGTAGACCGCGTGCGGACGCCCGCACAGCCGGCAACGCGTGTATGCCCGCGTGCTGAACTTCGGCTTCCGCTGTGCTTTGATGATCAACGCCTTCCTCGCCACGCCTGTCCCTCCTGTCTCTTTCCGGTTTCTTAAGCCTGCCGGAACGGCATGCCCATCAACGACAGCAACGCCCGCGCTTCCTCGTCCGTCTTCGCCGTCGTGACGATCACGACCTCCAATCCGCGGATCTTGTCGACTTTATCGTAATCGATCTCCGGGAAGATCAACTGTTCGCGCAGCCCCAAGGTGTAGTTGCCGCGCCCGTCAAACGCACGCGGCGACACCCCGCGAAAGTCGCGCACACGCGGCAACGCCACGTTCATCAGCTTATCGAGAAAGTGGTACATCCGCTCCCCGCGCAAGGTCACCATCGCCCCGATGGGCATCCCTTGACGAACGCGGAACTGCGCGATGGACCGCTTCGCGCGCGTCACCACCGGCTTCTGGCCGGTGATCAGGGTCAGGTCCTCCACCGCGGCGTCGATGACCTTCGGGTTCTGGGTCGCTTCACCCAGCCCCATGTTCACGACCACCTTCTCGATCCGCGGCACCTGCATGATGTTTTTATAGTTGAACCGCTTCATCAATTCACCGACAACATGGTTGTGGTAATGGTCTCGCAAACGGGCCATGCTCGCCCCTCCCTTCACCTGGCTACTCGTCCAAGATTTCGCCAGACTTTTTCGCGTAGCGGACCTTGCGCCCGTCCTCGAGGAACTTGAATCCCACCCGGGTCGGTTCGCCCGTCTTCGGATCGGCAATCATCACGTTCGAGATGTGGATGGGCGCCTCCCGCTCGATGATCCCGCCCTCCGGGTACTTCGGATTCGGCTTGGTGTGGCGCTTGATGATGTTGACGCCCTCCACCAAGACGCGCTGCTTCTTTGGAAACACCGCGAGCACGCGCCCGGTTTTGTTCTTGTCCTTGCCGGCGATGACGACCACCTTGTCGCCCTTCTTGATCCGGAACTTCACCATTCGTCGCACCTCCCCGCTCATCCGCGGCTTCTGTCCATCGCCCGGGCGGCCGTCACAGCACCTCAGGCGCCAACGAGATGATCTTCATGAAATCGCGATCGCGCAATTCGCGGGCGACCGGACCAAAGATGCGGGTTCCGCGCGGGCTTTTGTCGTCGCGGATGATGACGGCCGCGTTTTCGTCGAACCGGATGTACGACCCATCCGGGCGGCGCACGCCCCGCTTCGTACGGACGATGACCGCCTTGACGACATCGCCCTTCTTGACAACGCCACCTGGTGTTGCAGATTTCACAGATGCGACGATGATGTCGCCGATGTTCGCCGTTTTGCGATTGGAGCCGCCCAACACCCGGAAGCACATGATCTCCTTCGCACCTGTGTTATCGGCGACCACCAACCGGGTTTGCGGTTGAATCATGCTCTTCCCTCCTCACCTTGGTCTGACCGCGTGCGTCCCGCGCACGTCCCGACGCGTTCTTTACGCCGGCAAGCCGGGGACACCGCGGTGGCTCCTCAGATCACGTCCGCCTTTTCGACAATCTCGACCAAGCGCCAACGTTTCTCTTTACTGAGCGGCCGCGTCTCCATGATGCGCACAATATCGCCGACGCGCGCTTCGTTACGCTCGTCGTGCGCTTTAAACTTCTTCGTGCGGCGCACCGTCTTCCCGTACAGCGGATGCATGACGCGCTCTTCCACCGCGACGACGATGGTCTTATCCATCTTATCGCTCACGACTTTGCCCACGCGGACCTTCCGTTGACCCCGCTCCATCTGTGATCCCTCCTCCCAGCTCAACCGATGCCGAGTTCACGCTGGCGAAGGATGGTCTTCGCCCGCGCGATGTCCTTACGCACTTGGCGGATCCGCGACGGATTCTCCAATTGGCCGGTGGCGAGCTGGAAGCGCAGGTTGAACAGCTCGTCTTTCCACTGCTCGATCCGGTTCTGGATCTCCTCACTGCTCAAATTCCGCAGCTCACTGGCTTTCATCGGCCTCTCCACCCGCCTTTTCCCGTACTACGAACTTCGTCTTGATGGGCAGCTTGTGCGAGGCCAGGCGCATCGCTTCCCGGGCCACCTCTTCGCTGACACCGCCCAACTCGAACAGGATACGCCCCGGCTTCACCACGGCGACCCATTGCTCCGGTGAACCCTTGCCGCTGCCCATCCGCGTTTCCGCCGGTTTTTTCGTCACCGGCTTACTCGGGAAGATCTTGATCCACACCTTGCCGCCGCGACGGATGTAACGTGTGATCGCGATACGGGCCGCCTCAATCTGCCGGTTTGTCACCCAGGCAGGCTCCAGCGCCTGCAGGCCGTACTCGCCGAACGTCACCTCGTTGCCGCCCTTGGAACGGCCCTTCAGGCGTCCGCGGTGTTCCTTGCGGTACTTCACCCGTTTTGGCATCAGCATGATCAATTGCCCCCTTCTTCCGCAACCTTCCGTCCGCGCCGCGGCAGCACCTCACCACGGTAGATCCAAACCTTCACGCCGATTTGGCCGTACGTCGTCTTGGCCTCCGCCAACGCGTAATCGATGTCCGCCCGCAGCGTGTGCAGCGGCACTGTGCCTTCCGAATAGCCTTCCGTCCGCGCAATTTCCGCACCGCCGAGACGGCCGGACACCTGCACGCGGACACCCTTGGCCCCGGCGCGCATCACGCGCTGAATCGCCTGTTTCATCGCCCGCCGGAAGGAGACGCGCCGTTCCAGCTGCGAGGCGATGTTCTCCGCCACCAGCACGGCGGACAAGTCGGGCTGTTTGATCTCCGCGATGGAGATGTGAACCCGCTTGCCGGTCAGCGCATTCAACTGGTTCCGCAGGGCGTCGACCTCCTGTCCGCCCTTGCCGATGACCATACCCGGCTTCGCCGTATGGATGGTCACGTTGACCCGGTTCGCTGCGCGCTCGATGTCGACCTGCGCCACAGCGGCATCTTTCAACCGCCGAAAGATGAAGTCCCGGATCTTGATGTCTTCGTGCAACAGCTCTTGGTAGTTTTTCTTATCGGCGTACCAACGCGACTGCCAGTCGCGGATGATGCCAATCCGCAGGCCCACCGGGTTGACCTTTTGACCCATGTGCCGCCATCCCTCCTCAAGCTTGCGCGCGGCCGCGGCCGCTGCCGAACCGGCCGCGTCGCGCTCACTTCTCCGCCACCACGACCGTGATGTGGCTCGTCCGTTTCAGGATACTGAACGCACGACCCTGCGCCCGCGGACGGAACCGCTTCAAGGTCGGGCCGGGATCGACGTAGATCTCCTTGATGTACAGACGGTCGACGTCCATGTTGTGGTTGTTCTGCGCGTTCGCAATGGCCGAACGCAGCACCTTTTCCACGACCGGGGACGCACCGCGCGGCGTGAATTTGAGGATCGCCAACGCCTCCTGCACCCGTTTCCCGCGGATGAGGTCGACGACGAGGCGAACCTTACGCGGCGCGATGCGAATGTACTTCGCTCTGGCTCGCGTCTGTCGCACTTCCATGCATGTTCCTCCTCGTTGCCATCAGGTTAACGGGAACGGGATGCTTTCTCGTCTCCCGCGTGCCCCTTGAATGTCCGCGTCGGAGCGAATTCACCCAACTTGTGCCCGACCATGTCCTCCGTGATGTACACCGGCACATGCTTGCGGCCGTCATGAACTGCGAACGTGTGCCCGACGAAGATGGGCAGGATGGTCGACCGCCGGGACCAAGTCTTGATGACCCGCTTCTCACCCGCGGCGTTGAGCGCCTCCACCTTTTTGATAAGATACTCGTCGCAGAACGGACCCTTCTTCAGTGAGCGACCCATACGCAGTACCCCCCTTCCGAATGCCTCTCGGATACAGCTGCCGGCTTGCCGGCGCGCGTACACCAGGCGTCGCACGGCAGCATTGCCTCATCCCGATGGCACCGCCCAGCCGCCATGGCATCAGCCGTTGCGGCGGCGCACGATGAACTTGTTGCTCGGCTTGTTCTTCTTCCGGGTCTTTTTCCCCAGCGTCGGTTTCCCCCACGGCGTGACGGGCGACTTGCGGCCAATCGGCGCCTTGCCCTCGCCGCCACCGTGCGGGTGGTCGACCGGGTTCATCGCCACGCCGCGAACGGCCGGACGACGGCGGAGCCAGCGGGATCGACCCGCTTTGCCGATGTTGATGTTCTCATGATCCAGGTTGCCGACCTGCCCGACCGTGGCGCGGCACTCCAGCCGAATCAGACGCACCTCCCCGGACGTCAGCCGGACATGCGCATAGTCGCCTTCCTTCGCCAGCAGCTGCGCCGCCGCGCCGGCAGCCCGCACCAGCTGCCCGCCGCGGCCCGGATACAGCTCGATGTTGTGAATGACCGTACCGACCGGAATGTTCGCCAGCGGCAACGCGTTGCCAGGCTTGATGTCCGCATTGGGGCCGGACATCACCGTATCGCCCACCTTCAATCCCACCGGCGCGATGATGTACCGCTTCTCACCGTCCGCGTAGTGCAACAACGCGATGCGCGCAGAACGGTTCGGGTCATATTCGATGGTCGCGACTTTTGCCGGGATGCCGTCCTTATCGCGCTTGAAGTCGATGATGCGGTACATCCGCTTATGACCGCCACCGCGGTGCCGCACCGTGATCCGCCCTTGATTGTTGCGGCCAGCCCGCTTTTTCAAAGGCACAAGCAACGACTTCTCCGGCTCGTCGGTGGTGATCTCCTCGAACGTGGAGACAGACATAAACCGCCGGCCCGGAGACGTCGGGCGGTACTTTTTAATGCCCACGAGCGCTACCTCCTCCACATGGAACATGGCGTTCCGCCACGCAGGCGGACGCGATCACGACGACGATTCGCCGAACAACTCAATCGGCTTGGAATCCGGGGTCAGCTTGACGATAGCCTTTTTCCACTCCGATGTGCGGCCGACGAAACGGCCGACCCGCTTCCGCTTGCCGGGCACCCGCATCGTCCACACCTGGGCCACCTTGACGCCGAACAACTTTTCCACCGCCTGGCGGATCTCGACCTTGTTCGCCCGCTTATCCACCTCGAAGACGTACTTGCCTTCTTCCATCAATTGCGTCGACTTCTCGGTGATGATGGGGCGCTTGATCAGGTCCCGCGGGTCCATTACGAGAACACCTCCTGCACCTTGGCGACCGCGTCCTTGGTCAAAAGCAGATGGTCGTGGCGCAAAAGGTCGTACACGTTGATGCCGTTCGCGGCGACGTACTTCACGTCGGGGATGTTGCGGGCCGAAAGCTTGACGTTCTGTTCTTCCTCCGCGTCGACGATGAGCGCCTTGTTCACGTCAAACCGCTTCAACAGCGCGACCATTTGCTTCGTCTTGATTTCCGGCAGCGTCAAGTCGTCGAGGACGATGAGCCGCCCCTCGCCCACCTTGGACGACAGAGCGCTGTACAGCGCCAGGCGCCGCACCTTCTTCGGCAGCTTGTACGCATAGCTGCGCGGAACCGGGCCGTGCACGACGCCGCCGCCCTTCCACTGCGGCGCCCGAATGCTGCCCTGCCGCGCGCGGCCCGTGCCCTTCTGCCGCCACGGTTTGCGGCCGCCGCCGCTGACCTCCGCCCGGTTCTTGACCTTGTGCGTCCCGCGCCGGCGGTTGGCGAGATGCATCAAGACCACTTCATGCATCAGGTCGGGCCGGATGGGCGCCCCAAAGATGCGTTCATCGAGCTCAATCTCGCCGACCTGTTCCGCGTTCATGTTGTACACTGCAACTTTCGGCATCTGCCTGCCCTCCTTCCGAGACCGTGTCGTTACGCCTTCACTTTGGCGGCGTTCGCCTTGATGGCGGAGCGAACCGTGACGAACGAATTGCGCACCCCCGGCACCGAACCCTTGACCAGCAACAGGTTGCGTTCCGGAATCACCCGCACCACTTGCAGGTTTTGGACGGTCACACGCTCGCCGCCCATGCGGCCGGCCATCGTCTGACCCTTGAACACGCGGTTCGGCGCGATGGAACCGAGCGAACCCACACCCCGGTGGTACTTGCTGCCGTGCGCCATCGGACCGCGGCCCAGATTGTGGCGCTTGATGGGTCCGGCAAACCCTTTGCCCTTGGATGTTCCAATCACGTCGACCAGCTCACCGGGCTGAAACATATCGACCGTCAGCTGCTGGCCGACCTCGTATTGATGGATGTCCACACCGCGCAGCTCGCGAACATAGCGCTTCGGCCCGGTGTTGGCTTTCGCGGCATGGCCGATTTCCGCCTTCGTCGCCCGGCTCGGTTTCTTGTCGCCGAACCCGAGCTGTATCGCATCGTAGCCATCCGTGGCCACCTGTTTCTTTTGCAGCACGACGCAAGGCCCCAGCTCCAGGACCGTGACCGGAATGACCGTTCCGTCTTCCGCAAAGACCTGGGTCATGCCGATCTTGCGTCCCAAAAGACCCTTCATGTCAGCACCCCCTCAAGGACGATGACCCTTGCCGTCGCAACGGCCGGTCGCGACCATCCGCGCGCCCAGCGAACGGCCCGCGTATTCGCATGACAACCGACCCACGCATCTCACGATCCGACAGCAGGTTCACAGCTTGATCTCGATGTCGACGCCCGACGGCAAATCCAGGCGCATCAAAGCATCCACCGTCTGCGGCGTCGGATTCAAGATGTCGATCAGGCGTTTGTGCGTGCGCATCTCGAACTGTTCCCGTGAATCCTTATACTTGTGCGGCGCACGCAAAATGGTGAACACGGTGCGCTCTGTCGGCAGCGGGATGGGCCCCGATACCTGCGCGCCCGAACGCCGGGCGGTGTCGACGATCTTTTCCGCCGACTGATCGAGCACATGGTGGTCGTACGCCTTGAGGCGGATGCGGATCTTTTGACGTGCCATATGTTTCCCTCCTTCGTCACGGGCTGTGCGGTTCCCGGCGCCGCAGCCAAGCATCGTGCACCGCCATCGCCGGCGGATGCTCTGCTCCGGCACCAAGCCCATGGTCGCCCAAATTCGTTTTGGACGTGCTCTGCAGAAACTCCTCAGTGGTGCCCCATATGGCAAGGGCACATGAGCAACCTTCTGCTTCATGGCCGCCAGAGACCAACATTCGAAATTATACTAGACCCCATGTAAGAACACAAGGCAAATCTTCGCCAACCTCGCGCGGGCGCGGCACCGCAGGCGCATCGCTGCACGCGGACGGATGGCCGACCGAGAATAAAAAGGGGCGGGCGGCGCCTCCCACGCTCACCCACCCGCTGTCCGGTCGCCCGCGCGCAGCCCTCACCGTCTCCAGCTGCGGGGAACCCGGGCATTCGTGTCACTTGAGGATCTGCGTCACAACACCCGCGCCGACCGTGCGGCCGCCCTCGCGGATTGCGAAGCGGGTGCCTTCCTCGAGCGCGATCTTGGAGATGAGCTCGACTTCCATCGTGACGTTATCGCCGGGCATCACCATCTCGGTGCCCTCCGGCAGCTTCACCACGCCGGTGACGTCGGTCGTCCGGAAATAGAACTGTGGACGATACCCGTTGAAGAACGGGGTGTGCCGGCCGCCTTCCTCCTTGGTCAAGACGTACACCTCGCATTTGAACGTGGTGTGCGGCGTGATGGACCCCGGCTTCGCGAGCACCTGACCACGCTCGACATCCTTGCGGTCGATACCGCGCAACAGCGCACCGATGTTGTCGCCCGCCACCGCTTGGTCGAGCAGCTTGCGGAACATCTCCACGCCGGTGACCACCGTGCGCCGGGTCTCTTCAGCCAGACCGACGATCTCGACCTCATCGCCCACCTTCAGCGTGCCGCGCTCGACACGGCCCGTCGCCACCGTACCGCGACCGGTGATGGTGAACACGTCCTCCACCGGCATCAAGAACGGTTTATCCACCTCGCGCTGCGGCGTCGGGATGTAGGTGTCGATGGCGTTCATCAACTCATCGATCTTCGCGACCCACTGCGGATCGCCTTCGAGGGCTTTGAGCGCCGAACCGCGGATGACCGGCACCTCGTCACCCGGGAACTCGTACTCGTTGAGCAGCTCGCGGACCTCCATCTCGACCAGGTCCAGCAATTCCTCGTCGTCGACCATGTCGCACTTGTTGAGAAACACGACGATGTACGGCACACCGACCTGACGCGCCAACAGGATATGCTCGCGCGTTTGCGGCATCGGGCCGTCCGCCGCGGACACCACCAGGATGGCGCCGTCCATCTGTGCCGCACCGGTGATCATGTTCTTCACGTAGTCCGCATGGCCCGGGCAGTCGACGTGCGCATAGTGGCGAGCGTCCGTCTCATACTCGACGTGCGCGGTGTTGATGGTGATGCCGCGCTCGCGCTCCTCCGGCGCCTTGTCGATGTCCTCATAGCGTTGGGCCTGTGCCTTCCCCTTCTGCGCCTGGATGGTGGTGATGGCGGCCGTCAGGGTCGTCTTGCCATGGTCGACGTGACCGATGGTGCCGACGTTGACGTGCGGCTTCGTGCGCTCAAATTTTGCCTTTGCCATGTCTTCTTCACTCCTTCTGCTTCATTCGGACTTGTGTTTCGCCACAATTTCTTGTGCGATGTTCTTGGGCACTTCCTCATATGAGTGAAACTCCATCGAGTACGTTCCGCGGCCTTGCGTCCGGGAACGCAGGTTGGTGGAGTACCCAAACATCTCCGCGAGCGGCACGTACGCGCGGATGACGCGCGCATTGCCGCGCGTGTCCATGCCCTCGATGCGCCCGCGGCGGGCGTTGATGTCGCCCATGATGTCGCCCATGTACTCCTCCGGCACCGTGACCTCGACCTTCATGATGGGTTCGAGCAGCACCGGATTCGCTTTGGCGGCACCTTGTTTGAGGGCCATCGAGGCTGCAATCTTGAACGCCATCTCCGACGAGTCGACCTCGTGATAGGAACCGTCGAACAAGGTGGCCTTGACATCGACCATCGGATACCCTGCAAGGACGCCCGTTTGCATCGCTTCGCGGATGCCTTCGTCGACCGCCGGGACATATTCCTTCGGAACCACGCCGCCGACAATCTTGTTCTCGAACTGATAGCCCGCGCCGCGCGGCAGCGGCTCCAGCAACACTTTGACGTGACCGTACTGGCCGCGCCCGCCCGACTGCCGGACAAACCGGCCCTCTTGCTCGACAGGCGTCGTGATGGTCTCCTTGTACGCCACCTGCGGCCGGCCGACGTTGCACTCGACCTTGAACTCCCGCTGCAAACGGTCGACGATGATTTCGAGGTGCAACTCGCCCATGCCGGCGATGATGGTCTGGCCGGTCTCCGGATCGGTGTAGGTCCGGAACGTCGGGTCTTCTTCGGTCAACTTGCCCAGAGCGATGCCCAGTTTGTCCTGGTCCGCCTTGGTCTTGGGCTCGATGGAGACGTGGATGACCGGCTCCGGGAACTCCATCGACTCGAGCACCACGGGATGCTTCTCGTCGCAGAGCGTGTCACCCGTGGTCGTATCCTTCAAGCCGACCGCCGCCGCGATGTCCCCCGCATAGACCATGTCGATTTCTTCGCGGTGGTTCGCGTGCATCTGCATGACGCGGCCGATGCGCTCGCGCTTGCCCTTGGTCGAGTTCAGCACGTACGATCCGCTGCTCAACGTGCCTGAGTACACCCGGAAGAAGGCGAGCTTGCCGACGAACGGATCGCTCATGATCTTGAACGCCAATGCCGCGAACGGTTCATCATCGCTGGCATGGCGCTCCGTCGGTTCACCGTCCAGCGTCCAGCCGCGCACCGACGGGATGTCGAGCGGCGACGGGAGGTAATCGACGACCGCGTCGAGCATCGGTTGCACGCCTTTGTTCCGGTAGGAAGATCCGCACAAGACCGGGAAGAGCTGACCGCTGCACGTTCCTTTGCGGATGGCTGCCTTCAGTTCGTCGACGGTGATCTCTTCCCCTTCCAGGTACTTCATCATCAGGTCCTCGTCGACCTCGGCCGCAGCCTCCACCAGCTTCGTGCGGTACTCTTCGGCCATCGCTTTCATGTCGTCCGGGATCTCGCGCGCTTCGGAGCGGGTACCCAGGTCGTCGGTGTAGATGATGGCCTGCATCGTCACCAGGTCCACCATACCGACGAACGAATCCTCCACACCTATCGGCAGCTGGATGGGAACCGCGTTGGCACCCAGGCGGGTGCGCATCTGTTCCACACAACCCAAAAAGTCGGCACCGACGATGTCCATCTTGTTCACATACGCAATCCGGGGCACGCCGTACTTGTCGGCTTGCCGCCACACGGTTTCCGACTGGGGTTCCACGCCACCCTTGGCGTCGAAGACGCCGACCGCACCGTCCAGCACGCGCAACGACCGCTCCACTTCGACGGTGAAGTCCACGTGGCCCGGCGTATCAATGATGTTGATGCGATGGCCGCGCCATTGGCAGGTCGTCGCGGCGGACGTAATGGTGATGCCGCGCTCCTGCTCCTGGACCATCCAGTCCATCGTCGCCGAACCCTCGTGCACTTCGCCGATCTTGTGGACGCGCCCCGTGTAGAACAGGATGCGCTCCGTCGTCGTCGTCTTCCCGGCGTCGATGTGGGCGATGATCCCAATGTTACGCGTTTTCTCTAACGGAAATTGACGGGGCAAGCTGCAACCTCCTTCCCGTCTGCTGAGTTCTTCCCACACGGTGTGCGGACCGGCCGCAGCCGCCCGGCGCCCGGCCCGGGTGAGCCTGCGCCAGCGCTCACCACCGGTAATGCGCAAACGCCTTGTTGGCTTCCGCCATCCGGTGCGTGTCCTCTTTCTTCTTCACCGCTCCGCCCGTGTTGTTGGCCGCGTCGATCAGCTCGTTGGCCAACTTCTCATCCATGTTCTTTTCCCCGCGCAGGCGGGCGTACTGGACGAGCCAGCGGATGCCGAGGGAAACCCGCCTTTCCGGCCGCACCTCGACCGGCACCTGATAGTTGGCACCGCCGACCCGGCGCGCCTTCACCTCGAGCACCGGCATCACGTTGCGCAGCGCCGTCTCGAACACCTCAAGCGGGTCCTTGTTGGTGCGCTCGCGGATGCGGTCGAACGCCGAATACACGATCCGCTGCGCAATCCCCTTCTTTCCATCCATCATGACCTTGTTGATCAGCCGGGTCACCAATTTACTCCCGTAAATCGGGTCCGGCAACACATCGCGCTTTGGAACAGGCCCCTTGCGCGGCACCAAGCTTCCCCCTTTCTCCTGCTCAAATTCAACTGCAACCTGCGAGGCTCCGCCCCAGGACGGCGTGTGCACGGCGCACGCGTTGCACGGGTCTCACTTCTTCTTCGGCTTTTTCGCGCCGTACTTGGAGCGGCCCTGCATACGGTCCTTGACACCCGCCGCGTCGAGCGCACCGCGGATGATGTGGTAGCGGACACCCGGCAAGTCCTTGACGCGGCCACCGCGGATGAGCACCACCGAGTGCTCCTGCAGGTTGTGCCCGATGCCCGGGATGTACGCCGTCACCTCAACCTGGTTCGTCAACCGGACACGCGCAATCTTCCGCAGCGCCGAGTTCGGCTTCTTCGGCGTCATCGTCGCCACGCGCGTGCAGACCCCGCGCTTCTGCGGTGAAGGCAGGTCGATCTGCTCCTTGCGGAAACTGTTGTAGCCCTTCAGCAAAGCAGGGGACTTAGACTTTTTTTCCACGGTCCGCCGGCCTTTGCGCACGAGTTGGTTGATCGTCGGCATCACCGCACCTCCTTCCCTATTCTAGGGCTGCACCCGCACCGACTCAAGACCACTGACCCCGGTGATTCACGTGCAGCCGACACATACGCACCAGCCGGATGGGCGCCTTGTGTGCACGGCCGAATCCGCGACCTTGAACCGGTATCCACAGAGGCTAGTCCTCGATGATGGCGGCAGTCGCCGCGCCCACCTCGATCCCACATGCCTTTCCAAGCTGCTTCATGGAATCCACCCAGGTAATGGGGACGCTGCGCTCCTGCGCCAAGGCGATGACCGGGTTGACGACCCGTGCTTCCGCATCCTTGGCGACATAAATGTGCCTCGCGAGGCTTTGCTGCAGGGCCTTCAGCGTCTGGTTGGTCCCAATCGTCCGCTTTCTCGCCTGGCGTATGCGATCGAGCGACATGGCCATAGCCTCCCCCAGGTAGCACGCCATGCACAAGGCATACTCGATGATTCTAGCACCCGGTTTTGCAGACTGTCAACCAAACGCAGCACGGCACGGGCAGGCGGGCAGGCCGCCGCCTCGCCTGCCCGTGCGCAGGGTCATCCGGAAGACGAACGCGTCAATCCCCGACGCTCACCGCGTCCGCGTCGGCGTGCTCAACCTCCTCCTGTCCCTCCTCGGGCTCTTGGATGAGCTCGATCATCCGGTAACGCGTCATGCCCGTCCCGGCCGGGATGAGCTTGCCGATGATCACGTTCTCCTTCAGACCGAGCAGGCGGTCGACCTTGCCCTTGATGGCCGCCTCGGTCAGCACGCGCGTCGTCTCCTGGAACGACGCGGCCGACAAGAACGAGTCGGTCTCCAGCGACGCCTTCGTGATCCCGAGCAGGGCCGGACGGGCCACCGCCGGCTCGCCGCCCGACAAGAGGGCTTTGCGGTTGGCCTCCTCGTACTCGAACAGGTCGACGTACGTCCCCGGCAACAGGTCGGTGTCGCCCGCGTCGAGGATGCGTACCTTGCGCAGCATCTGGCGGATCATGACCTCGATGTGTTTGTCGTTGATGTCCACGCCCTGCAGGCGATAGACACGCTGGACTTCGCGCAGGAGGTAGTTCTGCACCCCCTGCAAGCCTTTCACCCGCAGCATCTCCTTCGGGTCCACCGAACCCTCCGTGAGCTCGTCGCCAGCCTCCACCACCTGGTTGACGTACGCCCGGATGCGCGATCCGTACGGGATGGAGTAGACTTTGGTCTCGCTCTCACCCGTCACCTCGATCTCGCGCTTGTCTTTCGTCTCGCGGATGTCGGTGACGACACCGTCAATCTCCGTGATGACGGCCTGGCCCTTCGGGTTGCGCGCCTCAAACAGCTCCTGGATGCGCGGCAAACCCTGGGTGATGTCGTCGCCCGCGACGCCGCCCGTGTGGAACGTGCGCATCGTCAGCTGCGTGCCCGGCTCGCCGATGGACTGGGCGGCGATGATGCCGACCGCCTCCCCGACCTCCACCATCTTGCCGGTCGCCAGGTTGCGGCCGTAACACATCACGCACACGCCGTGGCGCGTCCGGCACGAGAGCACCGAGCGGATGGTGACCTCCTTGATGCCGGCGGCGACGATGGCGGCCGCCTTCTCCGCATCGATGAGCTCGTTCTTGCCGACGATTTTCTCGCCCGTCTCCGGATGGTAGACGTCCTGGAAGGCCACGCGCCCCTCCAGGCGATCCGCCAGTTCCTCGATGACCTCTTTCCCGTCGCGGATCTCCGTGACCTTGATGCCCTTGTCCGTGCCGCAGTCGAACTCCCGCACAATCGTGTCCTGCGCCACGTCCACCAGGCGGCGCGTCAGGTATCCGGAGTCTGCCGTCCGCAGCGCCGTATCGGCCAAGCCCTTGCGGGCGCCGTGCGTGGAGATGAAATACTCCAGCACCGTCAGACCCTCGCGGAAGTTCGACTTGATGGCCATCTGGATGATCTGTCCGGCCGGGTTCGCCATCAGGCCGCGCATCCCGGCCAGCTGCGTGATCTGCGAACTGCTGCCGCGCGCGCCGGAGGTCGCCATCATGTAAATCGGGTTGTATTGGTCCATGCTGTCCATCAGGATTTGGGACAGCTTTTCCTTGGCGTCGCTCCAGATCTGCTGGAAGGAGACGTAGCGTTCCTCCTCCGTGATCAAACCGCGCCGGTACTGCTGCTTCAGCTTGTGTTCCTTCGCGTCCGCCTCGCCGGTGATGACCGACTTCTGCTCCGGCACGATGATGTCGGCGACCGAAATCGTGATCCCCGCCGTGGTCGAGTAGTGGAACCCCATCTTCTTGACCTTGTCGAGGATGATGGCCGTCTTGGTCGTGCCGTAGCGCCGGAAGCACTCGGCGAGAATGTTGCCCAGGTCCTTCTTGATGATGGCCTTCGGGATGGGCCGCTGCACAATCCGCTCGTACAGGTTGACGCCCTTCTCGAACACGAACGTCTCGTCCGGCGTCTTCTCGAGCAGGTTGCTCTTCGCCGCCGAGTGGATGTACGGGAAGTCCTCCGGGAACACTTCGTTGAAGATCAGCTTGCCGAGCGTCGTGATAAGCATCGCGTCCCGCTGCTCCGGTGTGAACGACGTCTTGTTGAGCGATCGCGCCGGCAGAGCGATGCGCGCGTGCAGCGAAAGCAACCCTTCGTGATACGCCTGATGGACTTCCTCCGGATCGGCAAACACTTTTCCCTCCCCGAGGGCCCCCGGCTTTTCGATGGTCAGGTAATACGCCCCGAGCACCATGTCCTGCGTCGGCGTGACCACCGGTTTGCCGTCCTTCGGGTTGAGGATGTTGTGGGCTGCCAACATCAACAGACGCGCTTCAGCTTGCGCTTCGGCAGACAACGGCACGTGCACCGCCATCTGGTCGCCGTCGAAGTCGGCGTTGTACGCCGTGCAGACCAACGGGTGCAGCTTGATGGCACGGCCTTCCACCAACACTGGCTCAAACGCCTGAATGCCGAGCCGGTGCAAGGTCGGTGCGCGGTTGAGCAACACCGGGTGCTCCTTGATGACGTCTTCCACGACGTCCCAGACCTCGGGCGACACCCGCTCCACCTTGCGCTTGGCGCTCTTGATGTTGTGCGCCAGGCCGCGCGCCACCAACTCTTTCATCACGAACGGTTTGAACAGCTCGAGCGCCATCTCCTTCGGCAGACCGCACTGGAACATGCGCAGCTCCGGCCCCACCACGATGACCGAGCGGCCGGAGTAGTCGACGCGCTTCCCGAGCAGGTTCTGGCGGAAACGGCCCTGCTTGCCCTTGAGCATGTGCGACAGGGACTTGAGCGGCCGGTTGCCCGGCCCGGTGACCGGGCGGCCGCGGCGGCCGTTGTCGATGAGCGCGTCCACCGCCTCCTGCAGCATGCGCTTCTCGTTTTGGACGATGATGTCCGGTGCACCGAGATCGAGCAGGCGCTTGAGGCGGTTGTTCCGGTTGATGACGCGCCGGTACAGGTCGTTCAAGTCGGACGTCGCGAAGCGGCCACCGTCCAGCTGCACCATCGGCCGCAAGTCGGGCGGGATGACCGGCAGAGCCTCCAGGATCATCCAGCTCGGGTGGTTGCCGGAGGCCCGGAACGCCTCGAGCACCTCCAGACGCTTGATGGCCCGGTTGCGGCGCTGGCCCTGCGCCGTGCGCAGCTCTTCCTTCAGCTGCTCCACCTCTTTGTCGAGGTCGATGTCGAGCAAGAGTTTGCGGATGGCCTCCGCGCCCATGCCGGCCTCGAACGCGTAACCGTACTTCTCCCGGTAAGAACGGTACTCTTTCTCGGTCAGCAGCTGCTTTTTCTCGAGCGGCGTGTCGCCCGGGTCCGTCACCACGTACGACGCGAAGTAAATGACCTCCTCCAGCGCGCGCGGCGACATGTCGAGCACCAGGCCCATCCGGCTCGGGATGCCCTTGAAGAACCAGATATGCGAGACCGGCGCCGCCAGCTCAATGTGGCCCATCCGCTCGCGCCGGACCTTGGAGCGCGTCACCTCGACGCCGCAACGGTCGCAGACGACCCCTTTGTAACGCACACGGCGGTACTTGCCGCAATGGCACTCCCAGTCCCGCGTCGGACCGAAGATCTTCTCGCAGAACAGGCCTTCCTTCTCCGGGCGGAGCGTCCGGTAGTTGATGGTCTCGGGCTTTTTCACCTCACCGTGCGACCAGGAGCGGATCTTCTCAGGCGAAGCGAGGCCAATCTTCATGAATTCGAAGTTGTTGACGTCCAGCACAGGGCACCCTCCCTCTGGGGTATGGCCACCCCGTGCCGCACGGCGAATGCCGGGCGGCGCCAGGGGGCAGACCGGAAAATCGATGGTATGGCCGACCTGCGCGGGTTCAGTCTCCCACGCCGCGCAACTCCAGGTTCAGGCTCAGCTTTTCGCCCGTATCCTCGTCGTCCTCGCTCTCTCTCATGACAATCTCCTGTTCGTCTTCGCTGAGGATCTTCACGTCCATGCCCAAGCTCTGCAATTCCTTGATCAGCACCTTGAAGGACTCCGGCACACCCGGCTCCGGCACGTTCTCGCCCTTGACAATCGCTTCGTACGTCTTCACGCGGCCCACGACGTCGTCCGACTTGACGGTGAGGATCTCCTGCAGGGTGTACGCCGCACCGTACGCCTCGAGCGCCCACACCTCCATCTCGCCGAACCGCTGACCGCCGAACTGGGCCTTGCCGCCGAGCGGCTGCTGGGTGACCAGGGAGTACGGACCGGTGGAACGGGCGTGGATCTTGTCGTCGACCAGGTGGGCCAGTTTCATCATGTACACGTAACCCACCGTCACCCGGTTGTCGAACGGCTCCCCGGTGCGCCCGTCAAACAACTGCTGCTTGCCGTCGCGCGGCAGGCCGGCTTCCTCCAAGGTATCGAACACGTCCTCCGCCCGCGCCCCGTCGAACACCGGCGTCGCGATGTGGATGCCGAGCGCCTTGGCGGCCATGCCGAGATGCGTCTCCAACACCTGCCCGATGTTCATGCGGGACGGCACGCCCAGCGGGTTGAGGACAATCTCCACCGGTGTCCCGTCGGCCAAGAACGGCATGTCTTCCTCCGGCAGGATGCGGGCCACGACACCCTTGTTCCCGTGGCGGCCGGCCATCTTGTCGCCTTCCGAGATCTTGCGCTTCTGGGCCACGTACACCCGCACCAGCTGGTTGACGCCCGCCGGCAACTCGTCCCCGTTCTCGCGCGTGAACACCTTCACGTCCACCACGATGCCCGATCCGCCGTGCGGCACGCGCAGCGAGGTGTCGCGCACCTCCCGCGCCTTCTCCCCGAAGATGGCGTGCAGCAACCGCTCCTCGGCCGTCAGCTCCGTGACGCCTTTCGGGGTCACCTTGCCGACGAGGATATCGCCCGCCCGGATTTCCGCGCCGATGCGGATGATGCCGCGCTCATCCAGGTTTTTGAGCGCATCCTCACCGACGTTCGGGATGTCGCGCGTGATCTCCTCGGGTCCGAGCTTGGTGTCGCGCGCCTCCACCTCGTACTCCTCGATGTGGATGGAGGTATAGATGTCCTCCTTCACGACCTTCTCGGAGAGGAGGATGGCGTCCTCGTAGTTGTAACCCTCCCATGTCATGAACGCGACGAGCACGTTGCGGCCCAGCGCCAGCTCGCCGTGGTCCGTCGCCGGGCCGTCGGCGATGATGTCGCCCGCCTTGACAAACTGTCCTTCACGGACGATGGGACGCTGGTTGATGCACGTGTTCTGGTTGGAGCGGGCGAATTTGAGCAGCTTGTATTTATCGAGATCGCCCTTGACCTCTTTGCCATCGACATAGGAGACACTCCGCACCCAGATCTCGCGCGCGGTCACCCGCTCGACAATCCCGTCGCGCCGCGCCACCACGCATACACCCGAGTCTTTGGCCGCCTGGTGCTCCATGCCCGTGCCGACCAAGGGCGCCTCGGTGACAAGGAGAGGCACGGCCTGACGCTGCATGTTCGAACCCATCAAGGCACGGTTCGCGTCATCGTTCTCGAGGAACGGGATGAGCGCCGTCGCCACCGAGACAACCTGCTTCGGGGAGACGTCCATGTAATCGACGCGATCGCGCGGGACGGTGAGGATGTCGCCCCGGTAGCGGGCGAACACCTCTTCCTCGGCGAAGCGCCCGTCTTCCGTCAGCGGTGCGTTCGCCTGCGCCACGACGTAGTTTTCTTCCTCATCGGCCGTTAAGTAGTCGATTTGTTCCGTCACCCGCCCGGTGTCGGGATCGACCCGGCGGTACGGCGTTTCGATGAAGCCGTACTCGTTCACGCGGGCGTACGTGGACAGCGAGTTGATGAGCCCGATGTTCGGGCCTTCCGGCGTCTCGATGGGGCACATCCGCCCATAGTGAGAGTAGTGGACGTCACGCACTTCAAAGCCGGCGCGCTCCCGCGTCAAGCCGCCGGGACCCAGCGCCGAAAGGCGGCGCTTGTGCGTCAGCTCGGCCAACGGGTTGGTTTGGTCCATAAACTGCGACAGCTGGCTCGAGCCGAAAAACTCTTTGATAGCGGCGATGACCGGCCGGATGTTGATGAGCGCTTGCGGCGTGAGCGCGTTGGCGTCCTGAATGGACATCCGCTCGCGGACCACGCGCTCCATGCGCGACAAGCCGATGCGGAACTGGTTTTGCAACAACTCGCCGACGGAACGCAACCGCCGGTTGCCCAGGTGGTCAATGTCATCCGTCGAACCCACACCGTGCAGCAGGTTGAAAAAGTAGCTGACGGCCGCGATGATATCCGCCGGCAGGATGTGCTTCACGTTGCGGTCAATCGACCCGTTGCCGATGACGTGCAGGACGCGGCCGTCTTCGTTCGGGCTGAAGATCTTGACCATCTGAACCTCGATGCCGTCCTGCCCGTCGACAAGCCCCGGGGTGCCGCGCAAGCGCACCCGGCCGACGTTGCCCTCAAGGTAGGGCGTGATCTTGTCGAGCAGGCGCCGGTCGATGACCTGCCCCGCCTCCGCGATGACCTCGCCCGTGTCGGCATCGATCAACGACTCGGCCAGGCGTTGGTTGAGGAGGCGGTTTTTCAGGTGCAGTTTTTTATTGATCTTGTACCGGCCCACCGCCGCGAGGTCGTAGCGGCGGGGATCGAAGAAGCGTGAGGTCAACAGAGCCCGTGCGTTCTCCAGCGTGGGCGGTTCGCCCGGGCGCAGGCGTTCGTAGATCTCCACCAGCGCGCGTTCCGTCGAGTCCGTGGTATCCTTGTCCAACGTGTTGCGCAGGTACTCGTCCTCGCCGAACAGGCTGATGATCTCCTGGTCGGACGACAATCCGAGCGCCCGCAACAGCACGGTGATGGGCAGCTTCCGGGTGCGGTCAATCCGCACGTAGACGATGTCCTTGGCGTCCGTCTCAAACTCCAGCCAGGCGCCGCGGTTGGGGATCACGGTGGCCGCGTACGTGCGCTTGCCGTTCTTATCCACCTTGCTGCTGTAATAGACGCTGGGCGAGCGCACGAGCTGGCTGACGATGACGCGCTCCGCGCCGTTGATGATGAAGGTGCCGGTCTCGGTCATGAGCGGGAAATCGCCCATGAACACTTCCTGTTCCTTGACCTCGCCGGTTTCCTTGTTCAGCAAGCGCACCTTGACGCGCAGCGGCGCGGCATAGGTCACGTCGCGCTCCTTGGCTTCTTCCACGGTGTACTTGGGTTCGCCGAGGCTGTAATCGATGAACTCGAGCACAAGGTTGCCGGTGAAATCCGTGATGGGCGAGATGTCTTGAAACATCTCCCGCAGGCCTTCGCGCAGGAACCACTCGTAGGACTTTTGCTGAATCTCAATCAGATTCGGCAGGTCCAGCACTTCGCGGATGCGCGCGTAGGAGCGGCGTTGCCGCCACCCGTAATTCACCATGTGTCCCCGCAAAACCGTCACCCCTCATGCCGAAGTCGATTGCGTCACGGGCAGACAAATTGCGAAACGGGCAGAGAAAAAATAAAATGGGGTTGTCGGAAACCACATTTTGCACAGAGGACCGCAGTATTCAGCGATTACCAGACGGGGAAGGTTTTATTCATCACCACCGGGGAAACGTACACTCCTCGACAGTTATGCATTATAAGACTATACCACAGGAACTCGGCCGCGTCAAACACACCCCTCGTGTCAACCGCCATTGGCCCGGATGCAGCGAAAGACATGGTAGCCCGCGTCTCTCGCCACGGTCTCCACGCTGGCAAATTGTTGCTCCAGATAGGCTTTGGCGCTGGGGGCGCCTTGCTTTTTCTGTATGACGACCCAGAGCGCTCCGCCAGGCACCAGGTGATGACGCGATTCGGTGAACAGGCGCCACACCACAGCCTTGCCGGCACGGACAGGCGGGTTGAGGAGGATGGCATCCGCCGCCAGGTCAGGGACTGCGGCAAAGCCGTCGCTCACGAACACCTCGGCCCGCCCGCCGAGGCACTGAACATTCTCGCGTGCCAACGCGACCGCCCGCTCATTGACATCGAGCAGAACCCAGCGCGTCCGCGGATACACGGTGCCCAGCAAGCCACAGGGCCATAGCCGCAGCCGAGATCGACACACAAGCCTGTCGCAGGCAACTCGGCAGCTTCCACAAGCAGCCGCGTCCCAAAGTCCAGCCTGCGTTTCGCGAACACCCCGGCATCCGTCCACAACCGCACTGCGACACCCCGCGCCGACACCTCCATCACATTTCGGTCGTGGCCGGACTGTGGTCGATGAACATAATAGTGCTCCGACATGGGCGACTCCCCCTTCCGCAGGCGAGCGGATGTCCTCCCCCGCCGCGCAGGTCACGAAAACAGGAAGCACCCTGCACGGGGTGACGCCGCCCCGCCAGGATGCCTCGTTTAACCGCGGCTTGCATTGCCCGCCACCGTCGCCGGGATGGCCGGGAGCTTACTTGATCTCGACCGTTGCACCCGCCTCGGTGAGCTTCGCCTTGATGGCCTCCGCCTCTTCCTTCGAAACCTTCTCCTTGACCGGCTTCGGCGCGCCGTCCACCAGGTCCTTGGCCTCCTTCAAGCCGAGGCCCGTGATCTCGCGCACCACCTTGATGACGTTGATCTTCGACGCACCCGCATTGGTCAGGATGACGTCGAACTCGGTCTGCTCGACCACTTCTTCCGCCGCACCGCCGGCCGCTGCGCCGCCGACGACCGCCACGGGAGCGGCCGCCGTCACACCGTACTTCTCCTCAATGGCCTTCACCAGTTCATTGAGTTCCAACACCGTCATCTTGTCGATGGCTTCCAGGATGTTTTCAATGGTCACGGAAAACCCTCCTTCGAATCATGTGGCAATGCCCTCACTCGGCTGCCGCCTCCGGCGCGCCTCCCGCGCGCTGTTCGGCGACCTGCTTGATGGCATACGCGAAGTTGCGGATGGGTGCCTGCAGGACACTGAGCAACATGGCCAGCAACCCGTCGCGGGACGGCAGGTTCGCCAAATCCGCCACCTGCGCCGCATCGACGATTCGTCCCTCGACGACGCCGCCCTTGATTTCCAACGCCTTGTGATTGCGGGCAAAGTCGTTGAGAATCTTCGCAGGCGCCACCGGATCGTCATAGCTGAACGCCCACGCCGACGGACCGCTCAGGAACGGTTCAATGCCATCGACCTGCGCTTGTTGTGCCGCGAGCCGCGTGAGGGTGTTCTTCAACACCTTGAATTCAATGCCGGCTTGGCGCAACTGACGGCGCAGTTCCGTCACCTCCGCGACGTTCAAGCCGCGGTAGTCGGTGACGATGGCGCTCTTGCTGCGCGAAAACTTGTCCGCAATCTCCCGGACCAACTGCTGTTTCTCCTCACGCACCGCCAACTTGTGTCACACCCCCCATCCGTCGCCATCCTACCAGGCGATCTGTGAAGACGAAGCCGCAGACGGCGCGCCGTCGCATGAAAAAGGGCCGCGCCCATGCAGAGGGCGCGACCCGGCCACATATCGTCGCGTGTCGCGAACCTCGGCAGGCGGTGACTCACCATTATCCGGTACGCCGGACCTGCTGTCTACGGTTCATCTTCATACCGCTCTATAGCTATACCACATACCGACCGGCCGAATCAACCCGCCGGACGCCTCTCTTCGCCGACAGCCCGTCACTGTCCGACAGCCAACGCGCGCAACGGATTGATCTTAATGCCCGGGCCCATCGTGCTGCTGATGGTGACGTTTCGAATGTATTGACCCTTGGCCGCCGCCGGTTTTGCCTTTTGAATGGCATCCATCAGGGTGACGTAGTTTTCAAGCAGCTTCTCGGTATCGAACGACACCTTGCCGATGGGCGCATGCACATTGCCTTGCTTGTCGACGCGGTACTCAATCTTACCCGCCTTGATCTCCTGCACCGCACGCGCCACCTCGAACGTGACGGTGCCGGTCTTCGGGTTCGGCATCAGGCCCTTCGGGCCGAGGATGCGGCCCAAGCGGCCGACGCTGCCCATCATGTCCGGCGTCGCGACCACGACGTCGAAGTCGAACCAACCTTGCTGGACCTTTTGAATCAGGTCTTCATCCCCGACGTAATCCGCACCGGCCGCTTCGGCTTCCTTCGCCTTCTCACCCTTGGCGAACACGAGCACACGCGCGGTCTTGCCCGTACCGTGAGGGAGGACGACCGCGCCACGCACTTGCTGGTCCTGCCGCTTGGGATCGATGCCGAGACGCACCGCCACCTCCACCGTTTCGTCGAACTTGGCGGTCGCGGTCTGCTTCAGCAGTTCAAACGCCTCGCGCGGGTCGTACGCCTTCGTCTTGTCGATCAGCTTTGCCGCTTCAATCAACCGTTTGGAACGATACGCCATACTGCACACCTCCTGTGGTCCATGCGGTACACAGACCTCCCACATCCGGACCGCTGCAAAGCGAAGCGGTCCGACCAGGGTGCGACAAGCCCGCCACACCCTGACTCAGTCCACCACCTCGATGCCCATGCTGCGCGCGGTGCCCTCAATCATCCGCATCGCCGCTTCCACGCTCGCCGCGTTCAGATCGGGCATCTTCTGCTCGGCGATGGCGCGCACTTGCGCCCGCGTGACGGTCCCGACCTTTTTCCGGTTCGGTTCGGACGAGCCCGTCTCGATGCCCGCCGCCTTTTTCAGCAGGACTGCGGCAGGCGGGGTCTTGAGTTCAAACGTATACGAGCGATCCTCGTATACGTAAATGACCACCGGGATGATCAGGCCGACCTGGTCGGCTGTACGCGCGTTGAACTCCTTGCAGAACCCCATGATGTTGCCCACCTGAGCCTGACCGAGTGCCGGTCCGACCGGAGGTGCAGGGGTCGCCTTTCCTGCCGGAATCTGCAGTTTCACCACTTTGACGACTTTCTTGGGCAAAACGTCCACCTCCTCTGCGCGAGCGACGCACCAACCGGTGCTGCAGACGCCCGCTGTCGTGGTCTGCGGGTCATGCACCCTCCCACAGGACGGGCGGGTTGAGCCCATCCGGGGCACGGCATGCGCGCCGTGCCCAGCATCTATCAAAGAGCGGAGGCATCCAAAGCGACCGGCGGCCGGCCCGGACCATCCGCTCACAGAAACGGCCTGCGCATGCAGACCGGTCCTGCCCGAAAATCCTTGCCCGCTTCCGCAGAGACTTACGCCAACTTCTCCACCTGGGCGAAATCCAGCTCCAGCGGTGTCTCCCGGCCGAACATGGATACCAGGACGCGAAGCTTTTGCTGATCCTCGTGGATCTCCTCCACGGTCCCAATCATGTCGGCAAACGGGCCTTCACAGATGCGCACGACTTCTCCCACCGAGAAGTCGACGCGCGTTTTCACCTCATCCGAACCCATCTTGCGCAGGATGGCGCGCACTTCGTGCGGCAGCAGGGGCACAGGTCTTGTGCTGCCGCCGGGAGCACCGACAAACCCGGTCACCCCCGGGGTGTTGCGGACCAGGTACCAGGAGTCGTCGGTCATGATCATCTCGACCAACACATAGCCGGGGAAGACCTTCTTCTGCACCACGCGCTTCTTCCCGTTTTTGATCTCAATTTCCTCTTCCGTGGGCACGACGACGCGGAAGATCTTATCCCCCATACCCATGGATTGCACCCGGCTCTCGAGATTGGTCTTGACCTTGTTCTCGTAACCGGAGTAGGTATGGATCACATACCAGTGTTTTTCGAGATTCTCCATGGCTCAGGGCTGCCCGCCCTGCACCCCCCTGCACCTGATTTCACGACACCCTGTGCGCGACACCCAAGCCGTCACAAGAGGCCGATCAGCTGCATGCACCGATAGACCGCCACATCGAACGCCCACACCAAGAGGCCCATGATGAAACAGACGAGCAAGGTCGCCGCCGTGTAGTTGACGACCTCACGACGCCGCGGCCAACGCACGCGCTTCACCTCGTGCACCGATTCGCGCAAAAACGCGATCACGGCATTGCGCCGGTGGCGAGGTAACCGTGCGACCCTATCGGGCTGGGGCTGTTTCGCGTTTTCCATCATCAGGCGCCTCGCTTCCAACCCAGCGCGTCAGCGAGTTTCGCGATGCACGGTATGGGTCCGGCAGAACCGGCAGTACTTGCGCAACTCCAAGCGGTCTGGATCGTTCTTCTTGTTCTTCGTGGTCGTGTAGTTCCGTTGTTTACAATCGGTGCAAGCCAACGTGACGATGACCCGCATTCCATGCACCCCCTCGGCGAACGGCGACTGTCCCGCTCCCACTTTTCGCGCGCAGTTTCAGGCCGCACCTGCGCCTCACCCATGCCCAGGGAGACGCATACCCGAATAAAGTAGCATAACGCCACGAGATGTGTCAACGGAGATGACCAACCCACCATCACGCCGTCCGCGTGATGGATGATCGTGATGGATGATACTATTGTGTCTCCGCAACGCGCCATGCAAACCCAGGGACCGCGCGTGCACGCAGGGGAAAGCCCATCCGCGCCCGGGCGCCGGCATACGCGACGGACGAGGCGGTCCGCACACACGGCTCAGCCAGAGACGTTGCGGACCTCCAGATACTTTTCCAACTTGCGCTTGACGCGCTGCAGCGCGTTGTCGATGGACTTGACGTGCCGGTCGAGATCGACCGCGATTTCTTGGTATGAACGGCCGTCGAGATACAACATCAGCACCTTGCGCTCCAGATCGCTCAATAACTCAGACATCGTGCTCTCGATGTCATCAAACTCCTCCTGATGGATCACGAGCTCCTCCGGATCCGCCACGCGGGCGGTCGAGAGCACGTCCATCAATGTCCGGTCGGAGTCTTCGTCGTAGATGGGCTTGTCCAGCGAGATGTACGAATTGAGAGGAATGTGCTTTTGGCGCGTCGCGGTCTTGATGGCGGTGATGATCTGGCGAGTGATGCAGAGCTCCGCAAAGGCACGGAAAGAAGTCAGCTTGTCCTCGCGATAATCGCGGATGGATTTGTAGAGGCCAATCATGCCCTCCTGCACGATGTCCTCGCGGTCCGCACCAATGAGGAAATACGAGCGCGCCTTGGCCCGCACGAAATTCCTGTACTTGTGGATCAGATACTCCAGCGCCCCGGTGTCGCCATTGTGCACAGCCTCAACCAGTTCTTCGTCCGTGCGATCCGCATACGAGCGAAGCGCATTCACGTCTGCTTCTGTCATCAAAGGCGATCACTCCAGGATGGCGGTCGGATGGCGCAATTATACATTATGTAACCTCTTACGATCAACGCTAGCTTTCATGGTCCCCGCCCTCGTTGCGCCGCCAACGCTCAAGCAACTCGGCCACATCCGGCTCAATCCGGTCTTCCACCTGTCCCAACCGCCGCCCGTCCGCCTCGGCGACGCGCCGCCGCACTTCCGTCTTCACGGCGCGCAGCCGCCGCAACAGTTCATCTGCCGAGATCCGCAGCGCGCCGCTGCCAAACGCCACCTGCTGTTCCAAGGCGTCCGATGTGGCCACCGTCACCTGCCCGTACACGTCGCGCAGTTCATACGCCAAGCGCTCAATCCGCTCGTCCGCCGTCTCGTTGCGGTACGTGTAGACCACCTGCACGCCTTGCCGCTCTTCCGTCACGGCCGCCTCTTCCGTCCGGTACGCATCGAACACCACAATCACGGTCTCGCCGGTGTATGCCCGGTATTCTGCCAATTGATCCACCAAGGCTTCCCGCAGGGCTTCCATGTCGTCGATGTCCCGGAACGCCGTGCGCTTCATGCGGCCAATCACGTTGTACCCGTCGACGATGAGGCAGCGCGCATGCTGCCCGCCTTTAGGCGCGCTGCCGGACCACTTCATACAACAGCACCCCGGCGGCCACCGATGCATTGAGGCTCGGCACCCGCCCCAGCATCGGCAGCCGCACCAGGTAGTCGCACCGCTCCCGCACCAACCGGCCGAGCCCCTTGCCTTCCGCACCGACGACGATCGCGGTGGGACCGGTATAATCCACCCCGGTATAGAGCAGGGAGGCTGCCGCATCGAGCCCCACCAACCAATAGCCGGCCGCCTTCAGCTGCTCCATGGTGCGCGCCAGATTGGTCACGCGCGCCACGGGGACGTACTCCGCAGCTCCGGCCGCCGCTTTGGCGACGGCGGAAGTCAGCGCCACCGACCTCCGCTTGGGCACAATCACGCCCTGTACCCCGGTGGCTTCCGCCGTGCGCAGGATGGCACCGAAGTTGTGCGGGTCGGTCAGCTCGTCGAGCAACACCAGAAGCGGGACCTGTCCGGTATCGCGAGCCAACACGTCGGCGAGTTCCGCGTACGCATACGGCGCAACCCATGCCGCCACGCCTTGATGATTCCCACCTGCCACCGCATCCAGGCGCGATCGCGGTACGCGCTGCACCACCGCGCCGAGCTCGCGGGCGCGGGCCAACACCTCGGCGACGGCTGACCCTTCGCTGCCCTCGGCAATCCAAACCTTGTTCACCGGGCGGCCGGCGCGCAGCGCCTCCAGCACCGGGTGGCGGCCCCAGATGAGGTCCTGCCCGCCGTCCTTCTCCTCATCCGCGTCCTTGCGGGCTTGACCGTCCCGCCTCATCCGGCCATCCCTCCCGTTCATCCAGCCATGCCAACGCCATCCGGCAGATCTCGTCCAGGCGGGCCACCTGACCGCTGCCATACAGATAGCCGAGCAACGCCTCGAACCCGGTGCTGTGACGATACTCGGCGACGCCTGCGCTGCGCCGGACGTGACCTGGTTTGGCATTACGACCCCGGCGCAAGATATCCGCCTCATCCGGGGTCAGCCAATCCGCCAGGCGCCGCGCCAACCAAGCCTGGGTGCTCGCGCGCACGTAACTGGCGGTCGCCTGGTGCAACGTGTGCGGACGCCCGGCGCCGCGGGACAGGATGTGACGCCGCACGTACAGCTCCCACACCGCGTCGCCGAGGAAGGCGAGCGCAAGCGGTGACATCCTGGCCACGTCCGCCGCCGGGAACGGCAGCCCGAACGGCAGCCCGAACGGCAGTCCGATCATCGCCAGTACCACCGCGTCCCCTGCGGCGTATCTTCCACCACCACACCGCGCGCCTCCAACTCTGCCCGAATGGCGTCCGCACGCGCGTAGTCCTTGGCGCGCCGGGCCTGCGCCCGTTCCGCGATGAGCGCCTCAATCTCAGCCGGATTACGCCCGGCGTCCGCGCCAAACGGCTCCGCCAGCGCTTCCGGAATCCCGAGCACCGCCACGGTTTCTTGCAACACCTGCTCCCAGAGCGCCAGATCCGGCAGATGCGCCTCGGCGCCCGCCAGATAGGCGTTCGCTTGGCGCACGCCTTCAAAGATGGCAGCCAGCGCATCGGCGGTGTTGAAGTCGTCGTCCATCGCTTGGAGAAACGCCGTTTTGACGCCGGCCACCGCCGCGCGGACCTGGTCCGACGGCTCCGCCGGCTCGCACTTGGCGAGGAAATCCGGCAAAGCGCGCAGCGTGTCCGCGCGGTGACGCAGGTTGCGCAGGCAACGCGCGATCCGCTCCAGTGCCTGCTCGGACTGTGTCATCGCTTCATCCGTGTAGTTGAGCGGGTTCCGGTAATGCGCGCTGATGAGGAAGTAGCGGATGGCCTGACCGCTGCGCTCCCGCAACAGGTCATGCGTCATGATGAAATTGCCCAGAGACTTGGACATCTTCTCCCCGTTGATGTTGAGCGTCCCGTTATGCAGCCAGTAACGGGCGAACGGCTTCTTGTTGTGCGCCTCGCTCTGGACAATCTCGTTTTCGTGATGGGGAAAGATGAGGTCGCGCCCGCCCGCGTGGATGTCAATCTGCTCCCCGAGGTACTTATAGTTCATCACGGAGCACTCGATGTGCCACCCCGGGCGCCCTGGCCCCCACGGGCTGTCCCAGAACTCCTCGTGCGGTTTCGCCGCCTTCCACAATGCGAAGTCGGCCGGATCGTCCTTGTCTTCGCTGACCTCGATGCGAAAGCCAGCCCGCATGTCTTCCACCGATTGGTGAGACAGCTTGCCGTAATCGGGGACGGTGGAGACGTCGAAGTACACATTGCCGTGGCGCACATAGGCGTGGCCATCGCGGATGAGGTCTTCGATGAACCGGATGATGTCCGGAATGCACTCCGTGACGCGCGGATGTACCGTCGCGCGGCGGATGCCGAGCGCGTCCGCGTCCTCAAAGTACGTCTCGATGTAATGGTCCGCCACCGCGCGCACGTTCTGACGCAATTCTTGGGCGCGCTGGATGATCCGGTCGTCGACGTCGGTGAAGTTCTGTACGTAGCGAACGGCATAGCCCCGGTATTCGAGGTAACGCCGAATGGTGTCAAACACCACGAACATGCGCGCATTGCCCAGATGGAAACGGTTGTATACCGTGGGGCCGCACGCGTAAAAGCGCACCTTGCCCGGCTCAAGCGTGACGAGTTCTTCCTTACGGCCTGACATGGTGTTGAACAAGCGAATGGCCAAGACGCGACACCCCTCTTCCCTTGCCCGGCTGCACCTTGCCCCGACGCCAACCCGTAAGACGCAGAAAAGCCTCCCATATTGTGCGGCCAGCGTGCAGGTTTGTCAAACCGCGGCGCACGCCTCAACACCCTGCCGGCTCGTGCCCCGCCGCAGCGGCAGGGAGCAACAACACCACCGCCTGCGCCACCATCCCCTCCTCGCGGCCCACGAATCCCAAACGCTCCATCGTCGTCGCCTTGATGCTCACCTGTTCCACCGCGCAGCGGAGCAACCCTGCCATGCGTTGGCGCATCTTTGCCACATGCGGTGCGATGCGCGGCTTCTCCGCCACCACCACGACATCCACATTGCCAACCACGTAACCCCGCGCCGCCACCATCGACATCACACGCTCGAGCAACCGCGCGCTGTCGGCACCTCGATACAGCGGATCGGAATCGGGAAAGTGCTGGCCGATGTCCCCCAGGGCGAGCGCGCCCAGGAGAGCATCCATGACCGCGTGCAACACCACGTCTGCGTCCGAATGGCCGGCGAGCCCCGCCTCACCCGGGATCTCGACGCCGCCGAGATAAAGCGTTCTATCCGGTGCATACGGATGCACATCGAAACCTAGACCCACACGCACGACGATTCTCCTCTTCCCGGCGTTTCTCCTCTTCCCTGTTCCGCCCACCACGTGGCCCAAGCCCAATCGGCCGGCGTGGTGACCTTGACGTTGACACCCGTAGCTTGCACCAAGCGCACAGGATACCCGAGGCGTTCAAACACGGCCGCTTCGTCTGTCGCCATTTCGTCCCATGCCCCGCTGTCGAGGGCAGCCTGAAACCAGCGCCCGGGAAACACCTGCGGCGTCTGCGCCCGCCACAGGGAAGCTCGCGGCAACGTCTCCGCGATCCAACCCTCGTCGTTTGCCCGCTTCATCGTATCCACACACGGCTCGGCCAGGATGGCTCCCCCGTGGGCACGCGCCGCGGCGATGACCCTAGCGACGTCATCCGGCGAGACAAACGGGCGTGCCGCGTCGTGAACCGCAATCCAACCGTCCACAGCCCCGGGCAGACTGAGCAGCGCGCGCACTCCGTTCGCCACAGAGCACGCCCGCGTCGGTCCGCCCGCCACCAACGACAGGCGATCGCGCCACCCTGGCGCAACCTCCGCGGCGAGCGCGGCGAGATCGTCCTGCGGCACGACCAAGACCGCGCGCTCCACCCCGCCACGGAACAGCGCCTCGACGGACCACCGCCACATCGGCCGTCCGGCGAGGCGCCCGTACTGTTTGCGAAACCCCATGCGGCTGCCCTGTCCGGCAGCGACCACGACCCCGACAACCAAACGCCTACCCCCTCACAGGGCCCGTTCGAGCAGCTTCGGCTTGGCGAAGATCATCCGGCCGGCGGACGTCTGCAGGACGCTGGTCACCAAGACGTCCACTTTGCCGCCGATGAACTCGCGTCCGCCCTCGATGACAATCATCGTGCCGTCGTCCAAATACGCGACACCTTGATTGTACTCCTTACCGTCCTTGATAACCTGAACCGAGAGCTCCTCACCCGGCAGGACGATGGGTTTGAGGGCGTTGGCCAGGTCGTTGATGTTGAGCACAGGCACGCCCTGCAGTTCGCACACCTTGTTCAGGTTGAAGTCGTTCGTGACCACCTTGCCGTTCAATTGTTTCGCCAAACGCACCAGCTTGGTGTCCACTTCCTGCAAGTCATCGAAGTCGATCTCCATCACCTGGACCTTGACCTTGAGCTCCTTCTGGATGCGGTTGAGCACGTCCAAACCGCGGCGGCCGCGATTGCGCTTCAGCACATCGGCCGAGTCCGCGATGTGCTGCAACTCTTCCAGGACGAACGACGGAATCACCAACACGCCGTCCAGGAACCCGGTCTGTACCAAATCCGCAATCCGGCCGTCGATGATCACGCTCGTGTCCAGGAGCTTCGCCTCACCCGGCCGAAACGAAAACCGCTTGTCCTTGTCCTTTTCCTTCGTCGTCAGCCGGCCTGCGAACAGATTCAAAAGGTCCTCCCGCTTCGTGAAGCCGATGCGCAATCCCAAGTACGCCAAGAGCAGACTGACGAAAAACTGGACAGCCATGCCGACCACCGGGATGTCCCGGATGGTGGGCGCCACAAGGTACGCCATCAACAGACCCATCACCATGCCCACCGTACCGCCGAGGATGTCGGCCAGCGGCGTCTTCTGCAGGCGGTCCTCCATCCAGCGGATCATGGTGACCACGTAATTGACAAGCCAGGTGGTGGAGAGTATAAATAAAGCGCTACCCAGCGCCGCGCAAAACACACTCGACGTGAACGGTTTCGTGTGCACATTCAGAAGATGTAAGAATAAGTCCGGACCAAACGTATAGCCGAGCACCGCCCCAATCACCGCAAAAAACAGGTGGACAAACCGCTTCATCATCTTTCATGTTCACCTCCTGTCACCATTATGACCCAACCTGTTCCTCTTTAATCCAGAGGACACATAGGATGGTTGTCTGCGGGTGTGGACACCCTCCCATTTGAGTGTATCACCGCCCGCCACACAGCGTCAAAACCCATCGGCGAAATTCTCGCACAACATACACCTGCTCGGACCGCCAAGCCCGTGGCCAGTCCGCGCGGATTTGCGTAAGCTCATTTCCAACCGGACTTGGACCATTCCTGTTTGGGTTCCGTTCCGCCGACGTGACGCCAACGCCACATGCGGCGTGCGCCGTACACCGCGTACAGCGCGAGCGGGACAAACAGGATCCGGTTGACCACTGAGGAATGAAAGCGAAACAGAACATAGACCGCGAGCCCAAGCACGGGAAGCACGACCCACGCCGAACCGGGAAAACCAATCCGCTTCAAGTTCGGATACCTGGTTCGGCTGACCATGAGCAGCGCGAGCACCACCATGGCCATCGGCATGACCACCCACGCCGCGTCCAACAGGTCCTTGTACAGGGCCATCGTCGCCAATATCCCGCCGGCGGCCGTAATGGGCAGACCGACAAAGTCATTTCCTCGCTTGTGTTGGATATTGAAACGAGCGAGACGAAGCGCCCCGCAAACGGGAAACAGCACCGCGATGACCACGCCGAACCAGCCGAGCGAGCGCAGGACCAAATGATACATGATGAAGGCCGGTGCAACACCAAACGTCACGATGTCCGACAAGGAATCCAATTCCTTCCCAAACTCGCTCTCTGCTTGCAGCCAGCGTGCCGCACGGCCGTCGAGCCCGTCGAGGACCATGCCCGCCACCACCAGCAACGCCGCATCTGCAGGCGCGTACGTGCTGATCAACAGCGCGATGAACCCGAGGACCAGATTGAATACCGTCAATGCGCTCGGCAACCAACGCCGGGCATACCGCCAACCGGAACGGTGCAACCCAGGTTCAGACACATCTTTCCCCCCTTCCTAAACACCCTGACACAATGTATGGCCCACCCGAATGTCCCTATCCACGCACAGAAAGAGAAAAAGCCGCCGCGGCGCTCAGATGTGGCGGTCGATGAACACCTGCTCCTGAATCCACTTCAAGCCGTCGCGGATGGCCCGCGCCCGTACGCTGCCAATCCCCTCTACCGCATCCAGATCCTCCAACGAGGCGGCTAAAATATTGGGCAGAGTCTGAAAATGTTCCACCAAATTGTCGACGATGGGCTGCGGCAGGCGGCTGATCTTGCGCAGGATCCGGTATCCGCGCGAAGACACCGGCTCCTCCGCGATGTTGTTCGTATTGTAACCGAGCAGGCGCGCCAACAACACCCCGTCCAACAGCTCTTCGGAAGACAATTCATGGATGCTGTGCAGCACCTGATGGGGGGTCTGTTCCACGTGCGGCGCCATGTAGTCCTTCACCAACAGGTACGCCTCTTCGTCGACCCCGTTGACCAACTCTTCCAACTGCATCGAGATGAGTCGGCCCTCGGTGCCCAGTTCAATGATGTAGCGGCGGATCTCGGCCTTGATGCGCAGCACCATCTCGAAGCGCTGCAACACCTGGGTGACCTCCTGCAGCGTCACCAAGTCTTCGAACTCGAGCGCGCTGAGGTTGGTCAGGCTCTGATCGAGTACCGCCTTGTATTTCTCCAAGGTTTGAATGGCTTGATTCGCCTTGGCGAGGATGACGCTGATGTCGCGCAGCATGTACTTGAACGAGCCTTGATACAGCGTGATCACGTTGCGGCGCTGCGAGATGCAGATGACCAAACACCCGGTCTGCTTCGCGACGCGTTCCGCCGTGCGATGGCGCGTCCCGGTCTCCGACGTGTGAATGGTGTGATCCGGATTGAGATTGGTGTTGGCGTACAACACCTTTTTCAGATCGTCGCTGACGATGATGGCCCCGTCCATTTTCGCCAGCTCATACAGGTGTGCCGCCGTCAACTCACATTGAATGGGAAAGCCGCCGTCGGTGATGTTCAGGACCGCCTCGTTCGCACCGACGACAATCAGCCCGCCGGTCTTGGCGCGCAGGATGTTCTCAATCCCTTCCCGCAACACCGTGCCGGGAGCCACCATCCGCAAGATCTTATTGAACATCGCTTCCCGCTTCGGATCTTCGCGCATGTGCCCACCTCAAAACGCGAGGCGCAACGCCTCGGCCACCGTACGGACGCCCACGACTTCCATCCCCGCCGTCCACCTGCCCGCCTCCACACTGTGGGCGGGTACGATGCAGCGGGTGAACCCCAACTTTTCCGCTTCACGAATCCGCTGTTCAATCCGGCTGACGGTGCGCACCTCTCCCGTCAACCCGACCTCGCCGACAAACACGTCCCCCGGCGGCACCGGCCGGTTGCGGGTACTCGAAACAAGCGCCACCGCGACGCCGAGATCGATGGCGGGCTCGTCGACCCGGACCCCGCCCGCCAAATTGATGTACGTATCGGCCGCCTGCAACGGCACGCCGAGCCGCCGCTCCAAGACCGCCAGAATCAGGTTGCACCGGTTGGCATCCGCGCCCGTCACCATACGCCTCGGCGTGGCGAACGACGTCGGCGCCACCAACGCCTGGACTTCCAGCAACAGCGGGCGCGTGCCTTCCATCGCGGTTACGACCGCCGAGCCCGGTGCCTCGACGGAACGCTCGGCAAGAAATCGTTCAGACGGATTGAGCACAGGCTCCAATCCGTCGCCATGCATTTCAAATATGGCCATTTCGTGAGTCGAACCAAACCGGTTCTTCACCGCGCGCAGCATTCGGTACGCGTGGTGTCGTTCACCCTCAAAGTATAGTACCGCGTCGACCATGTGTTCAAGCATACGCGGGCCTGCCAACTGGCCGTCTTTGGTCACGTGTCCGACGATGAACGTCGCCCAATCGCGCGGTTTGCACGTCTGGAGCAGCCGAGCGGTGCACTCGCGCACCTGGCTCACGCTGCCTGGTGCAGACCCGAGGTCCGTCAGGTACACGGTCTGAATGGAGTCAATCACCAGCAGATGCGGGTGCAGGCGTTCGGCCGCCGCCAGCGCGGCGTCCAAATTCGTCTCCGCCACGACCCAGACGTTCGGATGCAGCGCACCCAGCCGTTCGGCCCGCATGCGCACCTGCCGCAGCGATTCCTCCGCCGAGACGTACAGCACCCGCCGGCCAGCGCGTGCGAGTCCGTCCGAGATCTGGAGCAGCAAGGTGGATTTTCCAATGCCCGGATCCCCGCCTATCAACACCAGGGAACCAGGCACCAATCCACCGCCCAGCACCCGGTCGCACTCGGCGATCCCGGTGGCCAGCCGCGGCTCCGCATCCATAGGCACGTGGGCCAGCGCCACCGCTTCGGCAGCCGGCGGGCGATCCTGCGGGCGGCGCGATGCGACAAGTTCTTCCACCATCGCATTCCACGCCCCGCACTGCGGACACCGCCCATGCCACTTGACGGCTTCGTGCCCGCATTGTTGGCAGACGAACCGCGTGCGCGTTCTGCTCATCCCCACCCCTCCCGTCCCTCTATCTTATCAGGAACCTGGAAATGGGTGTTGAAAAGCCGCCGGCCTGAAGACCGGCGGCAAGGACCGTGTTCATGCGTAGGTTCGGTCCGTGCAGCAGATTGGCGGGCGCGACACGCGATTCAGCTCGCGCGTTCCACCTGCAGGTGGCTGCCGTCGTAGCCGATGCGCACCCGGTCGCCGCGCTGAATCTCGCCGGTGAGCAGCGCTTCCGACAACCGGTCCTCGATGTGCCGCTGGATGGCCCGCTTGAGCGGACGCGCGCCGTACTGCGGATCGTACCCTTCTTTGGCAAGGAACTGCTTGGCCTCGTCGGTGAGGGTGAAGTCGATGTCCTGCTCCTTGAGCCGTTTGCGCAGGTCCTCCACCATCAGGTCGACAATCTTGCCAATCTGCTCCTCGCTGAGCGGATGGAAGACGATGATCTCGTCGATCCGGTTGAGGAACTCCGGCCGGAACGTCCGCTTGAGCTCCTCCATGACCTTGGTCTTCATGTCGTCGTACTCGCGCCGGTTGTCCGGCTTGAACCCGAGCGCTCCGCCCTTGCGGATCATCTCGGCGCCGACGTTCGACGTCATGATGATGACCGTGTTGCGGAAGTCCACCGTCCGCCCCTTGCCGTCGGTGAGGCGTCCGTCATCCAACACCTGCAACAGGATGTTGAACACCTCCGGGTGCGCCTTCTCAATCTCGTCGAGCAGCACCACCGAGTACGGCTTGCGCCGCACCTTTTCGGTCAGTTGGCCGCCTTCCTCGTATCCGACATATCCGGGCGGCGCGCCGACCAAGCGCGCGGTGGAGTGGCGCTCCATGAATTCCGACATGTCGATGCGGATCATGGCGTCCTCGTCGCCGAACATCGCCTCGGCCAACGCGCGCGCGAGCTCCGTCTTACCCACCCCCGTCGGTCCGAGGAAAATGAAGGAACCAATCGGCCGCTTCGGGTCTTTCAGGCCAGCGCGCGCCCGCCGGATGGCCCGGGCCACCGCCTCGACCGCCTCGTCCTGGCCGATGACCCGCTCGTGGAGGATCTGCTCCAGGTTCACCAGCCGCGCCGACTCTTCCTCTGCGAGCTGCTTGACCGGGATGCCGGTCCACGACGACACGATGTGGGCGATGTCCTCCGCGGTCACCTTGACGTCGTGATCGTCCTGGGCGCGTTTCCACTCGCTCTTGCGCTGCTCCAACTCCTGCTTGATCTTCTGCTCCTGGTCGCGCAGCGCGGCCGCCTTCTCAAACTCTTGGCTTTGCACAGCCGCATCCTTTTCATTGCGGATCTTCTCGAGCTTTTGCTCCAGTTCCTTCAGGTTGGGCGGTGCGGTGTGCGTGCGCAACCGGACGCGGGAAGCCGCCTCGTCAATCAGGTCGATGGCTTTGTCCGGCAGGAAGCGGTCGGTGATGTACCGGTCGGACAGCCGCACCGCCGCCTCGAGGGCCTCATCGGTGATCTTGACCCGGTGATGCGCCTCATAGCGATCCCGCAGCCCGCGCAGGATCTCCACCGCCTCTTCGGGGCTCGGTTCATCGACCATGATGGGCTGGAAGCGCCGCTCAAGCGCCGCGTCCTTCTCGATGTGCTTGCGGTACTCGTCGAGCGTCGTGGCGCCGATGCACTGCAGCTCTCCGCGCGCCAGCGCCGGTTTCAGAATGTTCGACGCGTCAATGGCACCCTCGGCACCGCCAGCGCCAATCAAGGTGTGCAACTCATCGATGAACAGGATGACGTTGCCGGCCTGCCGGATCTCTTCCATGATCTTCTTGAGCCTGTCCTCGAATTCGCCGCGGTACTTCGTCCCGGCGACCACCGTCCCCATGTCGAGCACCATCACCCGCTTGTTGCGCAACGTCTCCGGGATGTCGCCGCTGACGATCCGCTGCGCCAAGCCCTCGGCGATGGCCGTCTTGCCGACGCCCGGCTCGCCGATGAGCACCGGGTTGTTCTTGGTCCGGCGCGAGAGGACCTGGATCACCCGTTCGATCTCGTTGTTGCGCCCGATGACGGGATCGAGCTTGCCGTCGCGCGCCATCTGCGTCAGGTCGCGGGCCAAGCTGTCGAGCGTCGGGGTGCCGGCCGCCGCGTCCTTGTCACCTGCCATATCCGCCACGTCGCCGCCGAGCAGCTGCAGCACCTGTTGGCGGGCCTTGTTCAGGCTGACCCCCAGGTTCGCGAGCACGCGGGCTGCCACGCCTTCCCCTTCGCGGATGAGCCCGAGCAGGATGTGTTCCGTCCCCACGTAACTGTGATTGAGCTTGCGAGCTTCATCCATGGACAGCTCAATCACCTTTTTGGCCCGCGGCGTGTACGTCATCGCAGCCGTGTGGCCTTGCCCGGGCCCGACAATCTTTTCGACCTCGCTTTGCACCTTCTCCGGCGTGACGCCGAGACTCATCAACGCCTTGGCGGCGATCCCCTCCCCTTCGCGCACCAACCCGAGCAAAAGGTGCTCCGTGCCGACGCCAGGATGGCGCATACGGGTCGCCTCTTCTTGCGCCAAGGCGAGGACCTTTTGTGCACGCTCCGTAAACCGTGTGTACATGTCAACGCACCTCCGTATTATCCATCCGCAGCCGCTCGCGGATCAGCGCGGCGCGGCGGACATCGCGCTCCGCGGGCGACAGCTCCTGATTGAAATACTTCTGCAAGAACGCCGGCTGCGTCATGATCATCAATTCCTTCAAGATGCCGGCGGAAACGCCCTTGATGATGCCGAGATCGATGCCCAGGCGGACGTCCGAAAGCCGCTCCAAGGTTTCCTTAGAATCCATTCTGCGCGCATACGCCAGGATGCCAAACGAACGGCAGATGCGATCCTCGAGGGCATCGCGGTTTTCGGACAACAGCATGCGCCGCGCTTGGCGTTCGTGATCGATCAATTGCTGCACGACGCTCATGAGGTTGGCGATAATCTCCTCTTCCGATTCGCCCAGGGTCACCTGGTTGGACACCTGGAACAGGTTCCCGGCCGACTCGGTCCCCTCGCCGTACAAGCCGCGCACGGTTAAGCCGACCTGTGAGATGGCGGTGAGGATCCGGTTGATCTGTCCAGAGAGCACGAGCGCCGGCAGGTGCATCATCACCGAGGCGCGTATTCCGGTCCCCACGTTGGTCGGGCAGGCGGTCAGGTACCCGTAACGCTCATGAAACGCGTACGGGATCTCCGTCTCCAGCGCGTCGTCAATCTGGTCGGCCAGTTGCCACGCCTCCTTGAGCCGGAGCCCGGGCATGATCACCTGGATCCGCAGATGGTCTTCCTCATTGACCATGATGCTGACCACCTCGTCGTCGCGGAGGACGACGGCGCCGTGGCGCGGCTTGTCGACGAGTTCTTTGCTGATGAGGTGCTTTTCCATGAGGACCTGCCTGTCGAGCAGCGGCATGTCGCTCATGCGCACCATTTCGAACTGGCCGAGCCGGGTGAAAGCCGGCTGGGCGATGGCTCTGCGGACGGTGTCGAGCACCTGGTTCGCATGCCCCTGTGTCTGCAGGATGGGGAATGGGATGTCCTGGATGTTGCGCGCGATGCGGATGCGGCTGGTCAGGATGATGTCGTCCTGCGGCCCGCCGTCGCGCATCCAGCGGCTCATGGCGCGTTGCAGGAAATTGCCCAGCGACATCGCGATCCCTCCTCATTGCCCGAGCTGTTGTTCCAGGGCCCGGATTTGGTCCCGGATTTCGGCGGCGCGTTCGAACTGTTCGTTGGCGACGCACTGCTGAAGCTCTTTGCGCAATCTTTCCAAGTCCTTGCGCAGTTTCACGTGCGATCCGGTCCGCGCCGGCACCTTCCCGGTATGCTGCACGGCACTCTGGATCCGGCGCAGCAACGGTTCCAAGCGCGGTGCAAAGTGTTCATAACAACTCGGGCAGCCGAATTGGCCGACCTGCGTGAATTGTTGATATGTCATCCCACAGACGTCACAGCGCAACCCCTTGCCTGCAGGCGCCGTAAAACCGGGCGACGACTCGAAATTCAACAATCCGCCGAGCAGATGGTTGAATCCGAACGAGTTGACCGCCTTGGCGAAGATGTCACCCCGTTCGCGAGCACACTGCTCACACAGACGATACTCGCTCTTCTCACCGTTGACGATCTTCGTGAAATGCACGGTCGCGGGACGCTCATGGCAGTTTTGACAGAGCATCTTCGGCTCCCTCCTGTCGCCGAGGTCCATCACGCGCTGCCCAACAGCGCGATCAACATCTGCGTGAGCAGACGGGCGCGCACTTCATCGCGAGCCGGCAATTCCATGCGAAAGATATCCCTGCTCATCGCGGCTCGCAGCATGCTCGCCTCGCGGCTTGTGATGGTCCCTTGGTTATGCAACCGCTCAATCAGCCCTTCTGCCTCGCGCTGCGAGATCCGCTCACCCACCTGCTTGATGACTTCCGGCAGCGCCTGCGGCCCTTCGCACGTAATTTGGCGGATGCGGATGTATCCACCGCCACCGCGCTTCGATTCGACAATGTACCCTTGGTCCACCGTGAAGCGCGTGCCGATCACATAGTTGATTTGGGACGGGACACACTGGAACAGTTCAGCCAACTCACTTCGCTGCACCTCGACCACGCCGTTTTCCGCCTCTTGCAAGATCCGCTTCAAGTATGCTTCGATGATGTCCGACATGTTGCGGGTCACTGCATTCCCCCCTCTCAAAATGGGAAGGTGGGCGGGTCACTGTCTATGGTCGCAGCAGCCGTGCGTTCCACAGCTTCGGTGACCATCGCATGGATGAGGTATTGCGTAATACCATTGCGAATACCTTTTCCATGCGCCTTGCGGTCTACCTGCGTCATGGTCTTTCCGCCACCCTTGTTTCCATGAAGCCAAGGGGTTTTGACTTTGACTTTCGTTGACCTTGACCTTCACTGACTATAATACATACCTACACGCCGGAATGCAATACCCCCGAATGCAAAATTTGCAGATCCCGGGGGCACTCGCCTATCCGCTTATCGACGTGCGCGTGGTGACAGCGGACGATGCAATGGTATCGTGTCCGAGTGCGTAGTTCGACATGCGGAGCATAACCCTCATCCGCCGGGAAGAGACAAAGCGGGAGTCGCGCGCTTAGGGATACGGGACACCGTGGGTATGTACCGGTGCGGATGATGCCACCCCGTTGAGCCCCCGCATCCCCGGCTGAACGACTCGCGCCGCAAGGCGCGGTTGGAGTGAGGCCGGGGATGCGGGGCTTTGTGGCGTTGATCATCATGCGCTGGCGGAGTGCTGCAAATCTGGGCGTGTTGCAAAGACAAAAAAAACGGAAGCCCGCCAGGGTTCTTCCCCGGCAGGCTCCCGTGTCCTTCGCTCGCCTGGCAGCGTCCTGCTTTCCCGGGAGCTCCCGCTCCCAGTATCCTCGGCGCTAGAGGGCTTAACGGTCGTGTTCGGGATGGGTACGCGTGTTTCCCCTCCGCTATGGCCACCAGGCTTGGGTGTCCCTGTATCCCCTCGCGCGCTCCAACCACGCCTGCGGCGTGAGTCGCGCGCGTGGGGATACGGGACACTTCGGATATGTACCGGTGCGGGCGAGTTGCCACCCGGCGTGGTCCGTACCCCGCGCGCCATCCTGCGCCTGACAACGCAAGTCGTTCGGCCGGGGATACGGGACACTTCGGATGTATAGGTGCGCGGGCGAGTTGTCACCCGGCTTGGGCCCCGTATCCCCAAGCGCGCGACGCACGCACAAGGCGTGGCCGGAGCGCGCCCGGGGATACGGGACATCCTTGGGACCTGGAT
>NZ_BMOY01000009.1 GCF_014647315.1 Paenalicyclobacillus cellulosilyticus
GCCGTGCGCCGGCGCCGCGTGGCCGTGATCGGCGGCGGACCGGCGGGCCTCGAGGCGGCGCGTGCGGCGAGCGAGCGCGGCCACGCGGTCGTGCTGTTCGAAGCGAAGCCCCATCTCGGCGGCCAGCTGCGCATGGCGGCACGGGTCCCCGGCAAGGGCGAGTTTTACGAGACCCTCCGGTATTACGAGGAAGCCTTGCGCCGCCACGGGGTCGAGGTGCGGCTTGCCTGTGCGCCGGATGCGGCCGCGTTCGCGGAGTTTGACGACGTGGTGGTCGCGGCGGGGGTCGAGCCGTACATCCCCGACCTCCCGGGCGTCGGCCTCCCGCACGTGGCGACGTACGCGCAGGTGTTCGCCGACGAGGTGCCGCTCGGGGAGCGCATCGTCATCCTCGGCGCCGGCGGCATCGGCTGCGACCTGGCGCACTATTTGGCGGACGAGGCGCGCCCCAAGCCGGAGGTGGCGCGGTTTTACGCCGAGCGCGGTTTGCCGGAGCGCACGGTGCCGCGGCACATCACCGTCGTCTCGCGGTCTGACCGCGTCGCGGCGGGGGTGGGCCGCACGACGCGTTGGGTGCTGCGCGACGAACTGCGGCGTTTGGGGGTCGAGATCGTCACCCAGTTTGTGCCGGAGCAGATTGTCGCGGACGGCGTCATCGGCACCACGCCGCAAGGGCGGCGGCACCTGCCGGCGGATCAGGTCATCCTGTGCACCGGGCAGCGGCCGGCGGCAGGATGGAAGGACCGTGTGCCGGCAGGCGTCCGCGTCCACGTGGTGGGCGGAGCGCGGGACGCCCGCGGCATCAATGCGGCGCGCGCCATCCGCGAGGCGTTCGAGACGGCTTACCGCCTCGGTGAGTGAGGCGGCAAGCCCGTGCCGCGCGTCTTACCCGCGGCGTTCGCGCCAGGACCGGCGCGTCCGGGCGTCTTCACCCGGGATATGAACCCAAGGTGCCAGCAAAGGAGGGAAGGGCCGGCGGCGTGTTCCCGGCCCGCGTGCGTATGTCAGGATTGTTGCAGGACAAGAAGGTGCTCATCACGGGCAGCTCCCGCGGCATCGGCCGCGCGACCGCCATCGCGATGGCCCGCGAGGGAGCGGATGTGGTCATCCATTACCGCCGCGATGCGGACGCGGCGCAAGCGGCGGCGGAAGCGGTGCGGGCCCTGGGCCGGGATGCCCTCGTCGTGCGGGCGGAGATGGAGGTGCCCGAGGACATTGACGCGATGTTCGATCACGTCGCACAAGCCTGGGGCCGGCTCGACGTGTTTGTGGCCAACGCGGCGGCGACCGCGTTCAAGCCGGTGACCGAGCTCAAGTGGTACCACCTCGACCGCACGTACCACGTGGTGGTGCACAGCGTCCTCCAGTCGGCGCAGCGCTGCATCCCGTTGATGCAAGGCCGCGGCGGGCGCATCCTCACCATCTCCAGCCCGGGCAGCCGCTTCGCGTTGCCGCGCTATGCAGCCATCGGCACCGCCAAAGCGGCGCTCGAGGCGCTCACACGGTACCTGGCGGCGGAATTGGGCCCGTACGGCATCACCGTCAACTGCCTCGCCCCGGGTGTGGTCGAGACGGATTCGGTCGAGTTTTACGCCAAAGACCGCTACGACACGTTCCGCGATCACGTCATCGCCCACACGCCGCTCGGCCGTTTGACGAAGCCGGAGGACGTCGCGGACGTGGCGGTGCTGATGGCGAGTGAAAAAACCCGTTTCATCACGGGCCAGGTCATCCCCATCGACGGCGGGTTGAGCGTGGTGCCGGGCGGATTCGAAGGGGCTTGACGCAGAGCGGGGGCCGCGGCTGCGCAGCCGCCTTTCGCCCCTTGCCCGCCGCGGCGGGTTCGCCGGCCGCCGGCGGGACAGACCGGCCGCCGGCGGGACAGACCGGCGGCATGGCCACGCCGTGCGCACGGAGGCGACATGAAACTGCGTTCTTTCCTCGGCCAGGTCCAAGGCAATGCGCGCGGATGCCTCATCTATGAGCCGATGTGGGTCATCCCGTGGACGCTGTTCTCCACGTATGCATCCGTTTACATGCTGGATCTCGGCCTCTCGGATACCCAAATTGGATGGGTGACCACCCTCAATCTGAGCCTGCAGATCGTCGGATCGTTTCTCAGCGGCTACCTCACCGACCGGCTCGGCCGCCGCCGCGCCCTGCTGCTGTTCGATCTCGTCAGCTGGTCGTGCGCCACCCTGCTGTGGGCGGGTGCCCGGAACGTATGGTGGTTCGTGCTGGCGGCGCTCTTCAACGCGTGGCAGAAGGTGCCCAACACCGCATGGTATTGTTTGTTGGTGGAAGACACGAGACCGGAGCAGAGGCCGCTGGTGTTCACGGTGTTGCAGTTCATCGGCGTGGTGAGCGGGTTGTTCGCGCCCGTCGCCGGGCTTCTGGTCCACCGGCTGGGGGTCGTCACCGCCGGGCGGTGGTTGTACGCGTTGGCGTTCGTCAGCATGACGGCGATGTTTCTGCTCCGCAACCGCGCGGTGCACGAGACCGAAATCGGTCTGCGCAAGATGAGGGAAACCCGGCACATCCAGTGGCGCGAGGCGCTGGCGGAGGATGTGCGTCTGCTCTTTGCGGTTTTCTCCAACCGTGTATTGTGGATGTGGTTTGTGGTCTACATCCTGAACAACTTTCAAATGGCGGTACGAAACACGTACACCAGCATCTACCTGGTCGCCGGGCTGCACCTGCCCGCGGGGTGGGTGGCGGTGTTCACCGCGGTGGCGTCCGTGGTGATGCTCATCCTCATGGGATGGTTTGTCCCGCGTTTGCGGCCGGATCGCGGGCACGTGTACATGCTGTGGGGCTTTGGTCTCGGCGCGGCGGGGACGGCGCTCTTCGCCCTGGCTCCGGCGCGGCAAGCGGGGTGGGTGGTGCTCAGCACGGCCGTCTTGGCGGCGGGGAGTCTCCTCGCCACACCGTACCTGGAAACGGCGGTCGCCAATCAGATGGATGACGGAACCCGGGCCCGGGTTTTGTCCGCCTTGACCGTGCTCGTCATGGTCGCCACGGCGCCTGCGGGTATCTTGGGCGGGTGGTTGTACAGCCTCCAGCCTCGTCTTCCGTTCGCCTTGGTCACAGGGATATTTGTCCTCGCCTGCGCCATGGTTTGGCGGCTGTCCCCATCGCGCCGCAAACAGGCCGCATATTGATGGGGCAGGCAGGTGAGAGACCATGATCACGCATCAGCATGTACAACGTTGCGTCGGCAAGTGGGTGATCTGCCACACCCGTCACGGCGACGTGATGGGGCGGGTGGAGGCGTGCTGGCCGACCCACATCGTGCTCGCGGTGCCGCGGCGGCCTGTGGGCCTGGTGGACGGCGTGGGGCAGGTGCGGGCGGACGCGGCGGTATATGCGGCCGCAACGAGCCACCCTGCTGCAGCGCTGTCCGCAGCGGTCCGTCCGGCATTGGCCTACTGGGGTTGGGGTCCGTACGGCTTTGCGCGCACGGCCATTCCGCTCGCGGCCATCGTCGGTTTGACCGTCATCGGCGCAAGCGCCCTGTGGTGGTGACGCCTGCGGCGAGCCGGCGCTGCAATCCGGCCGCCCGCACGTCACCTGTGGCGAGCAGGGTTCTTGCTCCGCGCAGCGAACTCCTTCAGAGCAGGATCCGCGCCGGTGCAGGGCAGACTCTCTGCACGGTGCAGGGCAGGTTCCGCGCCGGCCCAGGGCAGGTGCCACGCCGGCGCCCGGCCCGCTTGGCTGGACAAGCTGTGCGCCGGCCGGGGCGGAACAGGGCTGGAAGGAGGATGCGGTGGATGAAGCTTGGTCTCAGTACATACAGCCTCTACGCCGCGTTGCGGCAAGGTGAGATGACCGTATTCGACGTGATCGATTGGACGGCGGCGCACGGGGGCGAACACGTGGAAATTGTCCCGCTCGGCTTCTCGCTCGACGAGGATCCGGGTCTTCCGGAAGCCATCGCCGAGCGGGCGGCGCAGCGGGGGATTGTGATTTCGAATTACGCCATTTCCGCGAACTTTCTGCAACCCACCGCCGAGGCGTACGAGCGGGAAGTGGAACGGGTGATGCGCGAGGTGGACATCGCCCGCCGCCTGGGCGCGAGCCGGATGCGCCACGACGTGGCGTGGCTGCCCGCGGAAGAGGGAAGCATCCAGCGCTTCGAGGCGGAGCTGCCGCGCCTCGTGGACGCCTGCCGGCGGATTGCCGACTACGCCGCCCAATACGGCATCACGACGAGCGTCGAGAACCACGGTTATTTCGTGCAGGCGAGCGATCGCGTCTTGCGCCTGGTGTCGGCGGTGGACCGGCCGAACTTTCGCACCACGCTCGACGTGGGCAACTTTTTGTGCGTCGATGAGCCGCCCCTTGTCGCGGTGCAAAAGAACCTGCCGTTTGCGTCGATGGTGCACCTGAAAGACTTCTATTACCGGCCCGGTCACCGGCAGCCGGGGGAAGGGTGGTTTCCGACCGCAGGCGGAAACTGGCTGCGCGGGGCCATCCTGGGCCACGGGGACCTCGACATCTGGGGCATCCTCAAGGCCATCAAATCGTTTGGCTACGACGGCTACGTGTCGGTGGAGTTCGAGGGTTTGGAGGACTGCCGGCTCGGCGCCAGGTTGGGCTTGGCGAACGCGCGGCGGATTTGGGAAGCGGTGTGAAGGGGACGGGTGTGAAGGGACGGGGGTGAAGGCACGCCTCCGCGTTTCCATGCTTTTTCAAGCTGTTCGGGGTATGATGGGGACAATCTGGCTGGTTTCCAGCGTGGGAGAGATGAATCCATTGGCGAAGTCTGTATGGTGGGCGCTCGCAGGCGCCTCTACGGGGGCAGCCGCCGTCGGCGCGGCATGGTGGGTGACGTATGAAGTGACGCGGCAAGGACCTGTCGTCGCACAGGTCGGCGACAAGGTCATTTACGAACGACAATTGGCGGCTCAGGTGGAGTCGGTCGCCGGCTCCCAGGTCTTGACCGACCTCATCACCAAGCAGTTGGTCAACCAGGCGGCGGCCAAGGAAGGGCTGACGGTGACCAGCCAGGAGGTCAATCAGGCGCTGAAAAACCTGGAATTGGCGAACGGCATCACGAGCGATCAGGAACTGGCGATGGCGTTGGCCGCGAGCAACATGACGCTCGCGCAGCTGAAGGACAACGTGCGAACCCAGGTATTGGCGGAAAAAGTGGCCGAACATGAGGTCAACGTGACCGACGCGCAGGTCGCGGCCTATTACAAGGCGCACCGCAAGCAGTTTAAACAACCGCTCACGAAGGTGAAGGCGCAGATCATCCGGACCATCAAGCAGCAAAAGGCGCCGCCGCCGGCCAAGCTGCTCGCCGGGTTGGCGAAGACCTACAAAATCACCATCGTCGACCCGCGTTACGCCAACGTGAAGACGCAGATTGAGAACCCTGCCTCCGGTTCCTCGTGAGCGGAAATGGTTCCGCCGGCTGGGAGACGGTTGCGCAAAGCCGTATAATATCTGGCGGACGCGCGTCAGCCGGGCGCCGAGATGAAAGCGTCATCGCGACGCCGTACCGTTTGCTCTGGGAGAAGGAGAGGATCGCATGGCGAAGCTTCGAATCGGCATCATCGGGTGCGGCGGGATCGCCTTCGGCAAACACATGCCGAGCCTGCAGAAGTTGAACGACAAGGTGGAGATGGTCGCCTTCTGCGACATCGTCGAGGAGCGGGCGCGGCAGGCAGCGGAACAGTTCGGCGGTTCCGGCAGCAAGGTGTACACGGACTACCGGGAACTGCTCGCCGATCCGTCCATCGACGTGGTCCACGTCTGCACGCCCAATGCGGACCACTGGTACATCACGGTGGACGCGCTGGAGGCGGGCAAGCACGTGATGTGCGAAAAGCCGATGGCGAAGTCCACGGCCGAGGCGAAAAAGATGGTGGATGCGGCCCGGCGCACGGGGAAGAAGCTGACCATCGGCTATCAGAACCGGTTCCGCGCCGACAGCCAGTATCTTTATCAAGTCTGCCGGCGCGGCGACCTCGGCGAAATCTACTTCGCGAAGGCGCACGCGGTCAGGCGGCGGGCGGTGCCCACGTGGGGCGTGTTCCTCGACGAAGAAAAGCAAGGCGGCGGCCCGCTCATCGACATCGGTACGCACGCCCTCGACCTGACGCTGTGGATGATGGACAACTACACGCCGAAGTACGCGGTCGGCACCACCTACCACAAGCTCGGCAAGCGGCGGAACGCGGCGAACGCCTGGGGTCCGTGGGATCCGGACAAGTTTACGGTCGAGGATTCGGCGTTTGGCTTCGTCGTGATGGAGAACGGCGCCACCATCTTCTTGGAAGCCAGCTGGGCATTGAACACCCTGCAGGTGGATGAAGCCAAGTGCACCTTGTGCGGTACCGAGGGTGGCGCGGACATGATAGGCGGCCTGCGCATCAACGGCGAGGAGTTCGGCAAACTGTACACCAAAGAGGTCGATTTCTCGGCCACGGGTGTCGCGTTTTTCGAGGGTCAGTCGGAATCCGCGGCCGATCTCGAAGCGCGCATGTGGATTGACGCGATCCTCCACGACGAAGAGCCGGTGGTCAAGCCGGAGCAGGCGTTGGTCGTCACGCAAATCCTGGAGGCCATCTACGAGTCGGCCCGTACGGGCCAGCCGGTCTACTTCAACAACCGGTGAACCCGCGCCGGCCGCGCGCATACACCCCGCGCCCGTCTTCGGGTGGCGGGGTGTTCATCTCTGCGGACGGGTGCAGCGGGCAACGCCGAGCTGTCCATGCGGTTTACGGCGTTGGAGGATGCGCTCGGGGCGCATGGTTTGCGCTTGGGGTGCATGGTCGTGGCAGATCCGTCGTGAGGAGCAAAGGAGGCGCGTGTGTGATGCGAACGACGGGCTTGTGGATCGGCGGGGAGTGGGTGCCCGGTGCGGAGGTGGTGCCGCTCTGCAATCCGCATACGGGGGAAGTCATCGCCCACGTCGGATGGGCTTCGGAAGCCCAGGCGGAAGCTGCGGTCGCCGCGGCGGCGCGGGCGTTCCCGGCGTACCGTGCACTCCCGGCCCACCGGCGGGCGGATATTCTCCTCCACGTGGCCGAGGCGCTGGCGGATCGGCGTGAGGAGGCGGCGCGCCTCATCGCCGAGGAGGCCGCCAAACCCATCCGCCTCGCCCGCCAGGAAGTGGACCGCACGGTGCAGACGTACCGCTTCGCGGCGGAGGTGGCGCGCAGCATCTACGGCGAGGCCATCCCGATGGACGCGACACCGCGTGGGGAAGGCCACGTGGCGCTGACCCGCAAGGAGCCGCTCGGCGTCGTCACCGCCATCACGCCGTTCAATTTCCCGTTCAACCTGGTGGCGCACAAGGTGGGGCCGGCGCTGGCCACCGGCAACACGGTGGTGGTGAAACCGGCCGAGCAGACGCCGCTTTCGGCCCTGTTTCTTGCGGAGTTGTTCGCGGCGGCCGGGCTGCCGCCGGGTGTGCTCAACATCATCCCGGGCAGCGGTGCCAGGCTCGGCCGGGTGCTCACCACGGACGAACGGGTGCGCTGTGTCTCGTTCACCGGCAGCGTCCGGGTGGGCCTCGCCATCCGCGCTCAGGCCGGCTTGCGGCGGGTCATTTTGGAACTCGGCTCCAATTCACCGCTCATCATCGATCGCGGTTTTGACGCGGCCGAACTCGACCGGATTGCGGCGGAGGCGGCGGCCGGTGCGTTCGCGTACAACGGCCAGGTGTGCATCTCCGTGCAGCGGATCTACGTGCACCAGGAGGTGTTCGCGCGCTTCGTCGATGGTCTGGCGGCGCACGCCACCTGGTTGCAGGTCGGGCATCCCCTGGCAGAAGAGACGGACATCACCGCGCTCATCAACCAACAGGCGGCGGATCGCCTGCGTGAATGGCTGGAGCGGGCGGTGGCGCGCGGCGCGCGCGTGGTGTGCGGGGGAACGTTCGACGGGCCGGTGATGATGCCGACGGTCCTCACCGACGTCCCGGCGGACGCGGAGCTGAACTGTGAAGAGGCGTTCGGGCCGGTCGTGACGGTAGCCCCGTTCACAGCGTGGGACGAGGCGATTGCCCAGGCGAACGCCTCGAAGTACGGGTTGAACGCGGGGGTCTATACCAAAGACCTGGAGCGTGCCTGGCAGGCGGCAGCCCGTTTGGAGTGCGGGGGTGTGCTCATCAATCAGGTCCCGACGTTCCGCCTCGACCACATGCCGTACGGCGGGGTGAAAGAGAGCGGCGCGGGCCGCGAGGGGGTGCGGTATGCGGCGGAAGAGATGATGGAGACCAAACTCATCGCGTTTCGCACCGGGGTGTTTGCATGAATGCGCGCATAGGATTGCGGCCCACCCGCCGCCCGTCGTCACATCTTGTTTCCCGAAGCGGCGTGGGACGACGAGCGGGAAATCGCGTGGACGGTGCGTTTTGTCTGCCGGGGGCTGGCACCCGACGAGCGGGCGGGCGGGGATGGACGCAAAAGCCACGACGGCCCAAGCGGCTGTGCGGGTGCGCAAAGCGAGGCGGATGGGCCCGAGGCATGGTGATTGACGGCTTGCCCCCCAGCATGTAGAGTGCATATTGACGCGAGCATCAGTTGGTCTTTCTCTCGCAGAAAGGCTTTTTTTGTTGGAGGCGAGGCCCTTGCACATCGAGTCGCGCATCGCCCAGGCGGGCAACCGCAAAGACCCGCACACGGGCGCGGTATCGTTTCCCGTCTACCACAGCACGACGTTCGCCCATCCGGGCCTGGGCCAAAGCACAGGTTTCGATTACACCCGCACCCAGAATCCGACACGCAAGGTCCTGGAAGAAACCATCGCCGATTTGGAGGGGGGCGTGCGCGGTTTCGCGTTCGCCTCTGGCATGGCGGCGGTCAGTGCGGTGTTCGGCCTGTTGCGGCCGGGTGACCATCTCGTCATCTCCGACGATTTGTACGGCGGCACGTACCGGCTGCTGGAGCAGCTCCTTGTCCCCATGGGCATCCGCGCCACCTACGTGGACACGCGCGATCCGGCGCGGGTGGAGGCGGCCATGGAAGCGGGCACGCGGATGGTGTTCATCGAGACGCCGACCAATCCGACGATGAAGGTGACCGACATCCGCGCGTGCAGCGCCATCGCGGCCCGGCACCAAGCCATCCTGGTGGTGGACAACACGTTCATGACCCCGTATTTCCAACGGCCGCTCGAACTGGGGGCGGACGTGGTCGTCCACTCGGCCACCAAGTTCCTCGGCGGCCACAACGACGTCCTGGCCGGACTCGTGGTGGTCCGGGACGAGGGGTTGGCGGAGCGCGTCGGCTTTTTGCAGAATGCCATCGGCGCGGTGCTGGGGCCGCAGGATTGTTGGTTGCTGTTGCGCGGCATGAAGACGCTCGCGCTGCGCATGCAGCGCCACGAGGAGAACGCCCGTGCCATCGCGGACTGGTTGAGCCGCCACCCGCTGGTGGAACGGGTGTACTACCCGGGGCTGGCGGAACCCGACGTGCGTGCCGTTCAGGAGCGGCAAGCGGGGGGCTACGGCGGGATGATCTCGTTTGAGGTGGCGGACGAGCGCATGATCCCGCCCGTCCTCGCCGGCGTCCGGCTGGTCACGTTTGCGGAGAGCCTCGGCGGGACGGAGACGCTCATCACCTATCCTGCGCGCCAGACCCACGCCGACATCCCGCCCGAGGTGCGGGCTGCCGCCGGGGTCACCGATCGTCTCCTTCGGCTCTCGGTGGGCATCGAGCATGCGCAGGACATCATCGCCGACCTCGACCAAGCCCTGCGAACTGCGGCCAAGGAGTGTGGACTGGCGTGAAGATGGACACCTTGTGCCTGCACACCGGCGTCGAGATCGATCCGGTGACGGGCGCCGCGAGCACCCCCATCTACCAAGCTTCGACGTTCCACCAGGCGGACTGGGACAACCCGCCGCCCTACGACTACGCACGATCCGGCAATCCGACCCGGCACGCGGTGGAGGAAGCCATCGCGAAGCTGGAAGGCGGCAGGCGCGGGTTTGCATTCGCCTCCGGGATGGCCGCCATCACGGCGGTCTTTCTGACGCTGCCGGCGGGATCGCACATTGTGGCATGCGAGGACATCTACGGCGGCACATTCCGGGCATTGACGCGCGTGTTTGCGCGGCTAGGCATCACCACGACGTTTGTGGATGCCACGCGGCTGGATGCCATCGAGGCGGCCATTACGCCGCGCACGCGCGCCATCTACCTGGAGACCCCAAGCAACCCCGGCATGCAGATCACGGACCTCAGGGGAGCGGTGGACATTGCGCGCCGGCACGGCGTGCTGACCATTGTGGACAATACGTTCATGTCGCCTTATCTGCAGCGGCCGCACGAACTGGGTGTGGATGTGGTCGTGCACTCGGCGACCAAGTTCCTCGGCGGCCACTCCGACCTGGTGGCGGGGTTGGTCACGGTGCGCGACGCGGCGCTGGCGGACGACATCTATTTCATCCAAAACAGCTTCGGTGCGGTGCTCGGCCCGCACGACAGCTGGCTGCTGCTGCGGGGAATGAAGACGTTGGCCGTGCGCATGAAGCAGAGCCAGGCGACAGCACAGCGGCTGGCCGAGTACCTGCAAGGTCATCCCAAGGTTCGCCGTGTCCTGTACCCTGGCCTGCCGCACCACCCGGGCCACGCCCTGCATATGTCGCAGGCGGACGGTCCGGGAGCGGTGCTGTCGTTTGACATCGGGGACGCGGCGGCGGTGCGCCGCTTCGTCGAGCGGATCCGCTACCCGCTGTTTGCCGTGAGCCTCGGCGCGGTGGAGAGCATCCTCTCGTATCCGGCCCGCATGTCGCACGCGTCCATGCCGCCGGAAGAGCGGGCACGGCGGGGCATCACGGACGGGTTGCTGCGTCTCTCCGTCGGCTTGGAGGACGCGGACGACCTCTTGACCGACCTGGAAGCCGCGTTGGCGGCGGTGTGAAGGGCGCTCACAGCACCTGCACGCCGAAGCTGGCGAGCATCTCCGCCAACAGCGCCAGGGGCAGGCCGACGACGGTGAAATAATCCCCTTCGATGCGGTCGACGAGGATGGCGCCGATCCCCTGGATGGCGTAGGCACCCGCTTTGTCAAGCGGTTCTCCGCTCGCGACATAGCGGCGAATCTGGTCCGCGGCAAGCGGCCGCATCGTCACCCGGGTGGCGCTGTGGCGGACCACGCGCCGGCCGTCGGCTGCATCGGCCACACATACGCCGGTGTATACGGTGTGGGTCGTGCCCTGCAGGCGGGAGAGCATCGCGACGGCTGCCTCTTCATCCTGCGGCTTGCCGAGCACCTCGCCATCGAGGACGACGATGGTATCGGCAGCGACGACCAGCGGCGGTTCGGGCGCGTCGGAAACCACATCCCGCCAACGGGGGACGACGGCGAGCGCCTTGCGCTCGGCGAGGATCTCCACCCAGCGGTGCGGAGGTTGCGGCGGGTCCACGGTTTCGTCCGCCTCGCTCGCGGCTGCCTGAAACGTGAGGCCAAGGCCTGCGAGCAGTGCCTTGCGCCGCGGGGACGCGGACGCGAGGATGAGCGGGCGCTGACCGGTTCTGTCGTGATGCAGACCGCCCGCCCGGGGCATCGTATCGTCCGCTCGGGTCATGGTCTGGCGCATCCTCTGCCTCCTGCTTTCTTTTTCGCCTCACCTGTTTCTTCCAGGCTCCGTGTATTGATCCCAGGTTTCGCGTATGTACGCCGGGCCGTCCGGCCCGGCTTGGGCTTGGTGCATCCGGTCAGTCGAACCGGTGCACTTCGTCCTGGATCTCCCGCCGGAATCCAGCGATGGCCTGCGCCCGCCGCTCATTCTTCGCTTCCACGGCGGCCACGTCCTCCGGCCGCATCTCATCGGCGTGCGCCTCCAGGTAGTCCTCCGCCTCGCGCATGTTCCGCATTGTGTTCTGAATGTTGCGCTGCAGCTTGCGGACGTTGTCCGAACGGTCATCCGGGTTTGCCATGCCCATCCGCCCCCTTCGCCAGCGTGGCGTGCGCCAACGGTGTGCGGCCAACCGCCGCACAAGCTAGGATGCAACCGCTCGCCCGTCGCCATGACCCAGACGCGCGGCCAGGTTCTGGTGGCGGAGGCAAGGCCGGTGCAGCAGGCTGGCGCGTCCCGGCGGCTCGTGCTATGCTGGAGCAGGCTTTCTTCACCCATTGTGGAAAAACCCCGCAAGGAGGTCAAGGCGTGGTACGACTGGTTCGTTCGTTTCCGCTGTCCATGCAGCACGTGTTCGCCATGTTTGGCGCCACCGTGCTTGTTCCGTACCTCACCGGGCTCGATCCCGGCGCGGCTTTGGTGGCGAGCGGCGTGGCGACCCTTCTCTTCCACTGGGTCACCGGCGGCAAGGTGCCGGCATACCTCGGTTCTTCGTTTGCGTTCATCGCCCCGCTCGCCCTGTTCGTCAAGCAGCAGCATGTTCCGGGGGCGGCCGTGCTCGGTCTGCTCAGCGTGGGTGCTGTCTATCTCATCATCGCGATCATCATCCGGGCGTTCGGGTTTGCCCGCATCCGCCGCGTCATTCCGGCGGTTGTCGCCGGACCGGTGGTGTCCATCATCGGGTTGTCGCTCGCGACGACGGCCGTGTCGAACATGGCGGCTCAGCACTGGGACGCCGCCCTCGTGAGTCTGGTGGCGGCCATCGCCGCCTCCCTTGCGGGCCGCGGTATGCTGCGCATCCTGCCGCTGTTGGCGGGCATCGCGGCGGGATATGTGTACAGCGCGGCGCGCGGTTTCGTCGATTTCACGGCATTGCGCGAAGCAGCTTGGTTCGCGTGGCCGCACCTCGTGTGGCCGAGCGGACACGCGGCCGCCGTGTTGGCCATGGCGCCGATTGCGTTGGTCACCATCATCGAGGACCTCGGCCATATGTTCGTTCTCAATGAAATCCTCGGGCGCGACGTGACGACGGACCCCGGATTCGACCGCATTCTCGTCGGCAACGGTTTGGCCACCTGCGCTTCCGCGCTGCTCGGCGGCCCGGCGCAGACCACCTATGCGGAGAACCTCGGTGTGCTGGCGTTGACCCGGCAGTTTTCGAGCCGGATCATCCAAGGTGCGGCCGTGATCGCCATCCTGCTCGGACTCATCGGCAAAGTGGGCGCGCTCATCCACACCATTCCGGCCGCGGTCATGGGCGGCATCAGCATCCTGTTGTTCGGAATGATTGCCGGGATGGGCATCCGTCACATGGTGGAGGAAGGCGTCGATCTCGCCAACATGAAGAACCTCATCATTGTCGCCGTCATCTTCATCCTCGGCGTCGGTTCCAGCAACAACGGCATCGCGTACGCGACGCTCGCCGGGCTGTTGGTGTATTGGATCTTTCCGGACTCCGACAAACGGCGCAGCGGGGCAGGCAGGTCGGGCGGCGGAATCTGACGTTCTGAAGGCCAACGCCGTGCCGGCCGGGCGGTTGCGTCCGGGCCGTATGAGATGAGGCAAGCTGCTGAAGCCGCACGAGGGGCTGGCCGACAGTCGTTAGACCGGTCGGCCAGCCCCTCGTCGTCGTTGCAGGCGTCAACCGCGCTCCTCACGCAAGAAGTTGCGCAGCACCGTCTGCAGGATGCCCCCGTTGCGGTAATACTCAATCTCAATCTGGCTGTCGAGGCGCAGCACCACAGGGAAGGAAAAGCGGCTGCCATCCTCCCGCGTCGCGGTGACGGTCAACTCCTGGCCCGGTGTGAGGTCGCCCGACAACCCGAGGATGTCGAACGTCTCGCGCCCGGTGATGCCGAGCGTCCGCCAGCTGTCACCCGGTTTGAACTGGAGCGGCAGCACGCCCATGCCCACCAGGTTGCTGCGGTGGATGCGTTCGAAGCTCTCGGCGATGACGGCGCGCACACCGAGCAGCGCGGTTCCTTTCGCCGCCCAGTCGCGGGAACTGCCGGTACCGTACTCCTTGCCCGCGATGACGACGAGCGGACGTCCTTCCGCCTTGTACCGCATCGCGGCGTCGTAAATCGACATCAGCTCCCCGCTCGGGAAGTGGATGGTGACGCCGCCTTCCGTGCCCGGCGCGACCTGGTTGCGGATGCGGATGTTGGCGAACGTGCCGCGCATCATCACCTCGTGGTTGCCCCGGCGCGATCCGTACGAGTTGAAGTCGGCCGGCTGAATACCGCGCTCGGTCAGATACTTGCCTGCCGGGCTGTTGGGTGCGATGCTGCCGGCTGGCGAGATGTGGTCGGTGGTGACCGAGTCGCCGAGCAGCGCGAGCACCCGTGCCTGCTTCACATCGCCTGTGTCCGGCAGGTCAGCGGACAATCCTGCAAAGAACGGCGGCTCTTGGATATACGTGGAGTTCGGATCCCACGCGTACATCTCGCCCACGGCCGTCTCGAGGGCGTTCCAGCGTTCGTTGCTGGTGAAGACACCCTCATAGCGCTTCTTGAACATCTCCGGCGTGATGACCGAACGAATGGTCTCGGCCACTTCCTGCTCGCTCGGCCAGATGTCGCGCAGATACACCGGTTGGCCCGACCTGTCGGTGCCGAGCGGTTCGTGCAACAGGTCGATGTCGATGGTACCCGCCAATGCGTAGGCGATGACGAGCGGCGGCGAGGCGAGATAGTTGGCTCGGACCAGCGAGTGGATGCGCCCCTCGAAGTTGCGGTTGCCGGACAGGACGGCGGCCACCAACAGATCGTTCTCCGCAATGGCCTTCGCCACTTCTTCCGGCAGCGGTCCGCTGTTCCCGATGCAGGTGGTGCAGCCGTAACCGACCACATCGAAGCCGAGCGCCGACAGCGGCTCCAACAGACCCGCCTTTTCCAGGTAGTCGGTGACGACGCGGGACCCCGGCGCGAGGCTGGTCTTCACATGCGCGGGCGGTACCAAGCCGCGCTCGTGCGCCTTCTTCGCGAGCAGTCCGGCGCCGACCATCACCGACGGGTTGGAGGTGTTGGTGCAGCTCGTGATGGCGGCAATCACGACCGCCCCCGTCCGCAAGGTCGATGTCCTGCCGTTCGCGTGCGTCACCGTCACTTCCTTGGCCCGCTGTTCCTCGCGGAGACCAAAGCCGCCCTGCTCGACCGGTTTCTCCAGCGCCGCGCGGAAATTCGCCTGTACATCGCGCAGCTCAATCTTGTCCTGCGGCCGCTTCGGGCCGGCCAACGTCGCGTGCACGGTCGACAGGTCGAGTTCGATGGTGTCGGTGAACACCGGATCGGGCGTATCATCCGTGCGGAACAACCCTTGGGCCTTGCAATACGCTTCCACCAGCTGGACCAGTTGCTCATCGCGGCCGGTTGCGCGCAGGTAGTTGAGGGTCTCCGCGTCGACAGGGAAGAAGCCCATTGTCGCCCCGTACTCGGGAGCCATATTGGCGACCGTCGCGCGGTCGGCCAGGCTGATATGGCTCAGTCCCGGACCGTAGAACTCGACGAACTTGCCGACGACGCCTTTCTTGCGCAGGATGTTCGTCACCGTCAGCGCGAGGTCGGTGGCGGTCGCCCCCTCGGGCAGTTTGCCGGTCAGCTTGAAGCCGATGACCTCCGGCAACAGTTGATACAAAGGCTGGCCGAGCATGCAGGCCTCCGCCTCGATGCCGCCCACGCCCCAGCCGAGCACCCCGACGCCGTTGATCATGGTCGTGTGCGAGTCGGTGCCGACGAGCGTGTCCGGGAACACCACGGTCTCGCCGCCCATCTCCTTCTGTTGCACGACTTTGGCCAAGAACTCCAGGTTCACCTGGTGCACGATGCCGGTGCCGGGGGGCACGACGCTGAAATTGGCAAAGGCGGTCTGCGCCCACCGGAGGAACTTGTACCGCTCTTCATTGCGTTCGAATTCTTTGCGGATGTTGTATTCGAGCGCTTCGCGGGATGCGAACGCGTCGACTTGGACCGAGTGATCGATGACGAGATCGACGGGGATGAGGGGATTGATTCGCTTCGGGTCGCCGCCCAAGCGGTGCATCGCCGCGCGCATCGCCGCCAGGTCGACCACGGCCGGAACGCCGGTGAAGTCCTGCAGGAGGATGCGGGCCGGTTTAAACGGAATCTCCATCCGCTGCGGCGCCGCGGCGTTCCAATTGGCCAGCGCGCGGACGTGATCGACGGTCACGGCCTTGCCGTCCACCTGGCGCAGGACCGCTTCCAGCAAGATCTTGATGGAGAACGGCAGCTTGGAGACAGGGCCGACACCTTGTTCCTCGAGGGAAGACAGCCGGAAGTAGGTGTACGGCTTGCCGTTCACGGTAAGGGTGTTGCGGACGTTGAACGGATCCTGAAGGACATGTGCGGTCGCCATACGTGATCCTCCACTCTCTCTGTCATCTGAGTGTCCTGCGGCGATCCCGCGCCAGATGGTCAGACCGGACACAGTTTCGCCACAGGTCAAGCCAAGGCGGGTGCCTTGCGGACACGCAGGCACCCGGGCGGTAGCAGAGATCAGTCCTTTGTCACTCTACTACCAAAGGGCGGGCAGGCGCAAGACGGTCGCCGCCGCGCGCGCTTCCGCCGCTTCGCGCGCGTGTGCCGGCTCACAGACGAATGTGCAGGACGGCGTGTTGTACCCGGCCGTCGGGCAAATACACCGTCACCGACATCTGTCCGCGCCGTGCGTCATAGGCAGCGTCCGCGATGGTCCGCTGCCTGCCGGTGCGCGGGTCGGAGGTGACGATGGTCAACAGTTGGCCGTGATCGAACGTGGCGTACAACCGCATCATGCGCACGGCGAACGCCTCCCAGTCCGCAGGCGGCGGCGGGTGGGCGACCGAGAGCACGTACGACACCGGCGAGAGCCCGGTTCCGTCGTCGATCTCGGTGAGCGTCCCAATCCGGTGCTCGACGACGTACTGGTAAAACGACTGTTTGTGCGCCTTGGCGCGCTCCGCCTCGATAAGACCGACGGCTTCGTACAAGCTGAGCGGGATGGCCAGGATCCCCGTGAGCCAGACCACCAGCCACACCCGGCTTCGGCGCGTGCGGCGGTCGAACGCCGTATCCGCCACCGTCCTCCCTCTCCCATCTTGCGTGTTGTGACCGATTATACTAAACCGATTTGGCGGAGGCCATCCACGGATTTGGCGGCGGCCATCCACGGCGGCCGCTCCGCACCGTCGCGGATGCCGGCCTTTTGCGGGGTCCCACGCGGTGGTTGGCCGTTGTGCGGAGCGTGAAGCTGTGCGGAGCGTGAAGATGATGCGAGCCCCTCGCCCGTGCTATCCTGGGATCAGTGTGCAGGGGCTGGCGGACCGGCGGCACGGCGCGGAAATGTCCACGCCATCCGCCGGCGTACCGAAAGGGGAGAGTGGCATGAGGCGGTTGTCCGTCATCTTGTTGATGTTGCTGACTGTGTTCATCGGCTTCGGGCTGATCATCCCGGTCTTGCCGCTGATGATCACCGATGCGGGCGCGCGGGCGTACCACTTGGGATTGATGTTGGCGGCGTACTCGGCGGTTTCGTTTTTTGTCTCGCCTTGGTGGGGGCGGCTGTCCGACCGGATTGGGCGCAAGCCGGTGCTCATCATCGGCCTCGTCGGGTTTGCGGCGGCGTTCGCTGTATTCGGTCTCGCCAAGGGCATGCTCTGGCTGATGTACGTTTCCCGGTTGGTCGGGGGCGGTTTCTCCGGGGCTGTCACCGCGACCGCGATGGCCTACATCGCCGACGTGACCGGGGTGGAAGACCGGACGAAGGGCATGGCGATGGCGGGGATGGTCATCGGCCTGGGGTTCATCATCGGTCCGGCGGTCGGCGGCGCGCTCAGCAGCTTCGGCATCGCGGTGCCGTTCTTCGCGGCGGCAGGCTTGGCACTGCTGAATGCCTTGGTGGGCGCTGTCTTGCTGCAGGAATCGCTGGCGCCGGAAATGCGGCAAACGCGGCGGGAAGAGCCGGCGGGTTCCCGTTGGGCGGCGTTCAGCGGACCGCTCAAATACCTGTACATCGTCGATTTCATCGCCCAGTTTTGCATCTCGTCGCTGGAAGGCGTCTTTCAATTGTTTGAGATGGCCGCCATCGGCGCCACGGCGCGACAGATCGGTTACATGTTCGCCATCTCCGGGTTGTGCGGAGCGTTGGTGCAGGGCGGCATCGTGCGCAATTATGTGAAGCACGGCCGGGAAGTGCCGGCGATGTACGCCGGGCTCATCGTCTCCGGCATTGGCCTGCTTGCCCTCCTCCTGTCGGTCGACTTCTGGACTGCCACCCTGTTCATGACCGTGTTCGGGGTCGGCAACACGGTCATCAAGCCGACGCTGACGTCGCTCATCACCAAGGAGACGAAGGTGGGGCAAGGCCAGGCGAACGGCTTGCTCTCTTCGATGGACAGCCTGGCGCGCATCATCGGCCCCATCCTCTCCAGTTCCCTGTTCGAAGTGCATCACGACCTGCCGTTTGTGGTGACGGCCGCGGTCGCGTTTGCCGGCATCGCACTGGTGGCCGCCTATCGCCGCGGGTCGAACCGCCATGCCTCCATGACCGGGGCGACGTGACGCCCCGGCCCGCGGCGCCTTGACGCTGGCAAGTCTACTTAATAAACTGAAAGAGCAGGTAGAGGGCGGCGAACGCGTGAAGGAGGGTGTCGTGTGCATTGGTGGCTGCCGGTTGAATTGACGCAGATGGCGCACAAGGTGGACACCTTGTTCTATGTGATGCTTTTCGTCGTCACATTTTTCTTTTTACTCGTGGAGGTTCTGCTCATCACATTTCTCATTCGTTACCGGCGTACTCGGACAAATCAGGTCGGTGCTCCGGTCCACGGCAACAACGTCTTGGAAACCATCTGGACGCTCGTGCCCACCCTCATCCTCGTCTTCCTTGGCGTGTACAGCGTGCGCTACGTGTACGCCCTGCAGACCCCGGTCGCCACGCCCAATGTGATCCATGTCATCGGCCACGAATGGTACTGGGAGTTCAGGTATCCCAACGGGGTGGTCACCCAGAACGACCTGCGCGTCCCCGCCGGGCAGCCGGTGCTGTTCGACATCACCTCGGGCGACGTGGTGCACGGCTTCTACATCCCGGCGGTACGCATTCAGCAGGACGCGGTGCCCGGGCGGCTCACGCAGTTCTGGGTCACCGCCGATGCCAAGGACGTCGGCCGGCGCTTCGAGGTGCCGTGCGACCAGTTCTGCGGCGCCGGGCATCCGAAGATGATCGCGTGGATGACCGTGATGTCGCCCGCCGACTACCAGGCGTGGCTGAACCAACAGAAGGAGAAGTCACCCGGCGCGTCCTCAGGTTCCTGAACGCAGGGTTCTGCGGGAGAGACCGGCATGTTGTGCGCGTGATCGCGGTGAAGGGAGGAGACAAGCGGGTATGGAAGCGGTTTGGCAAGCTCCGCAACAGGCGGCCGCACGGGAGCGCTCGTTTCTCCGGGAGTGGGTGCTCACGGTCGATCACAAGAAGATTGGCATCATGTACGGGGTCACCGGCCTGTTCTTCTTTTTGGTCGGCGGCTTGTTCGCGCTCCTTGTCCGCACGCAGTTGCTCAATCCGGCCGGCACATTGTTCAGCAGCCAGCAGTTTAACGAGTTTTTCACGATGCATGCCACGGTGATGATCTTCGCGGTCATCATTCCGGTGCTCACGGGCGCGTTCGGCAACTATCTGGTGCCGCTGCAAATCGGGGCGCGCGACATGGCGTTTCCGCGCATGAACGCGCTCAGCTACTGGTTGTACCTCGCTTCGGGTATCATTCTCTTGCTCAGCATGGTCTTTGGCATGCCCGACGCCGGGTGGACGGCATACCCGCCGTACAGCCTGCAATCTCCGGGCCCCGGCATTGATTTCTGGGTGACCGCGGTCCACCTCGCGGGTTTGTCGTCCATCCTCGGCAGCATCAACTTCATCGTGACCATCTTCAAGATGCGCGCGCCCGGGATGACGTTTCACCGCATGCCTTTGTTCACGTGGAGCATGCTGGTGACGGCGTTCATGCAGTTGTTCGGGACGCCGGCGCTGGCGGGCGCGGTGACGACGCTGCTTTTGGATCGCCACTTCGGGACCGTGTTTTACAACAGCTCCGCCGGCGGCGATCCGATGCTGTACCAGCACCTGTTCTGGTTTTACTCGCACCCGGCGGTGTACATCATGATCCTGCCCGCGTTCGGGATCATCTCGGAAGTCCTGCCCGTGTTTTCGCGTAAGCCCATCTTCGGGTATCACGCCATTGCGTATTCCAGCGTCGGCATCGGATTTTTAGGGTTTTTCGTGTGGGCGCACCACATGTTTGTGGCCGGGATGTCGTTGCAAGCGGGAATCCCGTTCATGATCACGTCGCTCATCATCGCCGTCCCGACGTCGGTGAAGATTTTCAACTGGCTGGCGACGATGTGGCGGGGGGCCGTGGAATACACGGTGCCGATGATGTTCGCCTCGCTCGGATTCATCGGTTCATTCATCATCGGCGGGTTCAGCGGCTTGATTGTCGCGTCGGTGCCGCTGGACATGCACCTGCACGATACGTATTTCATCGTCGCCCACATCCATTACGTGTTGTTCGGCGGTGCGGTGATGTGCATCATGGCCGGCCTGCATTTCTGGTTCCCGAAGGTCACCGGCCGCATGTTCAACAACCGGTTGGGTTATTGGTCGTTCTGGCTGTACTTCATCGGCACGCAGGTGACCTTCTTTCCGATGCATTTCATGGGTTTGGCCGGCATGCCGCGGCGGATTGCCAGCTATCCGGCGGAGTTTCAGCTCTGGAACGTCGTGGCGACCATCGGGGCGTACATCCTGGGCCTCGGCACCATCCTCATCATGATCAACTTGGTTTGGAGTGCGGTGTACGGGCCGCGCGTGAGCAGCAACCCGTGGGGTGCGCGCACGCTCGAGTGGACGGTGTCTTCGCCGCCGCCTGAGCACAACTTCGACGATATCCCGGTGGTCACGGAGAATCCGTACCAGCCGTACGGAGAGCCGGAGCCGCAGCCCGGCTTCGCGCCCGTGTGACGGAGCGGCCTTGCGCAGTTTTCCGCTGGCGGCGGTTTTGCGCCGCCGGTTCGATGCCGTCATCCTGTCACAGATTTGAAAGGTTTCTCACGCGCAATGGTGGCCATGATCCTGTAGACTATAGGGTGGGACGCAAACGGGCATCGCCGTATCGACAGCGAAGGAGGAGTCCCGATGACCTATCGGTTACCGCTCGCCACCACGCTGGCCATCGCCGTGCAAATGGTCCTCGGCGGCCTCGTCGTCGGGGAAGACGCGGGTTTTGTTTGCCCTGACTGGCCGCTGTGCCATGGCCAGCTTTTACCCAAACTGACCGGCCTGGTGGTTTTGGAGCTGGTGCACCGCGCGTCCGCCCTGTTGGTCTCCGTGTTGTTCATCGCCACCCTGGTGTCCGTCTGGCGCCATCACCGCCGGGATAAGTGGATGGTGCGGGCTGTGTGGGGCGCGACGGCCTCCCTGGCTCTTCAGGTGGTGGTCGGCGGCCTCATCGTGCTGCTCAAGCTCCCCGGCATCGTCACCACCATCGATGTCATGAACAGCATGTTGATGCTCGGGTTGTTCGTGTTCATCACCACCTTGGCCTATGTCCGCGGACATGCGGGGGAGTTCACGGACGGGCAGGCGCAGGCGCGCGTGCGTGCGCTCCAGGTTCCGTCGGCCGCATTGTTTGCCGCGACCGCGTTCGCGGTGTTTGTCGGGGCGGTGTTTCGCCACAGCGGCGCGAGTGAAGCGCTGTTTGGCCGCATGGACTACTTGCAGAGCCACGGTCAGACGGTGCCGCCGAGCCTCGGCGTTTCCAATGCGCTGCTCGCCCTGCATGCGGTCACCGGTGTGCTGCTGGTGGCGGCAGCGGCTTGGTTCGTCGTCGGCAGCTTACGCGCAGGGGCGCTGAAAGGTTGGTCGGTGTGGACGGCGGTGTGCGTGCTCATGGAGTGGGTCCTCGGGATGTTGACATTGCTGACCGGACTCGATCTCGTCCTCGCGACGCTGCACTGGACGATGGCGGCCTGTTTGTTTGGCTTGGCCAGCTTTGCGTTGTCCTACACCACACTGGCGGTGCGGCTGCATACGGCCGGCCGGCAGGCAGGGCATCCTGAGGACGAAGCGGTGGTCCATCCGTGGACCGAACCCGGTCCAGCCCGGTCTTGACGGCCCGAAAGGAGGTCCTGCACATGGGAGCACGCAGCCTTGCAATGGGGTCCGGTACGGAAGCAGTGGTCGCGGAGCAGCGGACGTGGCGCCACGTGGTGTCGCAATGCCGGGACCTGGTCTCGCTGACCAAAGTCGGGATCACGGTGGCAAACCTGATGGCGACCTTCGCAGGGTACTGGGTCGGTTGCCACGGCCACCCGCAGTGGGGATCCCTGGTATGGACGTTGCTCGGCGCCGCGCTGGTCGTCGCCGCCGGTGCGACGTTGAACAACTATATCGACCGCGATATCGACGACCGCATGGAGCGGACGAAGACGCGCGCGCTGGTCACGGGGAAGGTGTCGCCGCAGACGGCGCTCTGGTTCGGTGTTTCGCTCGGTGTGGCCGGGACCGCCGTGCTCGCGCTCGGGGTCAATTTGACCGCGGCCGCCTGCGGGCTCGCCGGGCTGGTGATGTACGCGTACGTGTACACCGTGTGGCTCAAACGGACGACGACGTTGAGCACCGTCTTGGGCGGAGCTGCCGGTGCGGCACCGCCGTTGTTGGGTTGGGCGGGCGGCAGCGGCGGCAGCCTCGGCCTGAGCGCCTGGGTGCTGTTCACGGTGTTTTTCCTGTGGCAACCCCCGCATTTCCTGCCGCTTGCGATGCGCCGGTCGGAGGAATACCGGGCGGCCGGCATCCCGATGTTGCCTGTCGTCCGCGGCTTTGTGGAGACGAAGGTGCAGATCTTGCTCTACACCGTCGCCATGGTCGTGACCTCGTGGTTTCTCTACCTGCTCGGCGACGAAAACGTGCTGTACCTGCTGACCGTTCTGGTCCTCGGCGTTGGGTACGTGTACCAGGCGGTGCGCGGGTTGTTCGTCACGGATGACCTGGCGTGGGCGGCCAAGGTGTTTCGTTATTCGCTCATCTATTTGACGGTGTTGTGCGTGGCATTGGTGTTGGGGGTTGTCCGCTGACAACCTGCCGGCACCAGCCCGCCGCCAAACCCGTGAGGAGGGAACCGGCATGGCGGTGCAACCAGTGCACGGCCACGTGGCGCACGACGAACACGTCGATCATCAAGGGAACGCCAACCTGGCGGTATGGTTGGGGCTCATCGCCCTTACGTTCACCACGGCGACGTTTGTCGCCACCAATGTCTATTTGCGCGCCTGGAGTCCGGCGAAGTTCGACCTCAGCCCCCTCAAGCTGCAGGGGCTCCCGTATCAGACCATGTTGTTCCTGCTCATCTCGGGCGTGTTGCTGTTCATTGCGGGGGCATTCTTCGTGCGCAACGCGTGGCATGGGTTCCGCGTGACGCTGGCGCTGACCACACTGTCTTTCTTCGCCGTGCTCGTGTTGCAATTTCGCATAATGGTCTGGTTCACCTACGCGAGCAAGCAGATTGCGACCATTTATACGCCAAGTGCATTCATCGAGTTCGCGCTGGTGGTGCTCTCGGTCATCCTGCTGGCCATTGGCGGTTGGTTCGCAAGTTTTGCGAGCAAACGGCGCATCAACCGTTTCTTTCCTGTCGCGATGAACGTATGGTTGTACACCGTCTTTGCGGGCATCGTGATGATGTTGTTGGAAAACGTGATGACGGTGGGCGAGTTCGCAGCCTGGTGCGGCCAGCACCTCACCTGAACGGCCGCACGGAGAGTGGATGAAGTCGCGCACGGAGGGTGGATGCACATGCAACTCATCCTGTTCGCTTTCGGACTGTTCGTGTTCGTGGGGTTGAATCTGTTGATTTTGCGCTACACGACCTACCTGTCAAACGCGAAAAAACAGCCGTGAGACGGCTGTCCGATTTCAGAAGGTTTTCGTGAAACGGGCGTTCAGGTGAGCGGAGCGGGATTCGTGGCATCATCCGGAGAACCGGCTCCGTTCAAACAAACATGCACCGGGGATGCCCCTTTCACAGCGGAAAGAGGACCCGGTGCCCCGCCTGCATGTTCATTTCCAATGATGGCCGCGCACGCGGGTCCACTTCCGGTTCCCGTTCGTTGTCTCGGGAAATGTGTCCCCCTTGCGCAACCGCACCCGCCGCGGGTTTCGGATGTGGTTCCCGCTGTCCGGGTGTTCGCCGATTTCGATGTACTCTCCGTCGTTGGGCACTTCCCAGCCCGGTTCAAACTGGTTGTGTTGACCCACAAGCATCCCCTCCGTGGGGATAGTATCCACGGTGGGGATGAGCCGCGATGCGCCCCGAACCTTGACAATCCATGCCGCAGCCAACAAACGGTGTCAGGCGATGGTGACCTCGTCGCAGAGGTACACATCCTGGATGGCATGCAGGAGTTGCACACCTTCCTCCATCGGCCGCTGGAACGCCTTGCGCCCGGCGATGAGCCCCATGCCGCCCGCGCGTTTGTTGATGACCGCCGTCCGAACCGCTTCGGCGAAGTCGTTCGATCCGGATGCGCCGCCGGAGCTGATGAGGCCAATTTTGCCCATGTAGCAATTGGCCACTTGGTAGCGGGTTAAATCGATGGGATGGTCGGTGGTCAGCTCGGTGTAGATCCGCTCGTCCGTCTTGCCGTAGCTGCTGCCCTCCATGTTCAGGGCCTTGAAGCCGCCGTTGCACTCGGGGAGCTTCTGCTTGATGATGTCCGCCTCGATGGTCACGCCCAGGTGGTTGGCTTGTCCGGTGAGGTCCGCCGCGACATGGTAGTCGACGCCGTCCTTCTTGAAAGCCGGGTTACGCAGGTAACACCAGAGGATGGTGAACATGCCGAGCTCGTGTGCCTGATAGAACGCCTCGCTGACCTCCTGGAGTTGGCGCGTCGATTCTTCCGAACCGAAGTAGATGGTGGCACCGATGCCCACGGCGCCCAACTCCCACGCTTGGCGGACCCGGGCGAACATCACCTGGTCGAACTTGTTCGGGTAGGTCAGCAGCTCGTTGTGGTTGATCTTGACGATGAACGGAATTTTGTGGGCGTACTTGCGCGAGGTGAGCGCCAGGACGCCGAGCGTGGACGCGACGCCGCTGCAGCCGCCTTCGATGGCCAGTTTGACGATGTTCTCAGGATCAAAGTAAGCGGGGTTTTTCGCAAACGACGCACCGGCCGAGTGCTCGATGCCTTGATCCACCGGGAGGATGGACACGTATCCCGTGTTGGCCAGCCTGCCGTGCCCGAACAAGGCCTGGAGGTTGCGCAAGACCTGGTTGTTGCGGTTGGAGTGCGCGTACACCTCGCTGACGACGTCCGGCGAGGGCAGCGTGAGCTTCTCCTTCGGGATGGTGCGGCACGTGTGGTTGAGCAGGTCATCTGCCTCCGCACCCAGGTAGGCGACAATGCGGTCGATTGTCTTCTCTGCCATCGTTCAACTCCACCCCTGTGTCGTTGCGCCGTCCAAAAGGTGAGGCGGCGTCCGTGCATACGACTACTGTACCAAAACACACGAGCCTTGGGAATCCGCTGTGCAATCTGTTGTATAATGATGTCGGGTTTGTGCAAGGATCATCGTTCTGCGGTTGAGCCGCGTCTGTTCGGTTCAAACATCGGGTACATTCCACGTTTCGATACGGAGTCGATCCACCATGTACCATAGAACGCAAACGCGTCCGGTGCGCGTGGGGAATGTCGTCATCGGCGGCAGCGACCGGGTCGTCATCCAGAGCATGACGAGCACGAAGACGGCCGATGTGGAGGCCACGGTGGCCCAGATCCACCGCCTCGAGGAAGCTGGGTGCGAGGTGGTCCGCGTGACCGTCAACACCCGGGAGGCTGCCGAAGCCATCCGGGAGATCAAGCGGCGGATCCACATCCCGCTCGTGGCCGACATCCATTTTGATTACCGCTTGGCGCTGGCCGCCATTGAGAACGGCGTGGACAAGGTGCGTATCAATCCCGGAAACATCGGGAAGCGCGACCGTGTGGAGGCGGTGGTGCGCGCGTGCAAGGAACGCGGCATTCCCATCCGCATCGGCGTCAACGCCGGATCGCTGGAACAGCACATTCTCGAAAAGTACGGATACCCGACGGCCCAAGGCATGCTGGAGAGCGCCCTGTACCACATTCGCATCCTCGAGGAGCTCGATTTTCACGACATCATCGTATCGATGAAGGCGTCCGACGTGCCGCTCGCCATCGAGGCGTACAAGCTGGCTGCGGAGACGTTCGACTATCCGCTGCATCTCGGCATCACCGAATCGGGCACATTGTTCGGCGGCACCATCCGCAGCGCGGCCGGATTGGGCGCGCTGCTGGCGATGGGCATCGGCAACACCATCCGCGTTTCGCTCAGCGCGGATCCGGTGGAAGAGGTGAAGGTGGCGCGCGAATTGCTCAAATCGTTCCACCTCATCTCCAACGCGCCGACACTCGTCTCCTGCCCCACCTGCGGGCGGATTGACATCGACCTCATCGCCGTGGCCAATGAGATTGAAGCGTACCTGCAGCACATTCGGGCGCCCATCAAGGTATCGGTGCTCGGTTGTGCGGTCAACGGTCCCGGGGAGGCCCGCGAGGCGGACATCGGCATCGCGGGCGGCCGGGGTGAAGGATTGCTGTTCCGCAAAGGCAAGGTCATCCGCAAGGTGCCGGAGGCGGAGTTGGTCACGGCGTTGAAGGAGGAGATTGACGCGCTGGCGCGTCAGTACCAAGAGACCGGGTCGCTCGACTGAACCCAGGTCAGGCCCATGCGGATTGCGCGCGAGGAGGGGAACGGATGCAGCGGCCGTGGGCGGATCGCCCGTTGGGCATGCGCGATATCTATCCAGAGGAAGCGCGCCGGCGGCGTGACTTGGAGAACCACCTGTTGGCTTATTTCGAGCGCCACGGGTTTGCGCAGGTGTCGAGCGGAGCCCTCGAATACGTCGATTCCCTCTTGCGCGGCCGCCCGTCGTCGCAGGCGGCCGCTTGGATCCAATGGTTCGACATGTCGGGGCGGGCTATCGCCCTGCGTCCGGACATGACGCCGGCCATCGCCCGCATGGCGGCGCCTGCCGTCGGGCGCGGCAGGATACCCATCCGTTGGTGTTACGCGGAGCGGGTCTACCACCGACCGGCCGATCCGGCGCTTGTCACGTGGTCGAGCGGCCGTCCGGTGGAGTGGACACAGGTGGGCGTGGAATGGATTGGCGAGCGGGGCACGGACGTGGACTGCAGCCTGCTCGAACTGTGCCAAGGGGCGCTGGCGTCGCTGGCGCTCCAGGGGTGTCAGACCGTGGTGGGCCACGCCGGGTTCACACCGGCGTTCCTCGAGGCGGCAGGGATCGCGCCGGACGAGGTGAAACCCTTGCTCGATCTGCTCGCCGAGGGGGATTATGTCGGCTTTCGCACCCAAGCTGCGCGCGCGGGCGCGGACACGGACATGCTTGCGGCATTGTCCCGTCTCGACCCGTTCACGGGAATCCGACTTGTGGAAGCCCTTGGCGGGCGGTGGCGGATGGACGCACCGGGTGCGGCCGCGGCCGAAGCGGCGTGGCGCGAACTCGTCAGCCTGGCGGAAGCGCTGCGCAGACGCGGACTCGAGGCGGCCATCTCGTTCGACCTCTCGCTGTACCGCAGCCTCCCCTATTATACGGGCATCATCTTCGAGGTATTCGCACCCGGGGTCGGGGCACCCATCGGCTACGGCGGCCGTTACGACGGGCTGCTCGCCCACTACGGGGCGGACGCGCCGGCGGTCGGGTTCAGCTTTGAGGCAGAGCGCCTGCTGACGGCGCTCGGCGAGGGGGAGGGATGAGCGGTGCTGACCATCGCGCTCGCCAAAGGCCGCACGGCGGACGACGTGTTGCCGCTGTGGCGGCGGGCCGGCATCCCGGTCCCTGCGGACATCGACGACAGCCGGGCACTGGTCTTCGAGCTGGCCGGCACCCCGTTCGGGGATCTGCGGTATTTGCTGGCCAAGCCGGTGGACGTGCCCACATATGTCCAGTTCGGGGTCGCCGACATCGGAGTGGTCGGCAAGGACATCCTGCTCGAGTACGATCGCGACGTCTATGAGTTGCTCGACCTGGGAACGGGTTATTGCAAGCTGTGTGTGGCCGGCCGGGCGGTGCACAAAAACACCCGGCCGCGGCGGGTGGCAACCAAGTACCCGCGCCTCGCGGACGAATACTTCCGGAGCCAAGGGGCCGACGTGGAGATCGTCACCTTGAGCGGTTCCATCGAGCTGGCGGCGGTCATCGGCCTGACGGAGCGCATCTTCGACCTGGTGCAAAGCGGGGCCACGTTGCGCGCCAACGGGCTCGTGGTCTTCGACGAGGTGCTCGATGTGACGGCCCGCCTCATCGCCAACCGCTCCAGTTACCGCACGAAGCGGGCCGAACTGGAGCGCGTGGTGGCCGCTTTGGAAGCGGTGCTGGCCGGCCAAGAGGAGGAGATGCGCAGATGAAGCTGCGGCGGGTGCGGGCCCGCGACTGGGACTGGCGGCGGACCCCTTCGTCCGATCCGCTGGCCCGCGCGGCGGTGGAAGAGATGGTGGCGGCCGTGCGGCAAGAAGGGGAGCGGGCGGTGCGCCGGCTGACGGCGGAACACGACTGTCGTCCCGAGGCACTCGCACCGGCGTGGTCATTCGCCGTGCCGAGGGAGCGGTTGCAGGCGGCGTGGGAAGCCCTGCCCGAAACCTTGCGGGAAGCCCTGCGCGCGGCGGCGGATCGCATCCGGCGCTTCCATGAGGCGCAAAAGCCGCAGGACGTGGAACTGGCGGGGACGGACGGCGAGCGGTTGGGCATGGTCTGGCGTCCCGTCCCGCGCGTCGGAGTGTACGCACCGGGCGGGCGGGCGGCATATCCGTCGTCGGTGCTGATGAACCTCATCCCCGCCCAGGTGGCGGGTGTGCCGGAGTTGGTACTCGTCTCGCCGCCGAGCGGACCGGACGGCTTTCCCCACCCGCTGGTGTTGGCAGCGGCTTATCTCGCCGGCGTCACGCAGGTGTACCGGGTCGGCGGCGCCCAGGCCATCGCGGCGCTCGCCTACGGGGCCGGCGAGATCCCGAAGGTGGACAAGGTGGTCGGCCCCGGCAACCTGTACGTGGCGCTTGCCAAGCGAGTTGTCATGGGCGATGTCGGGATCGACAGCATCGCCGGCCCGAGTGAGGTGTTCGTGGTGGCGGACGAGACGGCGAACCCGGCGTGGGTTGCCGCGGACCTGTTGGCGCAGGCGGAACATGACGCGGAAGCGGGCGCGGTTCTGGTGACGACGGCACCCGGGCTCGCGGACGCGGTGGAGGCGGAGTTGGCCCGGCAACTGGCGGACCTGCCGCGGCGCGAGTTGGCCGCGAAGGCGCTCGCGGACTGGGGCGCCGTGGTGCTGGCGGAGCGGTGGGAAGAGGCGGTGGCGGTGGTCAACCGGAGCGCGCCCGAGCACGTGGAGTTGCACGTCGCGGAGCCGCGGCGCTGGCTGGCGGCCATCGACTGCGCCGGGGCGGTGTTTCTCGGACCTTACACGCCGGAGCCGGTGGGCGATTATTACGCCGGTCCGAACCACATCCTGCCCACCCACGGCAGCGCCCGCTACGCGTCCGGGCTGTCGGTGTACGACTTTTTGCGCCGCATCACGTACGCGGAGTACACGGCCGAAACCCTGGTCCGCCACACCGGTCACGTGACGGCGCTGGCGCGGGCGGAAGGTCTCGAAGCCCATGCCCGGGCGGTGGAGATTCGCAGGCAAGGAGGCGGGGCGCGGTGAGCGAATGGAAGGCGGGACAACCGGACAGCGTGGCCGCAGGCGGCCAGCCGCGGCATGCGCTCATCCGCCGCCGGACGGGAGAGACCGAGGTGGAGCTGGAGTTGTCGCTGGACGGCAGCGGATTGGCCCAGCTCGACTTCCCCGTGCCGTTTTTGCGCCACATGCTGCACCTGTTCGCCGCCCACGGCCGGTTTGACCTGCGCGTGCAGGCGTCAGGCGACGTGGACGTGGACGACCATCACCTGGTGGAGGACATCGGGCTGTGCCTGGGCCGGGCCATCCACCAGGCGCTCGGGGACAAACGCGGCATCCGGCGCTACGGCGAGCGGCACACCCCGATGGATGAAACGCTGGCGCGCGCCGTGATTGACCTTTCCGGGCGGCCGGCGTTCGTGCTGCAGGCAGCCATCCCGGCGGAGCGCGTCGGGACGTTTCCGACCGAGTTGGTCCGGGAATTCTTCAAGTCGGTGGCGAACGAGGGGCGCATGGCGTTGCACCTGGCGGTGTTGTACGGCGAGGACAGCCACCACATGATTGAAGCGCTGTTCAAGGCGGCGGCGGCCGCGTTGCGCGAAGCGGTGCAGCCGGATACCGGCGGGGTGCCGAGCACGAAGGGGGTATTGGAGTGATTGTCATCCTCGATCCGGGCGTCGGCAACCTGTCGAGCGTACAGAGCGGCTTTGCCCGTGCCGGGAGCGACACGGTGGTCGTCGCCCGCGGCGATGAGTGGTCGGACCTGTTGGCCGCGCGCGGCCGGGACATCTGCGGTGTCGTGCTGCCGGGCGTCGGGGCGTTCGGAGACGCGATGTTCCAGTTGCGCGCCAGCGGCCTGCTCCAGGTGGTGCGGCAGGTGGCGCGCGACGGCATGCCGCTGTTCGGGATCTGCCTCGGGATGCAACTCTTGTTCGGCATGAGCGAAGAGCACGGGACGCACATGGGCCTCGGCCTCATCCCCGGTAAGGTCGTCCGCTTCCGGGTCGACGCCAAGGTGCCGCATATGGGGTGGAACGACCTGGTGTACGTCGCCGACCATCCGCTCCTCACCGGCGTGCGCAAAGGGGACTTCGTGTATTTTGTGCACTCGTACCACGCCGTGCTGCAGGAGCGTGATCATTTGTTGGCGGCGGCCGATTACGCCGGGGTGGAGGTGCCCGCGGTGGTGGCGCGCGGGCATGTGTACGGAACGCAGTTCCATCCGGAGAAGAGCGGTCCTGTCGGCGAGCGCATCCTCGCCAATTTCGTGCGCATCTGTGAAGCCTGGCGCGCGCAAAGGGAGGCCGCTCAGCATGCGGAATGAGTTCGTGCTGTATCCGGCCATCGACATCCTCGGCGGCAAGTGCGTGCGCCTGTTGCGCGGCGAGTACGAACACAAGACCGAGTACAGCGACCATCCCGTCGCGGTCGCCGAGCGCTGGTTGGCCGCCGGCGCCTCGTTTTTGCACGTGGTCGATCTCGACGCCGCCCGGACCGGCGCACCGACGAACGAACAGGTCATCCGCGACGTGGTCCTTCGTGCGGCGGCGGCGGGCGCGAAGGTGCAGGTGGGCGGCGGCATCCGCACCCATGCCGCGATTGAGCGCTGGCTGGCAGCAGGGGTGGCGCGGTGCGTCATCGGCACGGCGGCGCTGCAACCGGGTTGGATAGAGGAAGCGGTGCGCAGGTTTGGCGGCGAGGCGTTGGTCGTCGGCCTCGACGGAAGGGACGGGAAGCTGGCGGTGCACGGATGGACCGACCAGACCGATGTCTCGGTGGTGGACTTGGCGCGTCAGTTCGCGGCGCTCGGGGTCCGCTACGCCCTGGTCACGGATGTCGCGCGGGACGGGACGCTGCAGGGCGCCAATCTCGAGCTGGCGCAGGCCGTGCAAGCGCAGGGTCTCGCCGCCATTGCCTCGGGGGGCATCCGCGACGTGACGGACGTCTTGGCGGCACGGCGCGCCGGGCTCGCCGGCGCGGTGGCCGGGCGGGCGTTGTACGACGGCACGCTCGATTTGCACGCGGCGTACCAGGCGTTGAAGGAGGAAGCGGCATGCTGACGAAACGGATCATCCCTTGCTTCGACGTCTTGGACGGCAGGGTGGTCAAACACGTCGGCTTCCTCCGGAACCGGCGCGACGCGGGCGATCCGGTCGAGTTGGCGGAAGTGTACTGCCGCGAGGGCGCGGATGAACTGGTGCTCCTCGACATCTCCGCCTCAGAAGATGGGCGTTTGGCCACGCGGCGGGTGGTCGAGGCCGTGGCGGCGCGCGTGAACATCCCGCTCACCGTCGGCGGCGGCGTGTCGACCATCGACGACGTGCGGGAGCTGCTGCTCTCCGGTGCCGACAAAGTGTCCATGAACACCGGTGCCGTGCGCAACCCGCAGCTGATTAAGGAAGCGGCTCACCGCTTCGGCGAGCAGTGCGTGGTGGTGGCCATCGACGCCAACCTCAACGAGAAGACGGGCGACTATGAAGTGATGATCCAAGGCGGGAAGATTGGCACCGGGATGAACGTCATCGAGTGGGCGAAAAAGGCGGTGGCGCTCGGTGCCGGCGAGATATTGCTCACCAGCTTCCGCCAGGACGGCACGCGCGAAGGCTACGACGTGCTGCTGACGCGGATGGTGGCGGAGGCGGTGCGGGTGCCGGTCATCGCCAGCGGCGGCGCCGGGAAAAAGGAGCACTTTGCCCGTGTGCTGACGGAGGGCAAGGCGGACGCGGCGTTGGCGGCGAGCGTGTTCCACTTTGCCGAGACATCCATCGGCCAGGTCAAGGCGTATCTGAAGCAGAGAGGGGTGCCGGTGCGGTGGCCGATTTGAGGCAAGAGGACAATGTGCGGCCGCACGGCTCGCTGCCGGAGGGCGCAGCTCAGCAGGGTGGCCGTGCAGACTTCGCCGTACCGGTGACGAAAGAGACGGTGGCCTTGGAGCGGGTGCGCTACGACGCGAAAACCGGCCTGGTGCCGGTGGTCGTGCAAGACGTGCGCACCGGGGCGGTGTTGATGCTGGCGTATGCCGACCGCGAGGCGCTGAAGCGGACGCAAAGTTCCGGTTTGGCCTGGTTCTGGAGCCGGTCCCGCCAGGCGTACTGGTGCAAAGGCGCCACGTCCGGCCATGTGCAGCGGGTGGTGGAGATGCGCATGGACTGCGACGGGGATGCAGTGCTGTACCTCGTGGAACCGGCCGGGCCGGCCTGCCACACCGGCGAGGAGACGTGCTTTTTCCGCCGGGTGGAAAGCAGAGACGGGCAAGGCGGGGCGCAGGCGGCCGCAGACCTGGCGGATGCGGCGGACGTGACCGCGCGTGGTGGAACGTTGGCAGACGATGCAGACGGACCTGAGCCGGCGTTGGCGCAACACGGCGCACCTGCGGCCGCAGACGACGTCCTTGGCCGGTTGTGGGCCGTGATCGAAGAGCGGTGGCGAAAGCGGCCGCAGGGCTCGTACACCACGTTGCTGTTCGAACAGGGCATCGACAAGGTGGCCAAGAAAGTGGGCGAGGAAGCGGTCGAGGTGGTGATTGCGGCGAAGAACGCGGCGGACGGCGCTGACCCGGCGGCTGGCATGGAAGCGGATGCGGCAGGGCGCTCGGAGCGAGAGCGGCGCAACCCGGGACGGACAGCGTTGGCTTCGGAAAGCGCCGACCTGTTGTATCACCTGCTGGTCTTGTGGCGGAGCGCCGGTCTGCGGCCGCAGGACGTATACGAGGTGTTGCGCAGCCGGTTGTCATAGTCGATCGCTTGATGCTTGGCGGGCTGAGCCGCTTGTTTCCCGATGATGGTTCATAAACATGATGGTTCATAAACTCCCGCTAGGTCTGTCGTGGGTATGCGGGTATAATGAACATGAGGAAGAGACGTGTGGGAAGACGGGAGGAGTTCCATGGATGAGAGGATTGTTCAGCAGCGAGACCGCATCTATGAAGTCGCACGGCAATATCACGTGCACAACATTCGCATATTTGGTTCACAGGCACGGAACGAAGAACGCGCCAACAGCGACGTGGATTTCCTGGTAGAATTCGAACAACCCAATCTGTTGGACCGGATCGCATTCAAACACGAATTGGAGCGTCTGCTTGGCATGTCCGTGGATGTGTTGACGGACGAGACGGTGCATCCGGTCCTCCGCGACAACATTCACGCGGAGGCTCGTCCCTTGTGAAGAAGCGCTCAATGGATCATGTGCTTTATGACATCCTTCATGCAATTCAAAATGCCAATGTGACAAACATGGACTCGCACGAGTTCTGATCTGGGAAGCCGGAATCCGTCGTGTTATCATAACCCTTGGAATGCCTGATGCGCGGTGGGGATGATGGCACGGGGCAGCTTGCGGCCTTTTTTTGTGCGCGGCCGCGCACAGGAAACGGAGGAGGGAACGTATGGGCTATACAGCGGTAGACCAACTGGCCGTCAACACGATTCGCACATTATCCATCGATGCAGTTGAGAAGGCTAACTCTGGCCACCCGGGGCTGCCGATGGGTGCGGCACCGATGGCGTACGTGCTCTGGAGCCGTTTCATGCGGTTTGACCCGAAAGCGCCCAATTGGATCAACCGGGACCGGTTCGTGCTCTCGGCGGGCCACGGTTCGATGCTGCTCTACAGCTTGCTGCATCTCTTCGGGTTCGACGTCAGCATCGAAGATATCCAGCAGTTCCGCCAGTGGGGGTCGAAAACGCCGGGCCATCCGGAGTACGGCCATACCCCGGGCGTGGACGCGACGGCCGGTCCGCTCGGCCAGGGCGTTGCGATGGCGGTCGGCATGGCGATGGCGGAGCGGTTTTTGTCGGCGACGTTCAACCGCGAAGGCTACCCGCTGATTGACCACTATACATACGTGCTCGCCGGCGACGGCGACATGATGGAAGGGGTCGCGGCGGAGGCGGTGTCGCTCGCCGGTCACCTCGGGTTGAACAAACTCATCGTCCTGTACGATTCGAACGACGTGTCGCTGGACGGACCGCTCAGCTGGTCGTTCTCCGAGAACGTCGCGCAGCGCTTCGCGGCGTGCGGCTGGAACGTGTTGCGCGTCGAAGACGGCAACGACATGGCGGCCATTGAGGACGCCATCGCCAAGGCGCGCCAGGAGCAGCATCGGCCGACGCTGATTGAGGTGAAGACCATCATCGGCTACGGGGCGCCGAAGAAGCAAGGGACGAAGCACGCCCACGGCGAACCGCTCGGTCCGGAGGAGGCGGAGGCGGCGAAACGGGCGTACGGCTGGAACTACCCGCCGTTCACCGTCCCGGACGAGGTGCGGGCACACCTGGCCGCCCAGGTGGAGGCAAAAGCGAAAGCGCATGAGGAGTGGAACGATCTCTTTGAGCGCTACGGCCAAGCGTATCCTGAGCTGGCCCAAGCGTTCATCGACGCCCTGCACGGCCGGGTGCGCGTCAACTGGGACGAGGTGTTGCCGGAGTTCTCGGGCGACGTGGCCACCCGCGACGCGTTCGGCAAAATCGTGAACGCCGTTGCGCCGCACGTGCCGGTGCTGGTGGGCGGATCGGCCGACTTGTCCGGCTCGAACAAGACGTATCTGAACGGCTTCGATCACTTCACGCGCGAGTCGTTCCATGGCCGCAACTTCTTCTACGGGGTCCGCGAGCACGCGATGGGTGCCATCCTGAACGGGATGTCGCTGCATGGCGGCGTCATTCCGTATGCCGGCACGTTCCTGGTGTTCAGCGATTACCTGCGGCCTGCGCTTCGTTTGTCGGCACTGATGAAGCAGCCGGTCATCCACATCTTCACCCATGACAGTGTCGCGGTGGGTGAGGACGGGCCGACGCACCAGCCGGTGGAACAGCTGGCGTCGCTGCGCGTCATCCCCGGCTTCAAGGTGTTTCGTCCGGCCGACGGGACGGAGACGGCGCTCGCCTTCCGGTATGCGCTTGAACACCGTGACGGGCCGGTCGCCTTGGCGCTGACGCGCCAGAAGGTGCCGACGCTGGACGAGGTGAAGGAACACCGGCACGAGTTTGCCCGCGGTGCGTACGTCATCTACCAGCACCGGGGCGGCGATGAGATCATCCTCATGGCGTCGGGATCGGAAGTGCAGTGGGTGCTCGGCGCCGCCAAGGAGCTGGCGAAAGAAGACGTGGCGGTGCGCGTGGTGAGCTTCCCGTGCATGGAGGTGTTCGACGCTCAGGACGAGGCGTACCGGAATCAGGTCCTGCCGCCGTCGGTGCGCAAACGCCTCGCGGTCGAGATGGCCCACCCGCTGCCCTGGCTCAAGTACGTCGGCGACGAGGGCCGGGTGTTCGGCATCGACCACTTCGGCACCTCCGCAAAGGGCGAGGTCATCGTCGAGAAGTACGGCTTCACGGTGGACAATGTGTTGAAGCTGGCACGTGCGTTGCTGCAGGCATAAGGTCGCAGGCGCCCCCATCCTCAAGGTGGGGGCGTTTGCTGTTGGAGCGGCGGGAAGTGCGGATACGGCGGCAGCAAATGGTGCAGGGACCACGTACGCCGCAGCGACGGACATCGTGAATAGCTCTGCCGCCTTGACCATCGCGGGCTCGGGCCCAGGTCGCATGGTCGCCGAACGCGCGAGCGTCGGCCTGCGCGTGGCGCAGCCGAAACAGGTGGCGGATCGGATCAGTCAACTGGCAGGGCGTGACGGCGGCTTCATCGTCTCGTTGGCGGCCAGGACGTGACGCAGCAGTACGTCGACCTTCAGCAGCAGTTGACGGAGCTGAGAAGCGAGGCCGCGGCGTACACGCGCTTGTTTGAGCGTGCCCAGTCGATGAAGGACATGATCACCATCCAGCAGGCACTCACAAAAGTGAATGCAGAGATGCAAAACTTGACCCAGCAGGCGCATCAACTGCGCCAGACGGTGGCGTTGGCGAGCGTCGATGTGACCCTGACGAACCTGCGCGCGGCCGGGCGGGGGACCCCATCGCCCGTGGTGCAAGCCTTGGAGCAATCGATGGGGGTGCTGGGGTCGTCCGCGCTGGCGCTGCTCGACGTCGTCGCCTGGTTGGTGCCGTAGGCGGCGGTGTTCGGCCTTCTTGCCGGCGGCATCCGCTGGTGGCTGCGGCGGCGGGCGAAATCGGCGCGGTGACATCGGGACAACACACGAGGTGCCGTTGACCGGAGGGCCGGAGGTGAGCGCCTTCAGCTCTCTGTTTTGGCCCTTGTCACGAGCCGGAGGGGATCGCGCTTGTTTTTCCGCACAGTCGGAAACGATGTGCAACTTGGGTTGCTGACGGAAGTTCAAGCGGGCGCACTGTTTGCCTTGACCGATGCCTGCAGAAACCACCTTCGTCCGTGGTTGCCCTGGGTGGACGAGACGCGCACCGTCGAGGACACGAAGGCATTCATCCGTAGGTCATTGCAACAGTTCGCGGACAACAACGGCTTTCAGGCTGGCATCTGGTACCGGGGTGAGCTGGCCGGGGTCATCGGGTTTCACTACTTGGATTGGACGAATCGCCGGACCGAGATAGGTTACTGGCTCGCGGAACACCTGCAGGGGCGCGGCATCATGACCATGGCCTGCCGGGAGATGGTGGACATTGCCTTGCGGGATTACGGTCTCCACCGTGTGGAGATCCGGGTGGCAGCAGAGAACCGGAAGAGCCGGGCCATCCCCGAGCGGCTGGGCTTTGTGCAGGAGGGCGTTCTGCGCCAAGCCGCGTGGCTCTATGACCGCTATGTCGACGTGATCGTATACAGTATGCTGAAACGCGATTGGGAGATGGTGTCGCCCCAGGAGGTCGAACGATGAAAGTTCCTTCATTGTCTCAGTGGGCGGTTGGGGTGATGGCCCTGATCATGACCTTCATGCAGATTCCTTTTCCCATTTCGTGGCGCTTCTTGCTCCAGCTAAGCCGACCGCCCATCGCGAAGGATTACGTGCTGCCTGGTGACCATTTTGATCAAAAGACCATGGATCAAATCAAGAAGGACCTTCAGCAGTATGGTACGTTTGGCATGCCACTCGACCTGGGGTCTCCTTCACGGCCCATATTCAACCGATGACATCCTCGCGCAGGATGTCGGCGACCCATTCCACAAAGTCGTCCGCAGCCCCCCAGTCGAGGTTGAAGATGAGGCCCTCTGAGCTGCCGGTGGCGATGGCGCGCACCTGGGTCGTGCCGGAAAGGTTGTCGGCGATCACGATGAGCGCGGCGCGGTTTTTCGTCCGAAAGAAATAGCGTTCGAAGATCAAGGTACCGATGCCGCGGCCGCCGCCGAGATCGTGCAACTCTTCATGCACCAGGTCGGCATCGAGGTTGTCGCGCACCTTCGCGAGCGCGTCTGCCGGCGGCAATTGGACAGAGAATTCGAGCTTCGCCAAGGGAAATCCGTCCTTTCGCAGCAAGATATACGCACGCCGTTGAACCACCCGGCTTGTTGCGGCGAGCCATGGTCAAACAGACTAGACAGATCATATCATTCGTTCTATTCTTCGTGTATGTATGATGTGTCAGATACGCAAGTCAAGCAACATGATTCGCTTGGGACATCGTCCTTGGCGAAAGGCGTCGAAGAACGTGTCACTCACGATGACCCGAACGTTTGCCGCACACAGTACAGGAAGCCGGCCGTGCAAAAGATGTGAGGTGATCAGCCTGTGGCCGAGGATCAAAACCCATCGGTGTCCAACACCCGGGTGTTGTTACGCTTGCTCCAGTGGGCCGGCCCCTACCGTTGGCACTACGCGCTGCTCGGCCTGTTGGCATTCCTCGTCGCGGCTTTGTACATTGTGGACTTACAGATTATCCGTCTGATGGTCAATGCCCTGCTGCAGGGCCATCGCGCACGTCTCCTGCGGCTATTGCTTTGGGGGCTCGGGTTGGTGGCCGTCGTGAACCTGTTGACGCTGGGCGCGGACGTGCTGAAGGCCTGGGTCGGCGTGAAGGCGACCGAGCGCCTGCAGCGCGAAATGTTCGCCCGCGCCTTGGCGGCGCCGTTGCGGAACCTCCACGCGTTGCACAGCGCGGATCTTTACAATCGCATCCAGGATTCGGCCGCCACCGCCCAGTCGGCCATCAGCCAGCACCTAGCCGCCATCGTGCGGAACTTCGCGCAGGCCGTCTTCGCCGTCACCTACCTTTTGCTGTTGAACCCAGTGTTGGCGCTCGGCTGCATCGCCATGGGCATCGGCCTGCCGCTGGCGGTGGCGCCGGGGATGAAGCGCCTCGGCGTGCTGTACTGGCAGCGGCAGGTGGCGTTGACGAAGGAGCAGGCCGCCGTGCAAGAGAGCGTCCAAGCGGCCGAGTTCCTGCTCGGGCAGGGGTTGGCGGAGCGCGCGGTGGAGCGGTACATGACCCGTTCCGGCGAGCGGTTGCGCCGTCATCGCCGCGTGGCGTGGGGAGAGGGGTTTGCGTACCGCTCCTGGCCGCTCATTTTCTTGGTCGGTTTCATCTACACCCTCGGCGTCGGCGGCTGGATGGTGGCGCGCCACTGGCTCGATGTGGGCGCGGTCATCGCCAGCATGTTGACCTTCGCCAATCTCACCAATCCCATGATGTCGTTTGCGATGATTTGGCCCCAGTTCATGAACGCGTTGGTGCAGGCCCGGCGGGCGTTTGCAATCGTCGATCTCCCTGCGGAGCACGCGGCGCAGGACGCGGGTCCGCCCGGGGCGCCCCAAGCCAGCGCGGCCAGCGTATCCCCGGCCTTGCGCATCACCCCCATCCCGCGCGCATGGGCGGAGCGCGACATCATGTTTGACCGCGTGTCCTTCCGCTACCGCCCGGATCAAGAGCAGCCGGTGCTCGACGCGGTGTCTCTGTGCATTCCCGCGGGGCGGACGACGGCGCTCGTCGGCCCGAGCGGCAGCGGCAAGAGCACCTTGGTGCAGCTGCTGATGCGCCTTTACGATCCCGATACCGGCCGGATCCTCGTCGGCGATTGGAATCTGGCGGAGTGGGACCCGCGCGCCTGGCGGCTTCTGCTCGGCTATGTGCCGCAGGATGCGCTCCTCCTCAGCGGCACGCTCTACGACAACATACTCGTGGCCAAGCCGGACGCTACCCGGGAGGAGGTGTGGCGTGCGGCGGAGCTCGCCCGGGTGGACGAGTTTGCCGCCCGCCTGCCGCAGGGGTTCGATACGCCGGTCGGCGAGCGGGGGATGCTGTTGTCCGGCGGGCAGCGGCAGCGGCTCGCGCTGGCGCGCGCCCTGCTGCGCGATCCGCCCATCCTCCTCCTCGACGAGCCAACCTCCGCCCTGGACAGCGAAAACGAGGCGCTGGTGCAAGCAGCCCTCGAACGGTCGGCGCGCGGCCGCACCACCCTCCTCATTGCCCACCGGCTGACGACGGTGCGCGGCGCCCACCAGATTGTGTGCATGGCGCAGGGCCGCATCGTCGAAACCGGGCGGCACGAGGAGCTCTTGGCCCGGCGCGGGCTGTACTGGTCGCTGTATACCGGCGGAGACGCGGACGCCGGCGCGGCACCGGCGGCCCAGGCGGCGGCGGAATCCAGTTAAATCATACGAGGAGGCAGAGCCATGGCTTCGGTCCTCGAGCTCGGGGTGCAGCCCACGCGCACTGCGCCGCGCGCACGTTTCGCCTCGGTGGTACAGCTGTTGTGGTCGTGCCAGCGGATCGCGTGGGTGCCGTTTGTGTTGGCCACGTTGCTCATCAGCGCGGATCTGGCGTTCAGCATCGGCATTGGCGTGGTGCAAAACGCGTTTTTCAGCCGCATGCGCCCAGGCCTCCTGCGTGAGCTGTGGTCCGTCACGGTCACGTGCGCGGCGGCCGGGTTGGCGTTGGTCTTGCTCATGGCCACCCGCCACGCGTGTTCCGCCATCGCCAACGCCATCGCCGGCAGGGAGTTGACGCGCCGGATGCTCGTGCAGGTCCTGCGCCTCCCATTCCCGATGCTGCAGCGATGGCACGCGGCCGATCTCGTCTCGCGCATCGTCACCGACACGGCGACCGCGAACCAGCTGTTCCCGGTGCTCGTGAATGACATCCTGTACCAGGCGGTGTTGGGGATTCTGGCTCTCTGCGTGCTGTTGCGCATCCAAGTGCTGGCGGCGGTGGTGGCCGTCCTCACCGGGCCGGCCGTGTTTGTGCTCGGACGCGCGCTGGATGCGAGGGTGCGCCGGGTGTCGGAACGCATCCAGGCGGAGGACGCGGCCATGCGCACGGTGGTGTTGGAGTCGTTGCAGGCGCTGCCGACCGTCAAGGCGTATCACCTGGAGCAGCGCGCGGTGGAAACGTTTCTGCGCCACCGGCAGGCGCAGAACCGGCTCATCATCCGTCAAGCCGTCTTGCGGGCCGTGCTCAATGAGGGCGTGGGTTTCATCAACGGCACGGCGCAGATGGCGGCGGCTGGCATGATTCTCCTCTCGGCCATGAAGCTCAGCATGGGACCCGGCCAGGTGATGACGTTCATCGTCCTGATGGAGAGCGTGCAAGGTCCGTTTGGCCGCATCTCCACCGCCTGGAACGAACTGCAGACGGCCATCGGCGCCGCACAACGGGTGTTGGCGGTGATGCCGCGGCGAGAGGAAGCCGCAGCAGGCGCGTCCGGCACGGCGGATACGCGCGGGCTGCAAGGGGGCGTCCCGGTCGCACAGACGGGCCAAGCCGATACGGCGGACGGCGTCGCGTGGCTGGTCCAGACGGACGGTTCAGGGGTAGCTGGGGACGGTGAGGCGGTGGTCGCACGAACGGCGGAGGAGATCGTGATTTCCGTGTTCGGCTTGGTGTACACGCCAGGCTGGGAGGTGGCGGAACACGGGGAGCCCGGCGATGCGTTGAACGGTGCGTCTGGTGGGGAGCCTGGCAGGGAGGCCGCGGCCGAACATGGCGCACGGGCGGCGGCCGCCTTGGGCGCGGCGCCCTTGTTCGACGGACTGTCGCTCTCTGTCCGCCGCGGCGAGTTGGTGGCCATCGTCGGCGCGAGCGGGGCGGGCAAAACCACCCTGGCGCGGCTCATCTGCGGCTTGTATCGCCCGCAGGCCGGGGCGGTTCGCGTCTGCGGGCGCGATCCGTACACCGACCCGCAGGTGCGCCGCCAGATTGCGTACGTGCCGCAGACCCCGGTCATCCTCAGCGAGTCCGTGCGCCAAAACATCGCACTCGGCCGGCCGGACGCGACGGATGAGGAGATCGTCGCCGCCGCCGAAGCGGCACAGGCGCACGCGTTCATCTCGGCGCTGCCGGAACGGTACGACACGGTGATTGGCGAGCAGGGCATAGGCCTCTCCGGCGGGCAGCGGCAGCGGATCGCCATCGCCCGCGCTCTGCTGCAGCAGGCGCCGGTACTCATCCTCGACGAGCCCACCTCGGCGCTGGATATGGAAACCGAGCGCGCCGTCGCCCAGGCCGTCTTCACGCGGCGCGGCGACCGGGCGACCATCGTCATCGCGCACCGGTTATCCACCGTGCAGGCGGCGGATCGCATCGTCGTGCTGGAGCGCGGGCGCATCGTGGAAGAGGGGCGGCATGAGGAACTGCTCGCCCGCGGCGGGGCGTACGCGCGGCTGGTCGCGGCGCAGGCGGAGGTGGCGGATGCCAGAGCGGACACAGCGAGGCAGGCAGACGCGCACGCGGGGACGTGAGCTTCGATCACCCTCTGCGTCACAGCTGGGACTTTGTGCATGCCCATTGCTAGCTTGCGCTCTTTCTTCTACACTGGGTGCACGAGGTGAATTCATGGCCGGACAGGATGCCGTCATGAAAGCTCTGACGCGGGCCTTGTCAGATGGGGCCTTCGATGTTTTGGGTGTGCGCGGTGTGGAACTACAAGAACCGTTGCCGACAGAATTACCTGCGCATACCCTCCGGATTGACAAGGCGTGGCGCATGCGGGACGGGCGGATCTTTCACTTAGAGTTCCAAAGTACGCGGGAGCCGACGCTGCATCGCTTTTTCGAGTATGATGTGCGCTTGGCCCGTGCGTACAAGGCCGATGTAAGGACGGTGGTATTGTATCACAGCGGTGTAACGAGCGCACCGGAGGAACTCAACATCGGCGTTGCGATGTACCGCGTGGAAAACGTGTATTTGTCGAAGCTGGATGGGGACGAGGCACTTGCGGCCGTGGAGACGCACTTGCAGGCCGGCATGTGGGAGCCTGGCGACCGATTGCGGCTAGCGTTGGCGATGAACATGAATGTGCATGATGAGGCGCGGGCGTTCGAGCGGGTGCTGGCGTTGATACCAGCCGTGCCGGACGAGACGGAGCGCGACTTGGTGACGAGCGCCATCTTGGCCCTGGGGGATCAGACGCTGAACGATGTCCAACGGGCGCTTTTGAGAAGGGAGTTGAGGAAAGTGTCAAAGATCGCACAGGAACTGTATCAAGAAGGACGCCAGGAAGGACGCCAAGAAGGAGCAGAGCACAAGGCCCGCGAAGTGGCGCGCAATTTGCTCGCGGAAGGTGTCCGCATCGAAGTCATCGCAAAAGCCACCGGTTTGAGCCGGGAGGAAATTGAGGCGTTGCGGCAGCAGACGTCTTGAACCCGGACCGCAGGCCCAAAGGCACCCGGTCAACCCGCCGGCCGAACGATGAGGTGCCGTTTCGCTGGAGAGGGGAGGAAGGACCGCCGTGAAAAGACCCTCGGGGACCAACCAGCCGTTGGCGCGGGTGGTGTCGCTGGACGAGGTGCGGCGGGAACGAGCAGAAAAGGAGAAGACGGCGGACCTGCACGCCATCGCGTCCGGTCCATGGCCAAGCCGTACGCCACACCAAGAGGTCGTCATCCATCGTGCGGACAGGGTGCCAAGCGACCGGCCGCTTGGGCTTAAGGACGATGCGCTGCGTAAAGGACCGTCGTGGATCCGCGTTGGCGCCTTGGTCATGGTTTTGGTGGTCGTGGCATCGCTTTTGGTCCAAGCGCTTCTCCTTTTTATCTAGGCTCTTAGCCCCTCGACCCATGCGGGGTAACCTGGTAACCTCCCATCGGCAGCACCCGCTGTGGGTGCGGGGCGTCGGCATGCAGACCTCACTGTGCCGCCCTGGAATCGGTGAAGTCCCGCGACCTACTTCTATTTTGAGGAATCTTCTAAATTGATTCGTCTACGACCTGCTGATGCTCTTGTCTTGCCGATTTGCTCATCGGTTTCGAACAAGCCAAGACGCACATCCCGCTCAGAGAGGAGAACATAACGTGCAAGTGCAAGCACGCTGGCGCTGGCTGTTGCTTGTCATTCCTGTGGCATGCATGGCATTTTTCCTCGCCGACTGGCGCTACGAGGTCGCCCGGCACAGCACGCCGGAGAAGGCGCAACACCTTTTTGCCCCGACCGTCGGCCCCTTCGCGAAAGTGCACTTCGGCTCTCGCGTCGTGCTGTTTATGCCAAGCGCGGAAGACAGCGGTACGGTCGAGGCATTCCTCCTTGAGGACACATTCTGGGGATGGCGCGTCGTCTCTGCAGGTTGGGACTCCGGCGGGATGAACAGTTTTACCAGGGACGGCAGTACGTTCATCTGGGGAACAGTGGATCAATCGCTTCGTGATGTGCTGTATCACCGCGGGCACACCACGTACCACGCACACATCGCTGGCCGGGTATGGTATATGGAGGTGCCGTTCACCGAACACGTGTTCTACTACAAGGATTGGCAGGTGGTGTTGCTGGACGGAAGCAAAATCCCCTGGGCTCGTTGGACCACCACGTGAATCTCCTCGTCAGTTCGCAGCCAGGCATACCCAAGCCAAACCACTATCCTCGGTAATGCTGCGTGACCTCCGTCGGTTGAGGTCTAGCATACTTTACGTTATGGCATTGCGGACGTGACTCGGGCTCCAGAAAGCGAACCTCTCGGCGGGCGACCGGGGGAAGCCCCGCCCAAGCAGAAGTCCCGATGAGGGGAACACCTCCGTGTGGGATGCCCCGCGGGAGAGTCGCCCTCACGAGGAAACGCTCCGCCGCGGGGGTACGCTGCGCACGGGGCTTACGCCTGCGCCGGCTTGCCCACCAAGCCTTCCGTCGGGCTGCTCGGCGAGGCGACCGGTGTCTTCGCAATCCGTCCGGCTTTGTACGCCATCCGCCCTGCTTCCACCGCCAGCGCCATGGCGCGCGCCATGGTCACCGGATCGCCCGCCTTGGCGATGGCCGTGTTGACGAGCACCGCGTCGGCGCCCAGTTCCATCGCCAGTGCGGCATCGGACGGCGCCCCAATCCCGGCGTCCACCACGACCGGCACCCGCCCGCCGACAGCGTCGATGACCCGCTGCAGCCGGTCCGGATCGGGCAGCCCCTGGCCGGTCCCGATGGCCGACCCGAACGGCATGACCGTGGCGCAACCCACCTCCACCAGGCGGCGGGCGACGACGTGGTCGTCCGTCGTGTACGGGAGCACGACGAACCCTTCCTTCACCAACTGCGCCGCCGCTTCCACCGTGGCGATGGGATCGGGCAACAGCGTCCCGTCATCCGGGATGACCTCCAGCTTCACCCAGTTCGAGAGCCCGGCCGCGCGCGCCAAGCGGGCGGTGCGAATGGCCTCTTCCGCCGTGTGGCAGCCGGCCGTATTGGGGAGCAGGAAGTAGCGGTTGAGGTCGATGTAGTCGAGGAGCGACTCCTCGCGCCGGTCAAGGTTCACCCGCCGCACGGCGACGGTGACAATCTCCGCCCCCGATGCCGCGAGCGCCTCTTTCATCAACTGAAACGTCGCGTATTTGCCGGTCCCCACCATCAGGCGGGATCGAAAGGTACGGCCGGCGATGGTCAACAGGTCGGACATGGGGGTCCCTCCTTGTGGCGTGAAGACGTCATGCTTGACGCTGCCGGCGCGCCGCCCTCTTTGGCTTACGCGGCAGCGCGGCGGGGCTCAGCCGCCGCCGACGAAGCGGACGATTTCCAGTGCATCGCCTGGTTGCAAGGCGTGCGTTGGGAACCGCTCACGCTCGACAATCTCGCCGTTGCACTCGACCGCAACCCGTTCATGGCCAAGATCCAGGTGTTCCAACAGCTGCGCAACGGTGAGCCCGTCCGGCACCTCGCGCGCCTGACCGTTGATGACGAGTTGCACCGTGTCATCGCCTCCTTGTCGCATCCGCCGCGGGCTTTGCATCCGTCGCCCCGGCGGTTTCGCGTCTTGCCGCATCGCGTTCACCCTCTGCGCACCTTGGCGCAAACGCCAACCAGTCGTCCGGCAGCGCCTGGCCCTCCACCCAGGCGAGCACCATCTGGGCGGTGAGCGGCGCGAGCAGGATGCCGTTGCGGAAGTGGCCGGCGCAGACGATGACCTGCGGGTACTCCGGCGCGGGGCCAATCAGCGGCTCGCCGCCGGGCGATCCCGGCCGCAGCCCGGTCCACGCCCGCACAAACTGGGCGTCCGTCAATCCGGGCGCCACCCGCGCCAGGGCGGTAAGCAACTGCAACAGGCCGTCCGCGGTCACGTCCCGGTTGAACCCGGCACCATGCTCTTCGGTCGCGCCGGCCACGATGGTGCCGTCCCGCTTCGGGACGAGGTAGATGCCGGGCGCCGACACGGTGCGCACGAGCCGTCCGCCGCCGCGCGGCCGCAGGGCGAACAACTGCCCTTTGACCGGGCGGATGGCGGTGGCGACGCCGACCTGCGCCAAGAGCGGCCCCGCCCAGGCACCGGCCGCGATGACGGCCCGCTCCGCCTCATACACCGCGTCGATGGTGGTGACGCGCACGCGGCCGCCGGTCGGTTCTATCCGTGTCACCACGGCGCCTTCGCGAACGTCCGCCCGCTGCCTGACGGCGACGGCCAGCGCCTGCGTCAGGTGGGCGGCCGACACGTTGCCGTCATCCGGCAGGAACAGGCCGCCTGCGCCGGGGGAAACCAGCGGTTCCCGCGCCCGGATGTCGTCCGCCGTCCACCACGCCGTCCGCGCGCCAGCCGCCTCCTGCCAGGCAGCGCGATCGCGCAGGACCTGTGCCCGTGCCTCATCCGGCGCCACCTGGAGGATGCCGTTTTGCACCCACTGGATGTCAATCCCCGTCTCCTCGAGCAGTTCGGCGGCGAAAGCGGGATAGCGGGACCTGCTCTCCAGGCAGAGGCGGAAGAACGGGCCGGGTTCATGCGCCTCCAGTTGTGCGCCGAGCATCCCGGCCGCCGCGCTTGACGCTTCGCCGCCGAGCCGCCCTTGGTCCACCAGCAACACGGTACGGCCGGTCTGTGCGAGCCGCCAGGCGGTGGCCATGCCGATGGCCCCGCCGCCCACCACCAACACGTCATAGGGTCGTGGCATCGTGCTCTCCTCCTCGCAGCCGCGGGAACGGGTGGCGCGGTTTGGCGCGGCTTTTCGCCATGGCTTCCTTGAGGGCGGACGCGGCCCGGCAAGGGTCGTCCTGCGCCAGAACCGCGCCGATGACCGCAATCCCGCTCACCCCCGTCTCCAAGACCAGGTCCAGGTTCGTGCGGTCAATGCCGCCGATGGCGACGACCGGGATGGGCACCGCCTCGACGATCCGGCGCAGCTCATGGAGGCCGCGCGGCGGTACGCCGGGATGAGACTCGCTCGCGAACACGTGCCCGAACGTGATGTAGTCCGCACCTTGCTCGGCGGCGGCCACGGCAGCTTCATAGCTGTGGACAGAGCAACCGATGACCCCCGCCCACCCGGCTGCCGCACGCAACCTGCGCACCGCCCCGGGCGGCAGTGACTTGGCCGCCAGGTGCACCCCGTGGGCGCCAGCGGCCATCGCCACATCGACGCGATCGTTGACGATCACGCCCGGTGCGGCGCCGTGATGGCGCACGGCTTCAAGCAGCCGCGTGCAAAACGCGAACGTCTCGGCCGCCGGCGCCTTTTTGTCCCGCACCTGCAGGATGTCCGCACCGCCGCGGGCGCTCTGGACCAGCGCCTCGAACAGCGGCAGCGCCGTCCGCTTCGGGTCGCTGACAACGTGCAAAACAAACGACATCGTCATGCCATCGTCCTTTGCTGTCAGGTGGTGCAGGTGACAAAAAAGCCGCACCCATCCAGGGTGCGGCGGGTTTCCAATCTGAACCCAGCAAACGCCACCTTGCCTGCCGTCCGATAGGCTACCATGGCTGCCGGTGTTTCGTCAAGGTGTCGCGCGGCTTGGGTGGTGCGCGGCTTGGCTGCGGACAGCGGCGAGATCGCGTATCATGATGTTGAATGGCGACACTTCGGAAGGATGAGGGGTATGCCCAATCCAAGCCGGTCTCGTTCCGAGACGTATACGTATGCGGACTACCTGACGTGGGACGGCCCAGAACGATGGGAGTTGGTGGACGGTGTGGCGTATATGCTTGCCAGCCCAAGCGCTGAGCACCAGGAGGTCGCGGCGGCCTTGGAGTTTGTCATCCAGTCACACCTGCAAGGAAGTGATGGCCGATTGTATCATGCGCCGATGGACCTGCGCTTTGAGGATGCGGAAACGACCTCCACGGTGGTCCAACCCGACATCTTCGTAATGTGCGGCACATATCACCGAGGTACAAGCATCATCGGCGTTCCCAGGTTGGTGGTGGAGGTCTTGTCGCCGTCCACCGCGGTGCACGACTTGGTTCGTAAGCTCAACCTGTATCAACGCGTCGGTGTACCGGAGTATTGGATTGTCGATCCGGCGACGAAGACGGCGTTGTTGTATCACCGGGATGAGGCGGACCATCTCGTTTTGGCGGGAGAATACGAGGCGGGCGACACGCTCTGGTCCAGGGAGTTCGCCGGGCTGCGGGTCGATTTGCGGCGGGTGTTTCCTGGTTGAATCCCCTTTGGTTACAATGCTTGCGGACATCCCGCAGCATGAGATGAGGAGAATCCAAGACATGGCAGCATGGGAGCGTCGGCCGAATGACGCCATGGGCACGATGTCTGTACACGAAGCGGATGCTTCACCGTTACCGGCGCCGCCTGACGAGTGGGAGCGGTATTCGCGGCAAATCCTGTTTCGGCCCATCGGCCGGGAGGGGCAGGCGAGGCTTGCCAAGGCGCGCGTCGCGGTGGTGGGGTTGGGGGCGCTCGGCACCGCATCGGCGGCCCAGTTGGTCCGTGCCGGTGTCGGGTATGTCCGCCTCATCGATCGCGACATCGTCGAGCCGTCCAACCTGCAGCGCCAGTCGCTGTACGACGAGGCGGACGCGGCCGGCCACGCGGCGAAAGCGGTCGCGGCGGCGGACAAATTGCGCCTTGCCAACGCGGCCGTCGCCCTGGAGCCGTGCGTGACCGACCTCACGTGGCGCAACGCGGAGCCGTTGCTGGCGGATGTGGACGTCATCGTGGACGGGACGGACAACTTCGAGGTGCGCTACCTCATCAATGACGTGGCCGTCAAGCACGGCATCCCTTGGGCGTACGGCGGGGCGGTCAGCTCGTACGGAACCGCCGCATTCCTGCGGCCCGGCGACACGCCCTGCCTGGTCTGCTTGTTCGGACCCGATGCCGGCGGCGGGCACGACACGTGCGACACGGTCGGGGTCATTGCGCCGGTGGTGAGCATCATCGCCTCCCTGCAGGTGGCCGAGGTGCTCAAGTACCTCACCGGCAACCTCGGCGCGCTCGCACCGGGGCTTGTCCACATCGACGTGTGGCACAATGAATTCGGCACCGTCCGCTTCGGCCCGCCCCGCGCGGACTGCCCGTGTTGCGGCCGGCGCGAGTTCGCCATGCTCGCGCCAAGACCTGACGCGCTGGCGGTGTCGCTGTGCGGCCGCAATACGGTCCAGGTGCGGCCGAACCATGCGCAACCCGGGGAGCGGCTGGACCTGGACCGTCTCGCTTCGCGCCTGCAAGCGGTCGGCAAGGTGCAGCACAACGCCCACCTGCTGCGCGTGGATCTGGGCGCCGTCCAAATCACCCTGTTCCCGGACGGGCGGGCGCTGGTGCACGGCGTCTCCGATCCGGCGCAAGCGCGCGCCTTGTATGCGCGCTACATCGGGATGTGAGCGCCGGCAGCGCCGCCGGTTGGCAGCGCCGCCAGGGCCTTACCGTGCCGGGAGCGCCGCGACGGAGTCCATCAAGTTCTGGTGGGCCGCCGGGCTGTCCGCGGAAGCCGCGAACCGGCGCATGGCGGCTTCAATCAGTTCCTGGCCGCCCCCGAACGCCCGCTCGATGGTGCCCCCGCCCAGGCACTCATCGCCGTCGTACAGGACGACCGCCTGGCCCGGCGTGATGGCCCGCTGCGCCGCGGCGAAGTCAATCCGGCACTGGCCGCCGGGCAGCAACGTCACGGTCACCGGCTGGTCCGGCTGCCGGTGGCGGAAGCGGGCGGTACATACGAATCGTTCACCCGGCGGTTCACCCGCGACCCAGTGCAGGTCGGACGCGATGAGCCCGGTGGAATACAGGCTTGGGTGGTTCGCTCCTTGCGCCACCCACAGGATGTTGCGGGCAACGTCCTTGCCGACGACGAACCACGGCTCGCCGCTGCCTTGACCGCCGATGCGCAAACCGTGCCGTTGGCCGATGGTGTAGTACATCAGCCCCTCATGCCGGCCCATCAGGCGGCCGTCGAGGCTGCGCATCTCACCGGGCTGGGCGGGGAGGTAGCGTTGGAGAAACGCGCGCATGTTCCGCTCGCCGATGAAACAGATGCCGGTGCTGTCCTTCTTCTCCGCCGTGGCGAGGCCGGCCGCGCGGGCGATCTCCCGCACCTGCGGCTTGGTCAGGTGGCCAATCGGAAACATCGCCTTGGCGAGCGGCGCTTGCCCGAGCATGTATAAGAAGTACGTCTGGTCCTTGTTTGCGTCCACAGCCCGCAAAAGCCGGTAACGTCCGTCACGCACCGCCACGCGTGCGTAGTGACCGGTGGCCAGGTAGTCGGCGCCGAGGCTCTGCGCCAACGCAAGCAGTTCCTTGAACTTGATTTCCCGGTTGCAGAGCACATCCGGGTTGGGGGTGCGCCCCTGCTCATACTCGCGCAGGAAGTGGGTGAACACCCTGTCGAAGTACTCGCGCGCGAAGTTCACGCTGTAGTACGGAATGCCGATTTGCTCGCACACCCGCGCGACGTCCGCGAAGTCCTCCGCCGCCGTGCAGGCGCCGGTCGGGTCTTCTTCATCCCAGTTCTTCATAAACACGCCCACGACGTCGTACCCCTGTTGCTTGAGCAGCCAGGCGGCCACGGACGAATCAACCCCGCCCGACATGCCGACGACGACGCGGATGGCGCTTTGCGGCTTGGTCATGGGCCTCACCTCTTGCCCTACCAGTGTAGCCGCCTGCGGGTACAAGTCAAGCGGCGGTATGGCCGCCCGCCGTCCGGGCCGGGCCATGGCCATCCGGCCGGATTCCCATACGGGATGGACACAGAAGGAGGCGACGGCGTGTTTACCCTTGACCGGGATGTCATTTTGAACCACCCGCGGCTGCGGTTTCTCACCGACATGGTGCCGATTGCGCAGCACCTCGACAACCTGGAGCGTTACATCAACGTGTGTTATGTGGATCAGGGCTGGCAGGTGCGCCAGCACCGGCGCGTCGTCGCCCTGCGGGCGACCGACCAGTCGCGCCTGAGCAGCGCCTTCAAGGCCAGTCTCTACCTCGGCAAGTACCACGACATGGCGAACACCGACCGCTTCCTGCGCAGCATGGTCGCGGCCGGTCACTCGTATGAACCCATCCGCGGCGAGACGGTGTTGTTCCTGTACATCGGTGTCGGCAAGCCGGTTTACGACCACCTGGTCACCTACACGGTCGGCCGGCCGACACGCATCGCCGGCGGGCAGCGGGCCAACGTCCCTTGGGGCTTTGAACTGCCCGTCGAGGCCAAGCATCCGGAGGAATACGAGGAGGAGCTGGAGCGGATCCGCGAAGTCATCCGCCTGGCCAAATTGGAGCGGGCGGAGCAACTCCAGGCGGCGCGCGCCAAGCTGCCGGTAGGATACATCATGCCGCCGTTTCTGCTTGAGTTCTCCGAGGAGGCGCTCATCAAGCATGTCTTTCGCCAGCGCCTGTTCGAGAAGGGGGCCCAGGGCGCGACGGTCGAAGTGGTGAGCGACATGCTGGAGGCGGTGCTCCAGATAGACCGGGAAAAGTGGGAGTTTCTCATCGACTACCACGGCCCGCACATCGACCAGTGGCAGAAGGCGATGCGCACCTTGCGCAAAGAGCGCTACACGGTGGCGGACCTCGCACGGCAGCTCGGCATGTCGCCCCAAGAGGCGCTGCAGGCGGATTTGTACGAGCTGCTGATGGCCACGGTGGGCAAGCTTCCCCCTTCGATGTGGGAGCGGCAGCGCTAATCCCGCCCGCGCTGCCGGGATGGGCAACGAAGCCTGATGCCTGAAGATGCGGTCAGGGGTCCGGCGCATCGGTTCGCGCCATTTAGAAAAAATCAAGGTGATCGGTGTTAGAATAGAGGGCGTGCCTGGCGACGCATCTTGGATGGGAGAGCGGCAGGGTTTGCGTCCGCCGGGCGCGGCGGCGGTGGTGAACGAGGGTGATCATCGGTTTCGGATTTGGCGATCCGCTGACCAGCCTGTTGATGCTCCTGGCGACGAGCCTCGCGAGTTACGGCATCTACCGCCTGGTGACGCGGCGGCGCCGGCCGCGGGACAAGGAGGCGCGCCGGGAGCAGTTGCGGCGTTACTACTACGAGCAACGGGAGCTGGCGCGGCGGATGGCGCGCGAGTTCGACTTGACGGACGAGGAGATCGAGCGCCGGATCGACGAAGAGCTGAGGGACGACGGGCCGCGTTGAGTGGGCCGTGAGGAGGAGATGGGATTGCGGCGACGCATCGCATGGGTGGCGGGCGCGATGGGGTTGGCGGCGGCGGTGTGCACCGCCCGCTTGGCCTGGGAGGCATGGACCTCACGCCCGCCGGCGCCCGGTTCGTCCCTGCGCTTCGCGCGCGTGACGTACCACACCCGCACCGAGCGGGTGATGACCATCGGGGGATCGGTCGCGCACGGGTGGAAGGACTCGGAACACCTCGGGTTTCTGCGCCGGGCGTTCATCGAACTGACGAACCACACGCCGACGGCGTACCAGTACATCGACCGGACCATCATCGGGGCCAACGGCACCCAGCTCGACACGATGTACAAAGGGAAGTACGAGACGTGGCTGAACACGGACAAGCCGCAGATTGTCGTCATCGCCTGGGGGCTTTTGAACGACGCACGCCCCAAGACACCGATGGACCAGTTCCTCCTTCACCTGCGCAACGAGGTGAACGAGGCGCTGGCCCATCATGCGGTGGTGTTCATCGTCACGCCGCCGGTGACGCGGGCGTCGTACACCCAATATCCCACAGCGCAGCAGGCGTACGTCGACGCCGAGGTGAAGTTCGTCCAAGACCTGAACGATCCTAACGTCTATGTGTTCGACGTGTTCGATCAGATGAAGGACTACCTGACCCGCACCCATCAGACGTACGAACCGTACATGGGCGACGGCTGGCACCCGAACACCGCCGGCCACGTGCTCGCAGGCCGCATCCTCTATCAAAACCTGATTCAGACGTTCGGGACGCAGCCCATCGTGTTTCAAACGCCGCAAACCGGCGGGCAGGCGCCGGGCACCCCGGGCGGCACCCCGGCGGGGGCGACGGGAGGGAACACCGCAGGCACGCAAGGCGGCACCGGCGCGGGCACCCCCTGTACGCCGGCACCCGCCGGGACGCCGGCTCCGTCTGCACCGGCTGCGGGCGGAACCACCCCGGCGGGTGTACCCGGCGCTCGCGCCGCCGGCCAAGGCGGCAGCCCGTCCCGGCGCGTCATGCCGTAACAGGCCGTCAAGCCTCGGCGAGCAGGATGCGCGCGGGCGATGCGTCCGCGCCGACGAGCGGCAACGGTAGGGCAATCATCCAGTACGATCCGGCCGGCACCTCGCGCAACCACACCCCTTCGACAATCACGACGCCCGCTTGAAAGAGCGTTTTGTGGGTCGGGTGGCCCGGCTGGCCGCGCTCGATGCCGAGCCCGTCCACGCCGACGCCGGCCACGCGCCGCTCGGCCAGCAAGCGGGCGGCGTCTTCCGCCACATACACAAATTCGAAGTCGAACGCCTCCGCGAAGGAATTGCGCGTCTTCAGCAACAGAAAGTCGTCCGGCTGCGGGTCAAACCGCACTAGGTCGTCTGCGTGGATGGCGTCTTGAACGTCCGTCAGGTCGAGGACGCGCACCGGCCGCACCAAGCGTCGGACATCGAGCTGGTCAATCGTCGCTCCGCCCGGCAACATATGCAGGGGCGCGTCGATGTGGGTCCCGGTATGGACGTCGAGGTGCACCTTCGTCTCGTGCACCCCGTGCGTCGGGAAGTCGGCCGTCGTTGCAAACGCCGGCCGCTTCTCCGCCTTGTTCTTGTACACCATCATGCCCTCGTGAATGGGCATCGTCACGTCATACAAGATGCGCACGGCCATCCCTCCCGTTGCGCGCCACCGGCTGTCCCAGCCGGGCGCGAGCCGCGTCCGCCACCGGCGCGTCCGCGCCGATGGGCCACCAGCGGAATCCGTCCGCCGCCGTGAGCGCTTCGGCCGCCTCGGGGCCCCACGAACCTGCCCGGTACGTCGCCAGCGGCAGGTCCGGGTCGTTCGCAAACGCTTCCGCGATGGGGTCGACGAACTTCCAGGCGAGCGCCACCTCGTCCCAGCGGGTGAAGAACGTGGAGTCGCCGCGCAAGGCGTCGTGGAGCAGCCGCTCGTACGCCTCCGGCGATTCGCTCCCGCTGTGGCTGAATTCCATCGCCACCGGGATGACACCGCCCTCGGTGCCCGGGCGTTTGACGTTGAACTGCAGGTACATGCCCTCCTGCGGCTGAACGCGGATGACGAGCAGGTTCGGCCCGAGCGTCCCGTCCTGGTTGAAGTAAAGGTGGCGCGGCATGTCGCGGAACTGGATGACGATTTCCGTCGCCTTCGCGGCCATGCGCTTGCCGGTGCGCACGTAGAACGGCACGCCGGCCCAGCGGAAGTTGTCGATGTAGAGGCGGGCGGCGATGAACGTCTCCGTGCGCGATCCCGGTGCCACGTTCGGTTCGTCGCGGTACGCGGGCACCGCTTTGCCCTGAATCTCCCCTTCGCCGTACTGGCCGCGGACGATGTGTTGGCGTACCTCCGCGCGCCCGTAGGGACGCAGGGATTGCAACACCTTCACCTTTTCGTCGCGGATGGCCTCGGTCATCAGGCGGCTCGGGGGCTCCATGGCAATCATCGTGACCATCTGCAGCATGTGGTTTTGGAACATGTCGCGCAAGGCGCCCGCCTTGTCGTAATACGCCGCGCGCTCCTCGACCCCGACCGTCTCGCTGGACGTAATCTGCACGTTGGCGATGCAGCGGTTGTTCCACAGCGGCTCGAACAGCGAGTTGGCGAACCGGATCACCTCGATGTTCTGCACCATCTCCTTGCCGAGATAGTGATCGATCCGGAAGATCTCCTCCTCGCGGAACACCTGGGTGACTTCCTCGTTCAACCGCTGCGCGGACCCGTAATCTTCCCCGAACGGCTTCTCGATGATGAGCCGCTTCCAACCCTTCGTCTGCGTAAAACCGGCTGCTTGCAGGCGGTGTGCGGTTTCGCCGAAGCGTTCGGGGGCCATCGCCAGATAAAACATGCGGTTGCCCGTGCCAATCCCGCTCTCTTCCAGCTCCCGCACACGCTGGTACAGGCGTTCGAAATCGGCCAGTTGCGTCACGTCCACCGAGCAGTAGTAGAAGTGCCGCGCAAAGTCGCGCCAGTTGATGTCGTGAACCTGGTAGCGGGCGTGTGCGCGCACCGCTTCCTCCAACGCGGCCCGGAAGCTCTCGTCATCCAATTTCCGGCGGGCGACGCCGATGACCGCGAACGAAGGCGGCAGCTTGCCGTTGTGGTACAAATTGAAAAAGGCAGGCAACAGCTTGCGCTTCGCCAGGTCGCCCGTGGCGCCGAACAGGACGAAGGTGAACGGAGACAGGGTGGATGTGGTTTCTTCCCAGAGCATCGGATCATCCTTTAGCCGGAGTATTGCGACCGTTTTTCTTACGGCCGTCGCCGCATTGCATCCAAGCGCAGCGGCCGGCGCACTGCGTACACCCAGCCGAGGCTTATTGTACCAAATGCAACGGTGACCTGTGTACAAGCTGCCTGAGCGTTGCGGGCAAGTGCGATGCGGTGCCAGGCTTGGCCGGGTGCCGGATGGGGTGCTCCATGTTGGCGGCGGATGGTCGGCGGATGCATGGGTCACGCGGTGGCCGGATGTTACAACTCGGTCACCGCGTGCACGACCCAGATGCCGCCCCGCCCCTGCCGGCGGGGCTGGTACAACTCCACCAGGTAGGTGCAGCGGCCGTGCTGGACCCGCACCACCGCGTGCTGCAGTCCGGAGCCCGGGTCGTAGTACTGTTCGACCAACGTGTACACATCGGTCGGGCGCAGCCCGAGCACCGCACTGCCCACCACTTGCGCGGTGCGCACCGGATCGAGCCGCCAGAGGTTTTGTCCCCGGTCGGCCGCCTCCTGGATGCGGTCGTAGTTTTCAGAAGTCAATTCCACGGTGCCGGTTCTCACTTGCGGATCGCAGGGCATGGACCGTCCTCCTCGTCGGCGCAGCCACAGCCGCGCGGCGAGCCGCTGGCGTTCCTGCGCGAATTGTTGCATTGTATGAGCAAACGCACACCCCGGCGTACGGCGTCTGTCTTGCAGCCGGGGAGGATGAGGAGGCGTGGCGCATGCTCATCACCGTGGACGACGTCCGCGACGTGGTGGCCGGGCGCAGGGACGCCGTGCTCATCGATGCCCGCGCCCCGGAGCGGTACCGCGGAGAGACCGAACCGCTCGATCCGAAGGCAGGCCACATCCCGGGCGCCGTCAACCGCCCTTGGCAGGAGGGCCTCGGCGAGGACGGCCGTTGGTTGCCGCCCGAGCTGCAGCGGGCGCGGTTCCGCGATGTGCTCGCGGACGGGAGCGAGGTCATCGCGTACTGCGGATCGGGCGTGACGGCGTGCGCCAACTTGTTTGCGCTGGCGCTCGCCGGCAAACCGGACGCGAGGCTCTACGCGGGCAGCTGGAGCGACTGGTGCTCGTATCCGGAGCATCCTGTCGCCACGGGACCTTGACGCCGGTATGGAAACATGTTCCCCCCGTCCGTTGCCGTCCTTGGCGGCCGATCCAGCTATAATGGAGGTTGTGCCGCGTTCTGGCGCGGCGGAGGAGGGACGACCACATGCCAAGCCGCGTTCCGTCTGCAAACGTCGCGATCCAGACACAGGCTGCCAGGCGCGAACGCCGCCGGCGCCGGCGGCTGTTTTGGCTTGTCGGAACTCTGTCTGCACTCGCGTTTTGCGTGCTAGGGTTCGTGGGGATGGCCGTCCTCAGCTTTCTCACGCCATGGGGGCGGCAGCTGCGCCTCTTGTTGGCGGAGACGGTCATCTCCACGCGCCACAGCCGATGGGCGCACTGGTTGGTGACGCCGCATGAGTACGCGCAACTGTGGAAGCAGATCAACGCCCCGGTGTTCAACACCGGGCTCTCCGGGATGGTCCGTCCCGGCGGGTGGAGCGGCCGCGGTCCGGTCATTGAGGTGCACTTTGTCCGCGGTTCCACCTACAACGGGTATGTGATGCTGGTCCACGACCCTCGCCTCATCCGCTTGGTGGAAGCGCACGTCCACGGCAGCGAGGGCGAGTACATCACCGACATGGCTCGGCGCGTCGGCGCCGTGGCCGGAACGAACGCCAGCGGCTTCGAGGACCCGAACGGCAACGGCTGGGGTGGGATCCCGGTCGGCCTCGAGTACGTGGACGGTGTGCTCGTGCACCCGGCGAAAAACGATCCCGCCTGGACGACGGTCGGTTTTACGTCGAGCGGGCTCTTGGTGATGGGCCACTACACGGTGCCCGCATTGCAAGCGATGGGGGTGCGCGACGCGATGCAGTTCCGGCCGGAGCTTGTCGTCAACGGCAAGCCGATGATCACGGTGGGTGACGGCGGCTGGGGCTTGGGCCCGCGCACCGCGATTGGACAAGCCCGCGACGGGACCGTCATCTTCATCGTGCTCAACGGCCGCTTCCACGGCGGGGCCGGCATGGGCGCCAGCCAGCGCCAGGTGATGGACCTGATGCTCCAGTACGGCGCCGTCAACGCCTGCGCGATGGACGGCGGATCGTCGAGTGTGTTGTACTACCACGGGAAGATCATCAACGCCCCGTCGACCATCGATCCGCACGGCGAACGCCATCTGCCGGACGCATGGCTGGTGTTTCCTACCGAGGCGGCGGCCAATGCGTACCATGCCGGCATGTGACGCCGCGCGCACTGTGGCGCGCCGAGTGCGCACCGTGCGGCCGCGTGAATGCCAGACCGGCGGCTGGCCCGCAACCTGCGGGCATTTCCTGTTTTCGGTATAATGGCGAAAGACGGCGAGCTCCTTGTTTGCCCGCCGCGACGACGAAAGGGAGGCTGCCGGTGTGACACAGTCGGTTGCGGACGTGATCGCCAAACTGCGCGAGCACTTGAAGAAGATCAGCCATTACCAGGAGGCGGTGGCGCTGCTCGAGTGGGACGCGCGCACGGGCGCGCCGCGCAAGGGGGCGGGGCTGCGGGCGCAGACCATCGGCACCCTGGCCGCGGAGTTGTTTCGCCTCCAGACGGCGCCCGAGTTGGCCGAGTGGCTCGAACGCCTGACGGAACCTGCGGTGTACGCGGAGCTGAGCCAGGTGGACCAGGCCATCGTGCGCGAGACGAAACGGGACTACGACCTGTTGGCCAAGATCCCGGCGGATCGGTTCGCGGCGTACAAGGTGTTGACATCCGAAGCCCAGTCGGTGTGGGAGGAGGCCAAGGCGGCGTCGGACTTCGCGCGCTTCGCGCCGTACCTCGAACAAATTGTCGCCATGAAACTGGAGTTCATCGACCATTGGGGCTACGGTGAGCACAAGTACGACGCCTTGCTCGACCAGTACGAGCCGGGGATGACGGTGCGCCGGCTCGACGAGCTGTTTGGCGCCTTGCGCACGCACACCGTGGCGTTGGTGCAGGAGATTGTCCAGTGCGGACGCAAGCCCGACACGGGCATTCTGGCGCGCCCGTTTGACGTCGGGCAGCAGCGGGCGCTGTCCATCGCCATGCTGCAGCGGATCGGTTACGATTTTGAGGCCGGGCGGCTCGACGAAACGGTGCACCCGTTCATGACGACCATCAACCGCTATGACAACCGGGTCACCACCAAGTTCGTGCCGGACGACCTGCGGCCGTCGTTGTTCGGGACCATCCACGAGGGTGGCCACGCCTTGTATGAACAGGCTATCGATCCGTCGTTCATCGGCACGCCGCTCGCCACAGGCACGTCGATGGGCATCCACGAGTCGCAGTCGCGCTTCTATGAGAACATGATCGGCCGTTCGCTGCCGTTCTGGGAAGGTGCGTACGGGGAGTTGGTGCGGCTGTTCCCGGCGCAGTTCGCGGATGTGCCGGTGTACGACTTCTACTGCGCCATCAACGCGGTCGAACCGTCGCTCATCCGCATCGAGGCGGACGAGGTGACGTACAACCTGCACATCATGGTGCGCTACGACCTGGAAAAAGCGCTCATCGAGGGCGATCTGCGCGTGGCCGACCTGCCGGAGGCGTGGCGGGCGAAGATGCAGGAGTACCTCGGCATCGTGCCGCCGAACGACGCCCTCGGCGTCCTCCAGGACGTGCACTGGTCGGGCGGGGACTTCGGCTACTTCCCGTCGTACGCCCTCGGCAACCTGTACGCGGCGCAGTTTCGCGCCACGTTGCAGCGCGAGGTGCCCGGTGTCTGGGAGGAGGTCCGGCGCGGGAACCTGGGCGTGGTCAAGGCGTGGCTCAATGAGAAGATCCACCGTTTCGGCAAGCTGCTGACGCCGGGCGACATCGTGCAACAGGTGACGGGGGAGCCGCTCGACGCTCGCTATTGGACGGCGTACCTCGACGAGAAGTACCGGCCCATCTACGGCATCTGACCCAGGTGAGGAGGGGCACGGGATATGCAACCCATGAACCGCGAGGCGGCGGCTGCGGCGCTCCATGCGTGGACCGGCCGCGATGTCTTCATTCACCTGGAGGTCAACCCGGGGGCGTACTGGCGCAACGGCCGAACCCGTCTGGCCCGCGCCCACATCAAAGGCGACGGTCCGTACCGGGTGTACCTCGAGCTCGACGAGGGCCAAGGTTTGATCCACATCGACGACGTCACCCATATGCAGGTGGAACCTGAGTTGGTGATCTTCACCGCCTACGACGATCTCGACCGCATCGCCCGCACCCTCGAGGTGAGTCTGCGGCCGTTTCCGGTGTAGGCGGTCGCGGGCCGTCCGTGTCGGGCGGGCGGAGACGGAGATTTGTCATATGGGCCATACGGCGGGATCGCCTTGGACAGCGGGAAAGGGGGAGAAGCCGTGCGGACGGTGGTGGCGGTGTTCGCCCACCCGGACGACGAGACGTTCATCTGCGGCGGCACGTTGGCGAAGCTGGCCGCCGCGGGTTGCCGGGTGGTTCTCGTCTGCGCGACCCGGGGCGAGATGGGGCGGCGCATGGGCGTGCCGCCGACGGCGACGCGGGAGAGCATCGGTGAGGTGCGCGAGCGAGAATTGCGGGCTGCATGCGAGGCGCTGGGCATCGCCCGCCTGTCGCTGCTCGGCCTGCGCGATAAGACGCTGGAGATTCAGCCGCCGGGGCGGCTGCGGGAGATGGTGTTGCGCGAATTGGCGCTGGAACAGCCGGAGGTGGTCATCACGTTTCACGAACGCCTCGGCGGTCACCCGGACCACTGCGCCATTGGCCTTGCGGCCACGGAGGCGTTCGCCGCATACCGGGAGACGCAGCCACAGGCGCGCTTGTACTTTGTCGCCTGGTCGCACATGGTGGACCAGGCTGAGACATGGGGCTTGCGGCGGGAGCAGTTCGTCGCGGTGGATGTGGCGGGCCATTTGCAGGCCAAGCTGCGGGCGTTTCGGGCCCATCGCACGCAGTCGGGTTTGCACGCGGACCTGTGGCAGAGCGAGAAGCAAGCGCTGCGCCGGCTCGGCAGGACGGAGTACTTCATCCAAGCGTATCCGCCGTTTATGCGGGAGGCGGACGGACTTCTCTGAGTGCGCGCGTACGGTTGGGCTGGGAGAGGACTTTCACTGAACGGCAGAGGGGGACGCGGCATGGAGCGTGAGCACAGGTTTATCCGCAACGAGACGGAGCGCAGCCGTTGGCAGGTCATCCATGCGTTGTCGCGCCAGTTCGCCGCCCGGGCCGCGGAGCACGACCAAGCGGCTTCGTTTCCGCACGAGAACATCGCGGATTTGCGCGCCTGCGGCTACGTGCATTGGACGGTGCCGAAAGCGTACGGGGGCGAGGAGATCTCCCTGTACGAAATGTTGCTCTGCCAGGAGGAGTTGGCGCGGGGGGACGGATCGACGGCGCTCGCCATCGGCTGGCACGTGGGGATGATGTTGAACCTGCGCACGACACGGCCGTTCCCGGAAGACGTGTTCGCGGAGGTGTGCAGGTCGTGCGTCACGGATGGAGCGCTCATCAACAGCTGCGCCACCGAACCGGCGACCGGCAGCCCGAGCCGCGGCGGGAAGCCACAGACGCGGGCGGTGCCGGTGGATGGCGGCTACCGCATCCGCGGCCGCAAGACGTTCAGCACGCTCAGCCCGGCTTTGTCCTGGATCTTGGTGACGGCGACGGTCGAGGGGACGGACGAGGTGGGCGAATTCCTTGTGCGCGGGGAGCAGGTGCGCATTGAGGAGACATGGAACACGATGAGCATGCGCGCCACCGGCAGCCACGACATCGTGCTCGAGGACGTGTTCGTGCCGGAGCGCTACCGGGTGGGGACGGTCGGCCCGGGCGGGCAGAAGGCGCGCCAAGACGACGGGGGCGGCTGGATGTTGCACATCCCCGCGTGTTACCTCGGCATCGCGTTGGCGGCGCGGGACATTGCGGCGGAGTACGCGGCGACCTACCAGCCGAACAGCCTGCCGCACCCTATCGCACAGGTGCCGCACATCCAGGAAAAATTGGGGCAGATGGAACTGAAGTTGCTCGCCGCCCGCACCTTGATGTACGATCTCGCCGCCCGTTGGGACAGCGGATCGCCCGAAGCGCGGGTGGCGATGAAGCACGAGTTCGGTGCGGCGAAGACGCTCGCCACCAACGCCGCCATCGAGGTGGTGGACCTGGCGATGCGGATTGTCGGGGCGCGCAGTCTGTGGCGCGACATGCCGTTGGAGCGGCTGTACCGGGATGTGCGCGCCGGCCTGCACAACCCGCCGATGGACGACGCCACATACCGCATGTTGGCGCAGGCGGCCGTCGCGCCGTACACGAAGGCCCCGCAGGCGTGATGCTTGCGGGGCGCGTTCACCTCCACCGGGAAGGGAGGGCGGAGAGCAACGCTTCCTCCAACCTGTCGACGCGCGCGGACCAGGTGTGGGCACGGACAAACGCCTGCCGCGCCGTTTCCGTCACCTTGCGCTCCCCGGCGAGGATGCGGTCCAGCGCCGCCACGGCTGCCTGGCCGTCTTCCGCGAGCCAGACCAGGTCGCGGAGCTTCACCACCTCCCGGATGGGGGTGGCGATGACCTCGCGGCCGGCGGCGAGATACTCATAGACCTTCACGGGATTGACGCTCTGCGCGAGGGCGTTGCGCTTGAACGCCACGAGCGCCGCTTGGCACCCGGCCAGCCATTGCGGCAGTTCGGCGTACGGTTGGCGACCCACAAAGTGGACGTTGGCACAGCGTTGCAGCGCCGAGGTATCCGTCTCCACCGGTCCTATCATGACAAAGTGCACGTGCGGGCGCGCCTGCGCCATGACACGGATGAAATCGAGATCGATCCAGCCGCCAATGCCGCCGACGAAGGCGACGCGGGGCTCGGGTATGGCGGCCAGTGCCGGATGGACGGGGCTGGTCAGCGTTTGCGCAAAGTGTTCCGTCTCCGCCGCATTGGGCAACAGCGTCACGGAGCCGTGCCACGCCGCCATCCGCTCGTACAGCGCGTCCGCGGTGGCGAACACCGCACGGGAGAGCGCGACGAGTTCCTGCTCCATTTGATTCACCGTCTCCGGGCGCACGAAGCCGGGGAACTCCGCGTGGAAATCGACGCAGTCGTACAGCACCGCAAGCGGGCGCAGCCGCGGGATGAGGTCCACGTTGCCCGGCAGGGTGGCGAGAAGCACGTACGGACCCGGTGCCGCCACCCGGATGAAATACGCGAGCCAGCGCTGGTTCAACCGGTTGACCCACCGCCACATGTTGCCGAACGGCAGCTGCGCGCACGGGGAGAGCACCCGCAGCCATCCGTTTGCGCCCGCCACGGAGATGTCGCGCACGACAGGTTTGGGTAAAAGCAGCGGACGCAGGCTTGGGTTCTTGACGGGGCCGAGCAGGGTCACCGGGGCGTCGACGAACAGCACCGGCCACCCGCGCGCGGCGAGCAGACGGGCGAAGTGGTGCGGGCGGGCCGTCACGCCGGACCAGGAGACGGCGGACGTGAGCACAATGGTCGGGCGCATGGTTGTCCCCCCTTTCTGTCGCTTTCTCTCCATCCCTTCAGCGCGCGGCGCGCCGGTATTTTACAAATTGAACCAGCGGCCGGTAGATGCACATCAAAAGCCCCAGCGCCGCCACGAATGCGAACAGCAGGTACACCGCGCCGCACAGCAGGAACACGAGCAGCGCGAAGTACTGCTCGCCGATGATGAAGCCGCGGAACGGCACGAGGCTCCGCCACCGCTGCATCCGCGCAAACGCGTCTTCCTCTGCGGCGGCACGCGGCTGCACGCCGCCGGGAGCGCGTTCGGGTGCCGTCTCTTCCCTGGCGGCCGCACGCTGACCGGAACGTTCCTGTCCGAACCGGGACTGGATCTGGCCGTAATACTCGAGCAGATACAAAGCGAACAACGCCACCGTGGCCAGCATCCATACCCGCGTGTCGCCCGGATGCAGCCGGGTATATCCGTACGCCAGGCTGAAGTAGATGGCGAACTCCTTGATGCGGTCCGCCACCTGGTCGAGCCAGCCGCCGAACGGCGAGAACTGCTGCCGGTAACGGGCGAGTTGCCCGTCCGCACAGTCCATCACGTACGACACCTGCACGAGGAGCAATCCCCACAACACGTCCGGCCGGCGTCCGAGTGCAAACAGTCCGCAGCCCAAGAGCGCCAGCGCGAGCGATCCGACGGTCAATGCGTTCGGCGTGATGCGGGTGTTGCGGATCAGGTACACCAAACGGATGGACAGCGGATAGTAGAGATAGTTGGTCCAGATGTCGATGGGCCGCTTGGCGCACGCGTCAATCCGCGCGAGTTCACTCGCTCGGCTTGGCGGTTTGGAACGTGGTGAGGACCTGGTTGACGGCATACTCGTAATCCTCCGGGAAGTCAATCTCCACACAAGGCAGGCCGGTGATGTCGATGGCGAACAGGCCGGTCTTGTCCGGCATCTGGTCGAGCGCGTGTTCGAAGAACTTCATCTCATGGCCGGCCACCGCCTCTGCAAACACGGAAGCCCGAAAGCGCTGCCGGAAGCCGCCGCAGAACTTGGCCACGCCGATGAATTCGCCGTAACACTGCGCAGGGTCGAGGTGTTTGCCGATGGCGGTCACCTGGTTGCCGTCGACCAGCACCTTGACCTCTTCTTCGCGGCACTGCTTGCGGTCGACCGCCAGATAGCCGCCGTCGGTGCCAGGGACAAGGCGGCGGAGGACCTGTTCGTCGAAGACGACGTCGGCGTTCAGGTAGTAAAAGTCACCGTCGTACACCTCGAGGGCGCGCCGCAGGGAGAACAGTGTGTTGGTCGTCAGGTAGTCCGGGTTTTCGACGAACTCCACCCGCAGGTGCGGATAACGGGTGCGGACGTGATCCCGGATCATCTCCTGGCGGTAGCCGACGACCATGAGCACCTCGTCGACGCCCACGGCGTGCAACGACTCGAGTTGCCAATCGAGAATGGTCTTGTGGCCCATCGGCAACAGGCACTTGGGCTTGTCCGCCGTGAGCGGGCGCAGGCGGGCGGATTGGCCTGCGGCCAAGATGATGGCGCGAATCGATTGCAACACATACCAGCTCCTTCAACCTCGGTTTGGGTCCTCGTCGTCCTCGAGGTACAGCACCCGCGACGATTCGTCATACGCGAACAACTCGGCGTACCGGCCCCAATCGATGATGGTGTCGAGCTGCACTTCGGCCGCCTCGGTACCGACGCTTTTGCGGATGACCTCGAGAAAAAACTCGCGCGGCATCTTGCGGTTGCGCTTCGACTCGAGCACCCAGCGGATGCGCTCGAAGATGGGCAGACGTTCTTTGAGCTGGATGCGGAACAGCTCCTTGCGCTCCAAGACGTTGGCGGCGGCGAATTGCTTACCCACCTCGGTGAGCGAGATGTCGCCCTGGCTGACGGTCGCAAACCCGAGCAGTTGCGCCGCCTCGACGATGGGGAGCAGGTCGTCGAGATCGAACATCAGTTCATCGGCCAGCTTGTACAGGTCCGACTTGATCTCGAGGTCGTCGAGCAGCTCAAGGAAGCCGGTGAGCGCGCCCGACGGGACGTTGGGGAGCGCCACGTACCGGCGTGAGGACTCGCCGCGCGCCGACGGCAACACCTCGCGCGCCTCGTCGGAATGCGTGAGGATGGAGTAAATGCGGTCGACCAGGCGCGTGAACTTCTCGTCCTTGCGCTCACGCCAGTGCGGCAGCGTGATCTTGATGTCCGCGATGACGGTCGCCGGATCGCGCGAGAGGACGATGGCGCGGTCGGCCATATACACGGCCTCCTCGATGCCGTGGGTGACGAGGATGATGGACTTGGTCGGGATTTTGCGTTCCAGCCAGAGCTCGAGCAGGTCGCGGCGCAGGTTTTCCGCCGTCAGCACGTCGAGGGCGGAGAACGGTTCGTCCATCAAGAGGATGTCCGGTTCCATCGCCAGGGCGCGGCCGAGCCCGACACGCTGGCGCATGCCGCCGGAGAGCTCCTTCGGATACGCGCCCTCGAAGCCGTCGAGGCCAATCATGTCGATGACCGCGAGCGCCCGGTTGCGCTTCTCCTGCGGGCTCAAGTCCTTGTAACGCAAGCCGAGCTCCACGTTTTCGAGCACCGTCAGCCACGGAAACAGGGCGAACGACTGGAACACCATGCTCACGCCCGGGTTGGTGTCGACGATGGGCTGGCCGAGGTAGCTGACGGTCCCGGACGTGGCCTTCACGAGCCCGGCGATGATCCGGAGCAGCGTCGACTTGCCGGAACCGGAAGGGCCGAGGATGGCGACGAACTCCCCTTCGCTCACGGTCAGGTTCACGTCGTCGAGCACCGTGACGTTTTGTTCCCCTGGCGCGTCGTACCGCTTGCTCACGTGCTTGAGCTCCAACAGCACCGCCATCGTCGTACACCTCCAGGTGCGGGGTCAGCGGCCGCTCCATTCAATCCGGTAGCGCGACTCGGCAAACGAATACAGCGGCCGCCACAGGAAGCGATTGATGATGGTCACGAACACCGCCATGGCCACAATGGAGAGGACGATGTTCGGCCATGATCCGCGGGTTGTGGCCTCCGTGATGTACGCCCCGAGTCCTGCTGCAACGAGGGTGTGCTTGTGCCACGACACCAACTCGGCGATGATACTGGCGTTCCAGGCCCCGCCGCTCGCCGTGACGCATCCGTTCACCACATACGGGAAGATGGCGGGCAGGTACAGCCGCTTCCAGCGTTCCCATCCGCGCAGGCCCAGCACCTTCGTCGCTTCCTTCAGGTCGTTCGGGATGGCCATCGTTCCGGCGATCACGTTGAACAGGATGTACCACTGCGTCCCCAGCATCATCAGGGGTATTGCGCCCAGCTCGAAGTTGACGTGCCAGTTCAGGTACATGAGCGCGATGAACGGGAAAAACATGTTGGCCGGGAACGAGGCCAAAATTTGCACCACCGGCTGCGCGATCTGCGACGCCCGCTGGTTTGACCCAATCGCCACGCCGACCGGGATGGTCCACAGCAGGGCGAGCGCGGTCGATGCGAAGACACGCAGGGCGGTGAAACAGCCGAGCACCACCACGTGCAGGATATCCCGCCAGCCGAGGCGGCTGACTTCGACCACGCCGAGGTAGCCGTAATACGCGACGACCGCCGCCGCCGCGGCCAACAGGATCCACTTCAGGCCGCGGCGAACGGGCGCCGGCCGCAGGCGCGGTCCGCGCGCTTGCGCCCGCTTCGCCAGGTGCAGCATCGCCCGGTCGATGGCCCGGCCCAGGGCGCCGAACACTTGGCGGCCAATCCACTGCGCCAAAGCGGAACGCCGGAGCAGGTTGAGGAACCAGGAGGTCGGTTGATCCCCCGCGTTGCTCAGTTCCATCTTAAACTTCTGCGACCAGGCGACAATCGGTCTCCAGAACAATTGATCCACAAGGATGATCACCAACACCATCGTCACGATGGCCTCGATGAGCGCCGGGATGTCGCCGCGGTTCATCGCCGTCGCCATGTACGATCCCAGCCCCGGCAGCTGGATGTTCTGGTTAAGCACCGTGATGGACTCGCTGGCGGCGAGGAAAAACCATCCGCCGCCGAACGACATCATGCTGTTCCAGACCAGGCCAATCATGGCGAACGGCAGCTCCAGTCGGGTGAAGCGGGTGAACGCGTCGAAGCGCATCACCTTGGCCGCCTCGTTCAGCTCGCGCGGCAGGCTGGCCACCGACGCGTAGAAGCTGAACGTCATGTTCCACACCTGGCCCGTGAAAATGGCGAAGATGGACGCGCACTCTGCGCCGAGCAGGCTGTGCGGAAACAACGCCATGAACCCCGTCACCGTGACGGAGAGAAATCCGAGCACCGGCACCGACTGCAGGATGTCGAGGAGCGGGATCATGACCTTTTCCGCCGTTTTGTTGAGCGCGGCAATCCGCCCGTAGATGAACGTGAACAGGAGCGAGCACGCGTACGCGATGAACATGCGCAACAGCGACCGGCCCGCGTAGTACGGGAGCATCCGCCAATCCAACACAATGTGCGGCTGGTCCTTTGGCGAGAGCGGCACGCCCATGCCGGTGCCGAGCTTGATGATGACGAACAGGAGTGCAAACACGAACACGGCGACCGCCACGTCGATCCACGAGACGCGGGTGCGCACAGGCATGTTCCAAATCCGCCTCACCATGGGACCACCTCGCTTTCGCCTGCGGTGCAGGGGACTGTGCAGGATGACATGCGTGGGTGCTGCCGGTCAAAGGGCCGTCCGCCGCAGATACGCACAACATCCGCGCGCGTCAGCCTTCACTGTAACATGTGTCCAACAAAAGGCACAAGGGATGGGACCTCCCTGGACACGGCGCTTCCTTTTGACGAGCCGGACGAGCGGTGTTATGATTTCTAGCGACGCCGTCGGCGTACGCATACGAACACGTACGAAAAGTGATATCAAGACAAGCAAGCCAAGCAGCCTGGCTCTTATCGAGAGTGGCGGAGGGACTGGCCCGATGAAGCCCGGCAACCACTGAACCACGTGGTTCAGAATGGTGCCAATTCCTGCAGACTCTTGCGCACGGAGTCTGAGAGATGAGAGGCGGCGACCGGACATACGCACGTTCACCACGGCCGCTCCTCGGAGAGCGGCTTTTTTACTGCGTGAGGACCTTGCGGGTTACTTCGTCGCAAGTGTGAACCATGTGTCGCGTGTGCGAGTTGCGGGCGTCGCGGGAAGGAGGAGGCGTAGGATGCGGAAGGTGCGCGTCGGCTTGTTGGGCTGCGGCCTGGTCGGAACGGGCGTGGTCGAAGTATTGGCGGAAACCAGCGAGCGTTGGGCTGCGCTTGGCGTCGAGATCGCGCTTTCACGCATTGCGGTGCGCGATCTCAACCGCCCCCGTTCCCCCTTGGTCCGGCGGGAATGGCTGACTGCCAATTGGCGCGAGGTGAGTGCCGCGGGGGATGTGGACGTGGTGCTGGAAGCGATGGGCGGGGTTGAGCCTGCGTTCGAAGCTGTCCGGACAGCGCTGGCGCACGGGAAAACGGTCATCACCGCCAACAAGGAGTTGTTGGCCGCTCATGGTGTCGCGCTGCGCGCCGTGGCACGGGGGCACGGCGCTGTCCTCCTCAACGAAGCGACGGTTCTTGGCGGAGTCCCCGTCATTCATTTGCTGGATACGTACTTCAAAATCAACCGCATCCGCGCTTTGCGTGGTATCGTCAACGGGACGTGCAATCATGTGCTCACCCGTATGGATGAAACAGGATGCAGCCTGGAAGAAGCTTTATCCGAAGCAAAGGCCAAAGGTTACGCCGAACCGGATCCAACGTATGACCTGTCAGGTTGGGACGCGCGCGCCAAGCTGAAGATTCTTATCGAACATACGTTGGGAATCGCGGTGCCCGTGGACCGGATCCCGTGTACAGGCATCGCGCACGTGAGCCCGCTTGACATCGCGGCGGTGCGCGCCTTGGGCGGCAAGCTGCGCCTGGTGGCGGAAGCGCGGACCGCGGAGGGTGGGGCGCTCATGGCCGGTGTGGGCCCGCAGGTGGTGTTTCCTGGCGATCCGCTGTACGCCGTCGACGGCGTGGACAACGCCCTGATGGTATCGGCTGCCGCGCTGAAACGCGCGCTCGGCGCAGCAGGTTTTGCCACGGCAGTTTATCCGTTGGCGGTGCCGGCGGCGGGGTTGCCGGCTGTACGGTCGGAGCCGACCCGCGTGAGCACGATGTAACCCGTGCGGCCGTCGGGGTTGACGTGGAGCCGCGTCGCTTCGTACAGGACGCCGTTCACCCGGATCTGCCCGGCGGTGGCGTACGTCCGGCCGCCGTCTGCCGAGAGCAGCTTCGTGGTGGCGAACTGGCGCAACAAACGCTCCTTGGCGAACACGGAGGCGAAGTACTGGTCGGCGTCCGCCCGTTTGCTGAGCGTCCACACCTCTTCTTGGCTGAGGTCGTAGCGCATGGCCAGCGGAATCTGGATGGTCGCTCCCTGCGCGTGGTACGCGGACGGCAGCGGCACATTGGGGACGGTGCGGTGCTGCAGCACCAAGAATCCGATGATGATCAGGAGCATCACGAACAGGCCTGTCTTGTTCACCGCGTGACCGTTCTCCTTTCCGTTCGGCGCATGGCGGAACAGGCAGCCGGTGCGCTACGGTCATCATGTGCCTGTTGTCATGATAGGATAGAGGTGATGCGAGAGCAAGCCGGCGCAGGCGTGGGGTTGAGGCTGAGCGCATGCCGGTCGCGGAGCCGGATGGGGTGGTCAGGATGCCGTCTCGCAGTCTCGTCCATTGGTTGGCCGCGTCGGCCGCACGGCACGCGGACGCACCCGCGCTGTGGGACCCGGTGCCGGGCGGCGGGTACCGCGCCCTCACGTATCGGCAGTTCTGGGCGCAGGTGGTGCGGATGGCGGACCTCTTGGCCGATCTCGGCGTCCGCCCGGGGGACCGGGTGGCCCTGTTCGCCGCCAGCCGCGCATGGTGGCCGGTCAGCGACGTGGCGGTGATGAGCCTGGGTGCCGTGACGGTCCCGCTGGACCTGCACGCCTCGCCGCCGCAGTTGGCGCACGTTGTGCACCACGCTGCCCCGGTGGGTGTGGTGGTCGACGGAGCGGAACGGTTGCGGCAGGTCTTGGCGCTGCCGCCGGGCGCGTGTGCGAGCGTGCGCTTCGCGGTGGTGCTCGCCGCAAAGGATGATGCGGCGCAAGGTGCCGTCCATCGTGCTGCACATGGCGCCGGGGAAGATGAGGGGACCGGGCCCACGGTGTGGGCGGCCGCCCGCGCCCGCGGCTGGTTGGTCGCCAGCGGGGCGGAACAGGCGGCGCCTGCGCACGTGACGGATGGCCCGCGGGCGGACGTGAAGCCGGGCGATCTCGCCACCATCGTCTATACATCGGGGACGACGGGATCGCCCAAAGGGGTTTGCCTCACGCACGAAAACCTGTGTGCCAACATCGAAGGCATCGTCCAATACGTGCCGCTCGCACCGCGGGATCGCACCTTGTCTTATTTGCCGCTGTCCCACATCTTCGAGCGGACAGCAGGCCAGTTCGTGCCCCTCACCCAAGGGGCGTCCATCGCGTATGCCCGCAGCTTTGCGGAACTTCCGCACGACCTGCGCAGCATGCCGCCGACCGTACTGACCACGGTGCCCCGCCTGCTCGAGAAGGTGATGGAACGGATAGAGGCGGATGTGGCGCGGATGCCGGGATGGCGGCGGCGCTTGTTTCAACAAGCCGTCGCCTGCGGCGCCGCCGTGCGCGTGGACGGTGCGCGCGGGGCGCGCGGGCGCCTGCGCGTGTACGACCTGTTGGTCCACCGCCGCGTCCGCCGCGCCCTCGGCGGCCGCCTGCGCATGATCATCGTGGGCGGAGCCCCGCTGCCGGTGCACGTCGGCCGCTTCTTCCAAGCGTGCGGCATCCCGGTGGTCGAGGGGTACGGCTTGACCGAGACGTCGCCGGTGGTTTCGGTCAACTTGCCCGCGGCGCCGCGGTTGGGGACAGCCGGCAAGGTGTTGCCGAACGTGGAGGTGCGCTTGGCGCCGGACGGGGAGATCTGGGTGCGCGGTCCGTCCGTCACGCCCGGCTACTACCGGGACGAGGCGGAAACCCGCGCGGCGTTCACCGACGACGGCTGGTTCAAGACGGGAGACATCGGCGAGTGGGTGGACGGCGCATACCTGCGGATCAACGACCGGAAAAAACACGTGCTCGTCCTCTCCACCGGCAAGAAGGTCGTCCCGGCCCCCGTCGAGGCGGCCATTTGCCGCAGCCCGCTCATTGAGCAGGCGGTGTTGGCCGGCCACGGGCGCAAGTTCGTGAGCGCCATCGTGGTCCCTTCGCCGGCGGCAGAGCAGGCGGGGCTTACGCCGCACACCCTGGCGGCGCGCCTCTTGGCCGAGGTGTCGGAGCACACCGCGCCGTTCGCCGACTTCGAGCGGCCGAAGAAGATCATCGTGGCGGAGGAACCGTTCTCCGTCGAGAACGGCCTGCTCACGCCGACGCACAAGGTGCGGCGCGATGCGGTGTGGGCCCGTTACGCCGCCGAGATCGACGACCTGTACGCCAACGCCCCGCCCGACAGGCAGGATTGAGCGGCCGGATGGCGGCGCCGGGCCGCCGCCAGGGGTTCAACGGCGGATGAGGCGGAGAAACTCGTCGCGCAATCCGGGATCGGTCGCGTACAAGCCCCGCGCCGCGAGCGTCGTCGTGCGCGAGCCCGGCTTGCGTACCCCGCGCGCGCACATGCAGGTGTGCTCCGCCTCCACCAGCGCGATCACGCCGCGCGGGCGCAGCACCTCATCCATCGCCTGCGCAATCTGCTCCGTCATGCGCTCCTGGACCTGCAGCCGCCGGCTGAAGGCGTCGACCAGACGCGCCACCTTGCTGATGCCGACAATCCTGTCGCCGGGCAGGTAGGCGACGTGCGCCTGGCCGAAGAACGGGACCAGGTGGTGTTCACACAGGCTGTAGAACGTGATGTCCGACACGATGACCGGCCCTTCCGCCCGCTCGGCGAACGTCGTCGTCAGCACGTCTTCCGGCTGCATCCACATGCCTTCGAGCATCTCTTCGTACATTTTGGCGACGCGCACCGGCGTATCCAGCAGCCCCTCCCGCGTTGGGTCTTCCCCCAACAAGCGCAGGATCTCCCGGACGTGATAGGCGATGGCCGCCCGCCGGTCATCCGTTTCCGTATCCGCAGCCGGTGCGGGATTCGTATATGAAAGCTCGTGCGCCATTGGGTTCCTCCTCGGCAACCGGCCGCCCCGCGCCAGGGCGGCGGCAGAAGCTGCGCGCCGCAGCCGTCTGTTCGTTGCGGCTTGGATGCCACTTCATTATAGTAGTCGTGGACGGCGCGGGAAAGCCGACCGCTTTATCGCCATCATGCGCAAACGGCGGCTGGATGTCCAGGGGAGGCAAGCAGCATGACCGTACGGCCAGGGTTGCATCCGGCCGCCCGCACCGGTGCAGGGCAAACGGCGGCGCAAGGCGTGCACGAGGCGGATCGAGACGTGCTCATGGGGCTGAACCCAGAGCAACTGCGGGCGGTGACCACCACCGAAGGCCCTGTCTTGGTCCTCGCAGGTGCCGGCAGCGGCAAGACGAGCGTGTTGACGCGGCGGATTGCGTATTTGGTACAAGTCAAGGGCGTGCCGGTGCACCAGATCCTCGCCATCACGTTCACGAACAAGGCGGCGCGCGAGATGCAGGAACGTGTCGCCCAACTTGTGGGCAAGGCGGCGCACGACCTTTGGATGGGCACGTTTCACAGCGTATGTGTGCGCATCCTGCGCCGCGAGGCGGAGGCGATTGGCTATACGCCTGCGTTCACCATCCTCGACGCGGAGGACCAGCGCACCCTGATCCAACAGGTGCTTCTCGATCTCGGCCACGACCTGAAGAAGTTCGATGCGGCGGCGATTCACGCCCAGATCTCGCATTGGAAGAACGAGCGGCTCGACGCAAACCAGGCGGCGGCCAAGGCGCGCCGGCTGTTCGATGAGGTGGCCGCCGCCGTCATGGCGCGGTATCAGGCGCGTTTGTTCGCCGCCAATGCGATGGACTTCGACGATTTGATCACCCAGACCATCCGGCTGTTCGAGCACCATCCCGAGGTCTTGGCGCGGTATCAGGACAAGTTCCGCTACATCCATGTGGACGAATACCAGGACACCAACCGCGCCCAGTACGAGTGGGTCCGCCTGCTCGCCGGCAAGCACCGCAACCTGTGCGTGGTCGGGGACGCGGACCAGGCCATCTACGCCTGGCGCGGCGCCGACATCCGCAACATCCTCGACTTCGAGCGCGACTACCCGGACGCGGCGGTCATCGCGCTTGAGACCAACTACCGGTCCACGGAAGTCATTCTGGAGGCGGCCAACCACCTCATTCAGCACAACCGGCGCCGCCGCGAGAAGCGCCTGCGCTCGGTCCGCGGGCGCGGGCAGCCCATCGTGGTCTGTGCGCTCCAGGATGGCGCGGACGAAGCGCGGTTCGTGGCCGAACAGATTCAAGCCCACGTCGCGGCGGGCGGATCGTACGGGGATTGCGCGGTCCTCTACCGGGCCAACGCCCAGTCCCGCGCCATCGAGGAAGCCTTGATGGCGCACGCCATCCCGTACACCATCGTCGGCGGGCTGACGTTCTACGACCGCCGGGAGATCAAGGACGTGTTGGCGTACCTGCGCGTGCTCACGAACCCGCAGGACGAGATCTCCTTGCTGCGCATCCTCAACCGGCCGAAGCGGGGCCTGGGAGAACAGGCGGCGGACAAGCTGCTGGCATTCGCCCATGCGGAAGGGATCACGCTGCTCGAGGCGTTGGCGCGCGGCGAGGAGGCAGGGCTTGCCGAAAAGGCGGCCGCCTCCGCCCGTCAGTTCCACGATGTCCTCCAGGAATTGATGCTCTGGATGGAGGGCATGACGGTCACGGAGTTTTTGGCGGAGGTGCTCCACGCCACCGGGTACCGCCAGATGTACGCGGAGAGCGGCAAGCCGGAGGACCTGCAGCGCCTGGAGAACATCGACGAACTGTTCTCCGTCACCCGGTCGTTCGACCGCCGGCGCCAAGGCAGCGTGCTCGAGTTTCTGGCGGAGGTGGCGCTGCTCTCCGACGTGGACAAGGAGAAGGGGAAGCCGGAGCACGCGGTGCGGCTGATGACGCTGCACGCCAGCAAAGGCTTGGAATTCCCGGTCGTGTTCATCGTCGGGATGGAGGAAGGGGTGTTCCCCCACGCCCGCAGCCTCGACGATGAGGCGGCCATCGAGCAGGAGCGCAACCTTTGCTACGTCGGCATCACGCGCGCAAAGGACCGCCTGTACCTGACCTACTGCACGGAGCGCACCTTGTACGGACAGGTCTCGCCGCGGGACCCGTCGCGTTTCTTGGGTGAACTGCCGGAGGCTTGTGTCGAGCGGATCGACCGCACCGCGGGTTCTGGATGGCCGGTCCGGTCCGGGGACCATGTGTTGCACCCCCAGTACGGGGAAGGCGTGGTGCTGGCGGTACACGGCCGTGCGGACGGTGCCGAGGAGCTCGTCGTGATGTTCCATCCCAGCGTGGGTGAGAAGAACGTCCCGAAACGACACGTGCGGCCGGTGGGTTGAAACGCTCGTCCCGCGGGCACCCTATGGCGTAAATCCGCCATGGGCGGCGTGAGGGAGAGGATGCATGATGTCGGACACCATCCAGGCCGTTTGCCCGTACTGCGGGACACTGTGGGAAGTGGACCCGGAATCCGCCTACGCACCTGTGCTCGACCCGGCCGATCCCGACCCGGACGCGGAGGTCCGCCTGGTGTGCGAGGACTGCCTGCACCTTCACCTCCACGATGGATGCCATCGGTGATGGCATCGGGTGGAACCATCCCCCCTGTCGTGCTGCCGGCGGTCCTCCGCGCTGCTTGCATGTCCCGGCGGCTAGAGCCGGTTGGTGGAACATGCTAAAATAGACGAACAGGGCAAGGCGGGAAGCGGGCAGTGGCTTTTCCCGCGCGCCGGCTCGCTGCCGGGTCTGTTCGGGGGGACGATGGGATTGATGTCGTGGATCGTCGTGGCGGTCGTCGCCGCGCTCCTCATCGCGGCGTACATCGGGTTGTTTTTGTACGCGCGCAAGCGCCAGAAGGCGTTTGACGAGCAGTACGCGGCGCTCAAGGAGCGGCGCGAGGTGTTTGTCCTCAACAAGAAGGTCGTCCGGGAGAGCCCGCGCGCAAAGGGCATCCTGAAGTACGCCAAGTTCAAGACATACCAGGTGACCGGCCGCGTCGTCGTCTCCCAGAACGTGCGGGGCGTGCAGGTCAATCGCATGCAGGTCATGACGTTTCACACCACCAAGCAGGAGTTCGACAAGATCCAGCCCAACCGCAAATACAAGATGGACATCGCCGGGAACTACATCGGGTTCGTCGTGGCGCCGCCGCCCGCCAAGCGCCAGGGGGCCAAGCCGGGAGACAACGGGACCAAACAAGGCTCGTGGTGGCGGCGGATGCTGGGCCGCGGCGAACTGAGGCGGAAGTGACGGGCATGGCGGCGTCTGCGGATGCGATGCGGTCTTAAGGCGCCGCGCGCGTCGTGCCGGACAGGGACGGCCGCTCTGCCACCTGCATACATTGGTGTGCAGGAAGGGTTTGCAGAGCGAGGAGGTCTGTCCAGCATGACGACGCCGAAGACGGGCAAGCGGCGACCCGCGCGCACCCATCGTGGCCCGGCGTCCCCGGTGCGGCGCCGGCAGGAGCCGGCGCGGCCGCGCGGCGC
>NZ_BMOY01000010.1 GCF_014647315.1 Paenalicyclobacillus cellulosilyticus
TCCGCGAATACTTCCAAACATCCATCGGCATCTTTGGAATCCATGACGTGGTAATACACCGCCGGCGCATCATCAAAGACGACGCGCATTTAATCCACCCCCAAGCCCTTGTCGAAGATTTCCTGTCGGAGTCCCTTCAACCAGTCCTTCTCCGCCCCGTCCGCCTCGAACAGCGCCTGCGCCGTGTACGGCGGGATGTACACCATGTCCGCGTCGATCCGCACGTACCGGTCCGCCGCGGGCTTCTCCCGCTTCGGCCGCGGATAGAAGTCCGTGCAGCACCGCCCAATCGGCGCGTCCTCGCCGGTTCGCTGGTAGTACGCCGTACACAGGCCGCCCCGCTCGTCTTGTATGAAGTACCGGCAGCTCCCGCAGTGGCCCTGCTGCGCCTTGCGCAGCGCCGCGTCGCCGCGCAACACGAACACGTCCGCGCGCTCCATCACGATCAGCGCTTCGTTCTGGATGAGCGACCGGATGAGCGTCCGGTCGTTGAACAGGTTCCACTTTACCGGCTCCTCGTCGCCCCACTCCATGTCCTCGTACTCCGCGGCTTCCTCGGGATCGGCGTAAGGCGGCGGTTCGGTGTTGTCGAGCAGTTTCACCGGCCCGTACATGATCCACGACCGGACGCCCTGCATCGTGAGGTCATGGTGCAGGGGCTTCACAATCTCCAGCCGCATCAGCGCCTTCGTGATCTCGTCGTCCGTGTCGAAGTGGGAGGAATCCATCACGTGCGTCCGTTTACTCTGTCAGCGAAATGGCCTTATCGAACTTGTCGATGATCTCTTGCGGCGGCAACGGCGTGCCGCACTTGGAGGGCGGAATGTTGATGGAGTCATTCGGAGGAATCATATTCGCGTTCGTCAGTTCCGCAAAAAAGCTGTGCCGTAGAAAGGTCTGAGGGACGGATCAAGCAAGAGTGCTTCCGTGAGAAGGCCCAGGAGCCGCGGCGCAATCCCCAGCGTGCGCTCGAACGTGAAGAGCGGCGTATAGTACTTGCGCCACGTGTTGCCCGCTATCCACCACTTGCCGTTCGCCTCTTTCCATTGAAATGTTTACGAGTCGTTGTATGTTGTGATCGCAAGCCGTACGACAGCCCGACACCGGCCTAGGAGCGTGTCCAAGTATTCGATTTTCCTGTATAAAATGCTCATGGAACTGTATATCATCGCTGTTTTTACTCAGCATTTCGCATGTACATGCAATAAATTTGATTACTCGGACACGCTCCTAGTGGACACGGGCTATACAATGTGATACCACCTCAGGAACGATGCGGTCTCCTCCGCGTCCTTCTGCAGCGAACAACCGGCCAAATCGGTAGCCTGCTTCAAAAACCAAAAACCCAAAGACAACAGTTTCGATACCCGAAGGGTAGAAAAATGGTAGAAGCGATTAAAAAGAGCGGCCTCCCGGACACCCCGAAAGGCCGCGTCACACTTGCATTTTTCTGGAGGCGCCACCCGGATTCGAACCGGGGAATCGAGGTTTTGCAGACCTCTGCCTTACCACTTGGCTATGGCGCCAAAACAGCCCGGCAAGCGTCATCAGACCCCGGCAACCGCGCCTGTGATCCACCGGGCCTTCGTCAACATCTGGAGCGGAAGACGGGATTCGAACCCGCGACCCTCGCCTTGGCAAGGCGATGCTCTACCCCTGAGCCACTTCCGCGCATTCCCAGTATTCTCAGCGTGATGACCGCTTCCATCACACGTTACAGCGGCGAACGCTTGGTGGCTCGGGACGGAATCGAACCGCCGACACGAGGATTTTCAGTCCTCTGCTCTACCGACTGAGCTACCGAGCCACGACTTCTCAGCCCGATGCGGGGATCAGCGCGAACAGCGAGACGGCGGCGCGGCGGCATGGTCGCCGCCATCCACTGTCATGGTGGAACCGATGGGACTCGAACCCACAACCCCTGCGCTGCCAGCACAGTGCTCTCCCTTTGAGCTACGGTCCCGCAGAATCCATTTGCCTGCCTCCGCATGCGCTGGGCAACCAATGAGGCACAGCGAAGATGAGGCGCAGCGAACGTGTTTGATTATACTCCATGTCTTTCGTTGGGTCAATACCTGTACTTTCCAATTCATCGCCACCATCCATCACTTCGCCGCTTCAATGCAGTGTCAACGCCAAACATCACGTTCGCCACCATACATATTCGCGCCATACATAACTTCCTGTTCCGTCAGCCACACTGGAAGTATGGTCACTCATGCCTGCGATGTGACACAGTCCCAAAGTGTGGCAACACAACTGGAGGAAACAGCCAGACACCACAGAGGACACAACCAAAGGAGGAACGCTCGTCCCATGATCCTCGCAAAACCCTTTCCCGCTTGGATCACCGCGGCCGCATGCAGCCTGGTCATGCACCTTGCGGCAGGAGCCGTCTGTGCCTGCGCGGCCGTCCCGGCCGATCCCGCCTCACAGCCGCGGGTTTATGCCTCGGAAACGAACACCTTTGCCTCCGCCAATTACACTGGTCCTGCCGGTCTCGACGGTCCAGCTGATCCCGCCTTTTCAGCCGATCACGCTGGTCCATTCGAGCACGCCGGTGCCACGGGCGCACCGGTCTGGCGCCCGCGGTCAGCGCGGCCGCTGCCCGCTTCTGCAGCCCCTTATTTGACACCTGGAAGCGACCACCTGCACCATTTCGAGATCCGCTCCAGCGTCCAGGTCCCGCGCGAAGCGTTGCGCGAGGCCTATGAAGCCAGCCGGGCGGCGTACACGCAGAAACTGGCGCGCTTCGCCAAGTGTACCCCGTCGGATGCCGCCAAAGCCGTTGCGGCTGCGCACCCGGGGATGAAGGTGGAGACAGTCCAACTGCGCAACATCCGCACCAACCTGGTCTACGTCGCGATTGCGGAAGACGATGAGGACAGGTACCTCGTGATCGTGGACGCAGGCAACGGCAAAATCCTGCTCGACCGCCCCATTCCGACGCATCACGAACGCGTCTTCGCCGATTAAATATCCGGCCCGTCCACATGAAACATCCGGCCCGTCCATATGAAACGTCCGGCCCCACCCGCATGGTCTGTCACCCATGCGAATGGGGCCAAGCCAAGCATTCCATCCTGGTGATTCGCCGGCGCCAAACCGGCCGGCGCATGCCGCGTCAGACGCGGTTTTGCCAAGACACGAAGTGACGCCATGCTGGGTCGATGGATGGGGCTGCTCTCACTGGCACGGAATCTCGGCTGCGATCGCTCGCACGGCCGTCTGGCGAGCACTTCATTTCATTCCAGGCGCGAATGTCAACGACGGGCGCTCCGCAAGGCGTCTCCTGACACCCCGGTGCCGATGGCGCGGCCTGCGCACCCTGTGGTAAGATCTTCACAAAACCCCGCGATCCGCTGCTCTCATGTGCCGGTGCAGCATGGTACTTGGTTCAAATGTACCGGTGCAGACGCGCCGGCTCAGACCTGGGCGGAGAGGGCGCGGATCTTCACATCCTTCAGCTGGATGGGACCTACGCCGCGCGGAACCTCAATCGCATCGAGCTTCGTGGCTCCCAACGCCTTGGTGATGTATTCACACGCCACGTTCGGATCGATCCGGTCCCCGCAGGTGTACACGTCGATGCTGGCGTAGCCGTGTTCCGGAAAGCTGTGAATCGTCAGGTGCGACTCCGAAATGATGACCACACCGCTGACACCTTGGGGCGCAAACTTGTGGAACGCCACCTCGCGCACTTCCGCGCCGGCTTCCAACGCGGCATTGACCATGATGCGCTCGATTCCGTGCAGATCGTTGAGCTTTTCCGCCGGGCAGCCCCACAGTTCGGCGATGACGTGACGACCCATTGTGTCCATGACAAAACCTCCCCCTTTGAAAACAATGAAATACCGTGCCCACATCGGACACGCGGTACCTCACATTTCACCACGGGGGAAAGTTAGTCCTTAGAGGTCCTAACCCTTTAAGTGAAGGTTTGGTACCGTTTCTTGACATGCAGGCAAAGATTACGACGACTAGTATAAGACCTGCCCCGACAATTTGCAACAGGAAAATCGCCCAGGATGCAAGGAGCAACGAGAAAACCGGATCTCGTTCACGCTAGCACGGCGCCAAGCGCCACGGCGGTGAATCCAGCGCACAAAACGGCCATCGCGCGCACCCCTGTCCGCGGGAACCACCCGGCGTAGAGCGGCCAGGCCAGTCCCGCGCCGGCGACAAGGCCGCCGAGGTGAGCCGCCACGGCGACGTTGGGCGCCGCCCACCCATACACGAGGTTGACGATCAAAAGGGCAAGCAACTGGTTGCGCGCCGCCCGCGACAGGACACCGCGCAGCGCCAACATGAGCGCCGCCCCGAACACACCAAAGATGGCGGCCGAGGCTCCGCCGACCACCCCGTCCGGCAGGAACACCAGGCTGACGAGGCTGCCGGCGACGCCGGCCAGCCAATAGAGCGCGAAAAACGCCGCGCTCCCGAGCAGCACCTCCATGACAGCCAACGACGCCAACGATATCATATTCATCATGAGGTGGAGCAGGCTCATGTGGACGAACATGTCCGAGACCAGGCGGTACCACTCGCCTGCGGCGACCGCCGGCGCATAGAGTGCACCCGCGCGCAGCGTACCCTCCGGACTGAGCCCTGTCCAAGCCTCGACCGTGAAAAACCACACCACATTGATGAAGATGAGCGTCCAGGCCACCGGCGCTTGGCTTGCCCGGCGTACCATGGGGCGATCACGCAGCCTCCGCCATCTCATGCCATCCGCCTCCGCCTGCCATCCGCCTCTGCCGAGTCTGTCGGCATGGCCTGCCGCGAACCTGCCGCAAGCCTGCCGGAACAGCCGCGCCTCGCCCGGCACAGCGGCTGGCGCGCACATTCCGGGAAATGAGGGATCGCCACGTGCCCAAGTTGGCCATCGTCCGGCATCTGTTGGCCTTTTTGGCAGCCGTCCTCATCGTCAGCACCGCCATCTATATGTACGTTCTGTGGCGAAACCACGCGCCGCAACAGGTGATGGATGCTGCGGCCGGCCACATCGTGTACCAAGCGGCGGGGATGGCCATCGGCATCAGCCGGGCACCGGCAGCCGCCGCAGGGCGAATCCATGCGGAACCTGGGCAAGTCCCTGCAGCCGCAGGGCAAGCCGAAGCCATGACGGGCGCAACACGTGTCATGCTCTTGCGCTACACCGCCGACGGCGGTTGGGTCGTCGCCGGACAAGGGCGCGCAGTCTCCGTCCGCGCCAACCCCGGCTCCGGGGCGAAGGTCCAATTGGCCCTCATCCCGAACACCGCCGTCGGGCTTGCCGGCGCCTACTGGCTCTGCGCCTGGGCGCCGCGCGGGATCGACGCGATGGCGGTCGTCAATCCCGCCCACCCGCGCGCGACCGACATGTTCCGGTTTCACGCGGGCGGTATCATCGAGCCCGTCTCCCTGTTCCCCGACACCCTGTTGGAAGGCCGGCAAGGCAGCCGCACCGTGTTCCGGCTGCCCGCGGCGCGTGTCCTCACCGCCGGCACCCCGCGCGAATGACGTCCCGCCACAGCCGCTCGTACCCGTCCAGATATGCTCTGAGCATCGAATCCGGCGTGAAGCGCGGCAACACTTCCGCCCGGAATCGCTCCGCCAAGCGCCTGGCTTCCTCCGGGTGGCGGACCAATTCATCGATCACGCTGGCCAACGCCAGATCGTCCCCTACAGGGAAACAGCGTCCGGTCACCCCATCCTCCACCAGATACCGGACCCCCGGGATGTCCGAGCCGATGTTCGGGACCCCGAACCATCCCGCCTCGAGTAGGGCGGAGGGCACCCCTTCGCTGCGTGACGGCAGCACATGCAGGTCAATCCCGGCGTAAAACGGCCGCACATCATCCAGAAAACCGAGCAGGTGAACCCGGTCCGTCACGCCGCACGCCGCCGCCGTGTGCAGGATGGCTTCCCGCTCCGGTCCGTCACCTGCCAAGGCGAGATGGACAGCGGGACTCAGATGGCGCAAAGCCCGCACCGCGGTGACGATGTCTTTCACCGGATCGAACCGGGCGGCGATGCCGATGACCACCGCGTCCTCGCCGACCCCCAGCCGCGCGCGCAGGCGCTGGCGATGGAACTGGCGCGGCTCCGGCAACGGAGCGACCTCCAGCGCATGGGGGACCGGACACGTCCATTTCCCGGGGAAGAAGGAAGCAAACCGGGGGTGCACCACGAACACCCCGGATGCGGAGCGCAGCGCCGCCAGCACCAGCCGTGGATACACCGCCGACTTCCATCGCTTGCGGAGAAAGTCCTGGTACACGTCGCTGTGAATGGTCGAAGTCCACGGCACCCCTGTCCCGCGCGCCGCCAGGGCGGCGAGGACGTTCATCCGCGGTCCGTGCGCGTGCAGGAGCACAGGATGGGCCGCGCGGCGCAACGTGGCGCGTATTTGCCGCAGGACGAACATGAACCCGCCGGTCATGCGTACGGCCGGGATGGGCACCGCCTGCAGCCGGTCCGCCAACGGCCCCTCTCCTGCCATCAGGTACACAAACCGGTCCGCGGCGCCCGCCGCGACCGCCGCGCGCGCCAAGGTGACGAGGTGGGTGGCCGCACCGCCCCGCTCGTTGCCTGCCGCCAGGATGAAGATGCGCTGTGGACCCACGCCGCAGTCCTCCGCCGCGGACGCCCGGGAGGAAACCCGCCAAGCGCCCATGATAGTCGTCCCAAGTATATCGAAAGCCCCGGGCTCGTACAATGAAGCCAGGAGGCATCGCGTGGCCGCGCCGGCCGGCAGAGCAGAAAATTGCCGTAAAATCGCCACATCCCGCCGCAGCACGCCTTCCCCACCGGACGGGCGTGCCTGTAGAATAAGGATGAAGGCTCCGCAACCTGTTGCGCAAGCTGTCCTGGATACGGTTCGACGACGCGGCTCGACGCTGCGCAAATGACGCCGCGCAAAATGCGGCGTTGCGCGACAGGATGAGATGGAACCGGAGGTTGATGACGACCGATGAATTCCCTGAAAACATGGATTTTGATGGCTCTCTTGACCGTCATCCTGGTGCTCATCGGCCACTTCGTCGGCGGACCGCGCGGGATGCTGGTGTTCCTGCTCATCTCCGTCGCCATGAACTTCATCGGCTACTGGGCGAGCGGCAGCATCGCGATCGCGATGACCGGGTCGTACCCGGTGGCGGAGCACGAATTGCCCGAGGTGTACGCCATCGTCCGGCGGCTGGTCCATCGAGCCGGCCTGCCGATGCCGGAGATATATGTCACGCCTTCACCGCAGCCGAACGCCTTTGCGACCGGGCGCAATCCACGGCACGCCAAGGTGGCGGTGACGGAAGGCATCCTGCGGGCATTGACGCCGCGCGAACTGGAGGGTGTGCTGGCGCACGAGATTGCGCATATCCGCAACCGGGACATCCTCATCAGTTCGATGGCGGCCGTCTTGGCGGGCGTCATCACGTACATCGCCAACGTGCTCCAGTGGAGCATGTGGTTCGGCGGCAACCGGGATGAGGACCGCAGCAGCTGGCTCGGCGAAATCGCCACCATCATCCTCGCACCCATCGCGGCGACCATCATCCAGCTCGCCATTTCGCGCGCGCGGGAGTACAAGGCGGATGAGATTGGGGCGCGCCTCGTCGGAGACCCCAATCCGCTGGCGGACGCCCTCGAACGGTTGGAGTACTACGCCCATCAGATCCCGGCCGGATTCAATCCGGCGACCGCCCATATGTTCATCGTCAATCCGCTGCGCGGCGAGAGCATCCTGCAGCTGTTCAGCACCCACCCGCCGACGGCGGAACGTATCCGTCGCCTGCGCGCCATGCGCATCCTGTAAACAGAGGATGGCCCAAGCCGCACGATGGCAAGGTGATGACAAGGTGCCCGCTTCCGGCGCTGCCCGGAGCGGGCTCATTCATTCCGGATGGCGTCGATGGGATGCAAGCGCGCAGCCTGGCGGGCGGGATACAGACCGCTGAGAAAGCCGACGGCGGCGGAAAACACCACGCTGCCCGCCGCAGCCCACCACGGCACCGCAGCCGGAAAATGGGTGACGGCGCGCACCCCTATCACCCCGGCCGCACCGCAGAGGACCCCCAGCCCGCCGCCGATGGTCGTCACGATGACCGACTCCAGCAAAAACTGCTGCAGGATGTGCCGGCGCGTCGCCCCGAGCGCCATGCGGATGCCAATCTCCTGCGTCCGCTCCGCCACCGACACCAGCATGATGTTCATCACCCCGACGCCGCCCACCACCAGAGCAATCCCGGCGATGGCACCGACGACGAGCGTCAGCACGGTCGTCACCGCACCCACCGTATGCTCCAACCCCGCGAGCAAGCCGGTGCTGTCGGCAAAACCGTCCGGATCGTGATGGGCGATGTTCAATGCCAGGACAATCCGCCGCGCCAAGTCCTGCTTGTCGACGCCAGGTTGCACCTCGACGTCCATCTCCGTGATGGACCACCACGGAAACAGGTCGCGGCAGGTGGTGCCGGGCAGATACACCGCGTTGGCGCCGAACAGGCCGGTGAGCAGGTTGGCCTGGGTGGAGGCGGTGACGCCGATGACCTCGAGCGGGTGACCGCCGAGGCGGATAACCCTGCCTGTCGCGTGCGGCGTGCCAAACAGCGTGACGGCGAGCGGCTGGCTGATGAGCGTCACCGGGCGGTGGGCCGCCACGTCGACATCGGTGTACATCCGGCCTTCGGTCACGACAAAGTGCGCGATGTCCGGCAGAAAGCTCGGGCCCGCTTCCACGGTGACGTTGACGGAATGCCGCCCGGCGGCCACATTGGCTTCTCCGTACAGGGTGTAATACACACGCGCGACGCCGCGGAACTGACGGACCGTCGCGAAGTCGTCCGGCACAAACGCCAGCACCTGCCCGGGCTGGGGCAGCCCGGGCCGCACCAGTTCCGTCGGGATGATCTGGATGGTGCGCTGCAGGCGCTGGCTTTCAATCAGCGAAATCACGGCGGCTTGGCCGCCGACGCCCAACGCGACAATCACCATGATGGCCCCGACGCCGATGAGGATCCCGAGCATGGTCAAAAACGAGCGGAGCTTGTGGGCGGTGAGCGACGCCCACGCCGCGCGCACCATCTCCCCCATCATCCGCCCTGCACCTGCCTCTCGTCCGATACCACCCGTCCGTCGAGCAACCGCACCATGCGGGGCGCCATCCGGCCCACCTGCTCATCGTGCGTGATGATGACGAGCGTTACCCCTTCCCGGTTCAATGACGCCAGCAGTTGCAACACGTCCCGCCCGGTCGCGGAGTCGAGCGCACCGGTCGGCTCATCGGCCAGGATCAGGGATGGGCGGTTGGCGAGGGCGCGGGCGATGGCCACCCGTTGCCGTTGCCCGCCGGACAATTCACTCGGCAGGTGATCCGCCCGGTCCGCCAGCCCCATCTCCTTCAACAGCGCGAGCGCGCGCGCCCGCCGCGACCGGCGATCCACCCCGGCGTACACCATCGGCAATTCGACATTGCGCAGGGCGGACAGGCGCGGCAAGAGATGAAAGTTCTGAAAGACAAACCCAATCTCCCGATTGCGCACCGCGGCCAACTCCGCGTGGCTCATCCCGTGCACAGGGCGGCCGCGAAACACGTACTCGCCGCGGCTCGGTACATCGAGACAGCCGAGAATGTGCATGAGCGTCGATTTCCCGCTGCCCGACGGTCCCATGATGGCGACGAACTCCCCTTGCCCAATGGTCAGATCGATGCCGCGCAGGGCATGCACCGGTCCGGCCGGGCCGTGGTACGTCTTCCATACCCCCCTCAACGCCATCACGTCACCCGCACCGCCTCCCCGTTCACAAGCCCCGGCGGCGGATTGAGGACCACCGCATCACCTGCGCGCAGACCATGGACCACTTGGACCGCTGTGTCGGTGGTCAGGCCGAGCGTGACCGGCACCTCGCGCACCCGGCCACCCTGCACCACGAACACTGCATAACCGCCTCCGGCCGATACCAGCGCCTCATACGGGACGGCCAACGCACGCGCTGCCGCCGCCGTGCGGATGTGGACGTCGACCTGATAGCCGTACGGAACCGGAAAGCGGCCGCGCGGCAGGATGGTCACCGCGACCTGGCCTGCGGACGCGTCCCCTGCCGAACCGGCATACGGCGCCACGCTCGCCACGCGGCCCGTCCACGTGACGCCAGGAAAGCTGTCGCTCTGCAACCGCGCCAGCATGCCTGGCTTCAGGTGGACGGCGTCCACCTGGCCGACCGCCACCACGACCTGTTTTTCGTCGCTCGCGACCTCGAGGACGGGGGCCGGGGTGCCGTCCGCCGCCATGCCGTCGTCGTCCGCGATCAGCACGCTACCGTCGATCGCGGCGCGCACCAAGGTGGCATCATAGGCGGCTTGGGCCTGTGCCAGTTGCGCGCGCGCCTGCGCCAACTGGGTGCGTGCAGACTCCAAGGTGCCGAGAAACTGCGGCTTGAGCCCCGGTGGAGCCGCGCGGTATTGTGCTTGCGCGGAGTTGAACATGGCTTGCGCGCTCTGGTACGCGACCCGGGCGCTGGCGAGGGATGCCCGCTGCGCCGCATTGTCCAGTTGCGCGAGGAGCTGGCCACGGCGGACGTGATCGCCCGCGTGAACATACCATGTCGTCACGGGGGCGGGGAGCGCGGTTGGCATGAGGATCTGCCGGCGGACAGGCCGAACCGTGCCGGAAGCGAAGACGTCGCTCACCAACCGCTGCGGCCGCACGACCTCCACCGCGACGATCGGCGGCCGTGGGCGCAGCCAGAAGGCCACCGCGGCGCCCACGGACAAGAGGAGGAGGACAACCAATCCCCACCATCCCGCGCGCACACGCCGGACCTGCTCTACCATCTCCCATCCTCCCTGCCGACAGACTCACGCCTGCTGCTGCAGGCCGCGGCGGCGAAGGAACGGGGTGGCCGCCGCCGCACGGCCCGTTCCCCACCCAGTGTACAACGCCGGCGCGCAGCCATACAAAAGGCGGGAGCTGCACCTCCCGCCGTGCGTGTTTCCAGCGCAGCGCGCGCGCATGTTGGCTCAGACCAGACGCCCGTACGCGCTTTGCTCCGACTGACGGCCCACCACCTGCTGTTCGCCACGAGAGGCTGGCGCCGCGTTCATGACCGATTGCAGGGCGGCCGCATTCACCTGCTGCGCGGATTGGGCTGCGGATACTGCGGCTTGCGCCGCGTTGGACGAGGCCCACTGCGCTGCGCCCTGATGGCCGGACGCCGGTACAGCGGCGCTCACGCGCTGGACCGCCGCCGACACTTGCGCATCGGACGCCTGCGCGGTCATGCCGTAGGCCGGGGCCTGGTGCGCATAGCCTTGCCCATACTGGGCGGGGCGCTGCCCGTACGTGTTGTACGCCGGGGTGCGGTACGCTTGTCCGTACGCCGGCGCGGCGTACGGTTGCGCCGCCTGTTGCTGCTGTGCCATTTGCTGTGCCTGGCCGGTCACGGCGTTGAGTTTCATCTGGACCGAGTGGATCTCCTGGGAAATCTGCGCCACTTGGTTTTGCAACTGCTGCAATTGAGAAACAATCTGGTGCATCCTCGTTCCTCCTTCGCTTCAGCACAAGATTCGCGCGCACACCGGGCGCAAAAACGGTTTTCCCGCCGGCGCAGCGGAGCGGATGTTCCGGGCGGCGGACGATGGCCCACACCACAGCCCGCCGCCCGTCCTCCTCAAGGCTTAGCATGGATGGTTCCTTCGGAAGTATTCGCATCGTCCGCCGTGAGGAACGGCGGAGCATACCGCGCAGCAACAGGACATACATGTGGGAGTGGACACCGGCTCGGGTTCATGAGCCAGCCGAAGCACGGTCGCGCCCAGCGCGGGAAGGAGAAAGACGATGTACTCCGTATTGTACGACCGCATCTGCGGCTGGTTGTGCGTGGCGGCCGCGGTGACAGGCTGGGTGTGGGGCGGCGTGAGCCACTTCATGGCGATCACGCCGGCGGAGCGGCTGATCTACGCTGCGGCGGGAAGCCTGATGATCCTGGCGGCGCGCGGCCGGCCTCGTTATGCCGTGCTTTGTGCCCTCTGGCTGGGTATGGGGATCTTTTTGTGGGGACTCGCCGGGCTCGCCGGGTTAAACGCGAACGGTGTCTTTCGCACCACGGAGCCGCTTGAGAACGCGCTGCGCTTCGTCGCCGGAGGTTGGGGCATGGTGGCTGCGGTCGAGGACGCGTTGGCATGGCGCCGCAAAACCGCGTGACCGCCTGCGCGGCGGACGGCCAGGCATCGCATATCCGTGGCCGGCGGATGCATATTAAACGCGAGGTTCGTCCTCAGCACCATGATCCAAGGAGGCGGTACGGTGAAAGTCAAGGACCTGATGACCGCGAACGTCTCGTGCTGCCAGCCGAACGACACCATTCAACGCGCCGCGCAGTTGATGCAGTCCGTCAACTGCGGGAGCCTGCCTGTGTGTGAAAACCAGCGTGTGGTGGGGATCATCACCGATCGCGACATCGTCCTGAAGGCGGTCGCCGCCGGCAAAGACGTCCACACCAAGGTCAGTGACTGCATGTCGCGCAAAGTGATCACCTGTTCCCCCGACACCGACGCGCACGAGGCGGCCGACCTGATGGCGCAGCACCAGATCCGGCGCCTGCCGGTCGTCGACACGAGCGGCCGCTTGGTGGGCATCCTCGCCATCGGCGACCTGGCGACGGTGGACATCCACGTCAATGAAGCGGGAGACGCCTTAAGCCGCATCTCGGAGCGGACGCAGAGCCAGAGTGCGGTGCACTGACCCCCTGCCCGCCGGAACACACGCCCAGGCGACCCAGGCCGATGGACCGGGTCGCCTGGATGCACATGTACACCTACGCACCCGTGCCAGTCCCAGACGACTTCCCTGCTTGCATCGGGGCTGCCAAGGCTTTGGCCTCCGCCACTGCCACCTCGATGGCGGCACGGACCTCGTCCGGAGTGACGGCCAAACCCAGCCGCTTGCCGATGCCGGCCAGGTATTGAAGTGCGACGCTCAACTTCTCCTGACCTGTGGCGCCAGGGAGGCTCTGCTCGGCCAACCAATACGCTTCGCGTGCCAACTCGCGCAACAGCGCCCGCTCCTTGGCTGTCGTGTGCTGGACCAACCACCGCGCAACCGCAGGCTGCAGGCGGTGTGCGAGCACCAACAGGCTGATGACGACCAGTTGCAGCAACAGCAACGCAAGGTGTTGCAACACACTCATCCACAACGCGTTCACCGTCTCGCCCCCCGTCCCGAAAGATGCACGCCCGGCCTTCCACCGGGGACATCTCGGCCATGTGGCTGCATCTGTATCCAACAGCCGCGCGCATCTGCGGGATAACGTATGCGGGATATCGTATGCGGGGGCCGATCCGCCGCGTGCCTGCGCCAAGGCCTTCACCGCGCCATCCTCCCGTCGCCGCACGCCGCCCAGCCACATGAAAAAGACCCAGCCACACGGCTGGGCCCTCAACAAACCGTATGCGATTGACGCATGAAAGTCGCGTGTCAAGCGTTGGCGCGCCCCGCCAACTGCTGCTCCGCCAGCGCGACCAGCTTCCGCGTGATGTTGCCACCAATGGCGCCGGTGTCCCGCGTCGCCATGGTACCCCAATACCCGTCGGCCGGCGTCGCGATGCCGAGTTCCGCCGCGACCTCATACTTGAGTTGATCCAGCGCCTTCGCCGCACCGGTCACCACGGGGGTGTTGCGCTTCTGTCCGAGTGCCATTCGGAATCACCTCCTTGTGGCCCTTATTGTGTCCGCCACAGGAGGTCGTACCCTGACACATTCTGCCCCGCATGCCACCGCCGCCGACAGACGCGCCACGACCGCGGACACGTCTCCGTCACGACAAACTCGCCACCGCCGCCGGCACGCGCCGCCGCCGGCGGTGCGTTCATCTGCCCGCGGTCAGCGCTGTGCCAGCGGCACGAACGTGCGCCGGGTCGGGCCGGCGTATTCCGCACGCGGCCGGATGAGACGGTTGTTGCGGTACTGCTCCAACACGTGCGCCGTCCACCCGGAGATACGGCTGCACGCGAAAATGGGCGTGTACAGGTGCGTCGGCAAGCCGAGGGAATAATACAACGACGCCGAGTAAAAATCGACGTTCGGGTTGAGACCCTTTCGGTCCTTGACCACCCGCTCGATGACCTGGGACATCTCGAACCACTTGGTCACGCCAACCCGTTCGCCCGCTTCTTTGCTCAACTGACGCAGGTGGGTTGCCCGCGGGTCCTCCGTCCGGTAGACGCGGTGGCCAAAGCCCATGATCTTCTTCTTCTCTGCGAGCGCCTCGTCAATCCACGCCTCCGCCCGGTCTATCTCGCCGATTTCAAGCAACATCTTCATGACCTGTTCGTTCGCCCCGCCGTGCAGCGGGCCTTTGAGCGTCCCGATGGCCGACACGATGGCCGAGTAGATGTCGGACAGCGTCCCCGCCGTGACGCGCGCCGAGAAGGTCGACGCATTGAGTTCGTGATCAGCGTGCAGGATGAGTGCGGTGTTGAACGCCCGCTCGGTGAACGTGTCCGGTTTTTCCCCGTTCAACAAATAAAAAAAGCTGGCCGCCATGCTGAGGCTTTCATCCGGCTCCACCGGCTGCAGGCCCTTGCGAATCCGCTCATACGAGGTGACGATGGTCGGGATCTGGGCCACGAGCCGCACGGCTTTGCGCAGGTTCGCATCCATGGTGTCGTCGTTCGCATCGGGATCGAACAGGGCGGCGTACGACACCGCGGTGCGCAGGACCGCCATGGCGTTGGCGTCTTTGGGGACTTCCTTCAGGAAGGCCAGAACGCTGGGATGCAGCGACCGTTGCGTGGCGATGCTGCGGTTGAATTCAGCGAGTTGGGCGGCGTTCGGCAGGTCCCCGTACCAAAGCAGGTACACGACCTCTTCGAACGATGCCCCGCCGTTGACCAGGTCGTGGATATCGTAACCGCGGTACAACAAGCGGCCTTCACGCCCGTCCAGGAAGCAGATTTCCGACAGGCTGGCCACGACATCTTCCAAGCCCGCGACAAACGACGTTTCTTTCGACATCGACAAACCTCCTCGCTGTGGAGCTAGCCGTCCCGACCGCCGCTCGGAAAGACATGGTTTATTATACTACAACGGGACCGGCCTTACCAAAGCGCCCCGCCGGGCTGCCGGCGGGGGCGGAGGCAGGACAGGGACGTGGATGACGGAGCGTGCAGGTGAAGATGCGTGCGGCAGGTGTCATGAACTGGATCGGCGGGGCGGCCGCCGTTCGCCGGGACGGTGCGAACCGCCGTCCGTCCAGAGGGTCAATCCGCCCGCCGCTCCCCAACCGGACGCGCCACCGACTCCGAGATCGCCAGACTTGCCCAATCCGTGCTCCCGTCCGCCCGCCGGCGGCGCGGGCGGCGCCTCCGGCAGGCCCAAGGCGACGCGCAGGGTGTCGCTCTGCAGCCCGCGCCGCAAAGACTCCAGCGCCACCACATCGCGCGGCCGCACGTTACCCAGGTTCACCCGGTTGCCGAACGTCCGGATGTAATACACTTGTTGCGCAAACCGCGGCGCCTCCCAGATGAGCCGCGTGGCGAGCGGTCCAAGGACTTCTGCGAGCGCCTGCACCTCTTGTTCCCGAACGTTGCCCTCGCGGTCGTAGATCTCCGTGTTTTGACCGCACGCGCGGCCCTCGATGAGGACGTAATCCGCGCCGCTGTTCAGATCCGCCTGCACCATCCGTGCCTGTTCCTGCACCCCGAGGTGATGGCCAGGCGCCTTTTTCCCCACCTCCGTGAGCACCGTGAAACCCATCTGGTGCGCCGTCCGGATCACCTCGCGCCGCAGCCGCGGCGGCACATCGATGGTCCCGTCGGACACTTCGACCGCCCGCACGCCGCCTGCCCACAACCGCTCCAGGTAGGCCTGCCATACCCCTTGCGCGATCGCGATTTCCAGCGACGTCCCGCCGGGATAAGCGAAGACGCCGTACTCCTGGCAGATGGTGATCTTGTCCATGACCCGCTCCGGCGGGTACACGGACGCGCTGGCGAACGCAAACTTCCAGAAATCGATGTGTTCAGCCGCCATCTGGAGCAGGTCGCGCATCCAAGTCAACGGGATGCCGGTGTCGATGACCATGGTCAGACCGGCAATCCGCGGCTTGCCGACACGGCCCGGCAAAGGATTGGACAACACTTGCGACCAATACGGATGTTCCATGCTGCGCCCTTCCTTCCGTCACCTGTTAGGATCGTTCGTTACAGGATATGGGCGCCTGCCATGGACCGTGTCATCCGTGCATAGAACGCGCTCAACCCTCGCAGGGTTCGCGCCAAAGCGAAGTCGTGTCCGCCCCGAACAAGGACAAGGTATCGCCGACGAACGACTGCGTCCCGAGAAACAGCACCGCATCCTCCCGGCCAATCCGTTGTTTGGCGACAGCCCACGCCGCCGCCACGTCCGGTGCCGTCGCCACGTCCGGAAAAAGGCTGCGCGCCTCCGTCAACCAGCCGCGGTCAAACCGCAAGTGCGGGTTGCGCGCCCGCGTGAGCACCACCCAGTCGGCGTGGCCGCAGAGGGCGGCGAGCACCCCGGCCCCGTCTTTATCGTCGGGCAGCCCCAGCACCGCCCCCACCATGCGCACCTTGCCGGACGCCCGCTTGCGCCGCACCCAGTTGGCCACCATCTGTGCCGAGCTGCGATGGATGGTACCGTCCACGACCAGAAGCGGCTGCTCGGACAGGACGTGCATCCGCCCGGGCAAGCGCAGATGCCGCAGGTCGAGACTCCGCGGGAACGGTTCCCCGCCCCGCACGGCGCGCCACACCTGGCGGGCCGCGTCCAGGGCGACGGCGGCGTTGTGCGCCAAACTGGCCACATCCTCGTGCAGGCGCACCACCGCGGCGCCGTCTTCGTCCGCCACCTCGACGAGAAGTTCGTCCGCACGGTCATCCCGCACGATGCGGTGCGTGATACCCTCCCCCAGCACGCGCAGGCGGGCGCCGCGCGCGGCACAGGCGTCCCGAAGCACTTCCGCCACGACGTCCGCCTGCGGATGGGCGCACACCCATGCGGTCTCCGGCGTAACCACCCCGGCTTTTTCGATCGCGATGTCGCGCAACGTCGGTCCCAGTTGCTGGACGTGCTCCATGAATACCGGGCCGACGATGGCCCCCTGATGCCGCCAGCGGTTGACGTCGTCGTGGAGCGCGCCGCGCCCAAGCTCGACGACGTTGACATCCGTTTTCTCCTCGCGGAACCACAGGCTCGCAATCACCGCGAGAATCCCCACCGGACCGACGTACTGCAGCGGCGGGACCGGCAGCGCCTCGACCACCGGCCCCACTTCATCCATCCATGCGATGAACCGTTCTTCGGGCATCACCTGGCCGTTCACCCGAAACCGTTCCATAAAGTCCACCAGGTGCGGCCCGGTGAACAAGCCGACCCGCAGCCCGCACTGCTGCAGGATGGCCGCCAGCAGGATGGCGTGCGATCCCTTGCCTTTGCTCCCCGTGATGGCCACACTGTACGCGGCGGTGTCCGGGCGGCCGAAATGGTCGAACAGGCGATCTGTCCATTCCGGGTGCCGGACCTCCCGGTCGTACGTGCGAACAAGGTCCGGTCTGACCCGCTGATACGAAGCGTATACCCTCGCAATGGCGTCGCGAGCCATCCACTTGCGCTGTTCAGTCTGTTCCAAACTGCACGCCCCCGTTCACACCGATGGCGCCCTCGCCCCAAGTCAGCCAACAGTGTACCACACACGGGTGAAGGCTGTCAGAGCCGAACCTCCCCGCGCGCCTCCGAGGAGCGCCGGATGGCATCGAGCATGAACACCACGTCCCGCCCTTGGCGCACGTCGCTGATGGGCGTCTCCCCCGTGCGGATGCAGTGCAGGAAGTGGTCAATCTGATTCTGATACAGCGGTCCCATGTCGACGGAAGGCACCGTCTCGGTCAACACCTGATGCGCTGTACCGTAAACCCGCAGCGGATCGAGAGACACGCCGCCCCGGCGGCCGAACAACTCCAGTTTGAGCGCGTCATCCTGCGGTCCGTTGAGCGCCCAGGACACTTCCATTTGGATGACGGCCCCGTTCGCCAGCCGGATGAACGCTGCAGCGAAATCCTCGGTGGTATAGACCTCGTTGTCCTGATTGCCTGACGAATGCGCGGTCCACGTGGAGATGAAGTCGAGGTGATCCGCCCCGATGCCCTGGACCAGATACCCGCTCACCGCTTCCGCGCGCGGCCTGCCCATCAGCCACCACGTCAGGTCCAGTGCGTGCACGCCGATGTCGAGCAGCGGGCCGCCGTCGGAAATCGATACATCGGTAAACCAACCGCGCGGACTGCCGCGTCGGCGCAAAATGCGCGTTTTCGCGTAGTAGATGTCACCGAGGTCTCCGGCATCGACGAACCGCTTCAAAACCTGTACATCATTGCGGTACCGGTGGCTCATGCAGACCATCAGGACTTTGCCTGTCTGCTCCACCTTCTCCACCAATGCCTCCGCGTCCGCGGGACGGGTGGTCATCGGCTTTTCCAACAGCACATGCACCCCCGCGTCGAGAGCCGCCAATGCGAGCTGCACGTGGGAGGTGTTGGGCGTGCAGATGCTGACCGCGTCAAGCGCTTCCGCTTGCAACATGCTGTGTATATCCGGATACACCTTGGGGACTCGACGCCCCGTCTGGGCCGCGAACTTTGCCGCGGTGCGCTCCACACGCGCTGCTTCCACGTCCGCAAACGCGACCACCTCGACATCCTCGCGCGCCGCATAGCTGGGCAGATGCGCCACCGTGGCAATGGCGCCCACCCCGACGATCCCAATGCGCACTTTGGTCACCTGCGTTTCCTCCTTTTCTCTATCTTTTCTCTATTCGATATCCTCCGGCACCACGGGTTGGCCGCTGCGCGCAGAAGCGTTGGCCGCCAAGGTCAATGCGAGCGTCCGGGCCGCATCCACATACGGCGAACGGATAAGGCTGGCGTCGCCCGTCGCGACAGCCTGCAGAAATGCTTTGTCCTGCCGCGCGTAGAAGTCTTCTCCGGCAGGCACCACTTCCCTGCCCGCGGATGTGATGAGCACTGCACCGTCCATGTCAATCCGCAAGCGGAAATGACGGCCGAATACCTCCACCCCTGCCGCATGATCCACTTGCGTAAACGTCGTGGTCAACGCCCCGACGGCACCGGAAGCGAAACGCACATTCACACACCCGACATCGTAGATGTCGAGATCGGCGACGTCTCTCGATGCCACGAGGGCCATCTCCGCGTGCACCCGCGTCACTTCCTCGGCCAAATAACGCATCAAGTCCGCGATATGCGTGCTCTGTTCGACCAATTGGCCCCCGGATAAATCCATCCTGCGCCACCAGGGGGTGGGGACGAACGACGTGTGGTAAAAGCCGACGACCATGGCGATCTCTTTGTCCGCCAAATACGACTTCGCCCATTCGACAGGTTCGTGGTAGCGAAGGCAATACCCGGCCGCCGCCAACACGCCTGACACTTGGATGACCTCAGCCTTGTGCCGGACAGCATCCATATCCAATCCGAGCGGCTTTTCGACAAACAGATGAACGCCTCTGCGCGCGGCCATCTCTTCCATTTCACCGTGGGCAAACGGCGGCACACACAGAAATACCGCGTCCAGCCTCTCCGCCGCCAACATCCGCCCATAATCCGTATACTTGGCTGCACCCACGCGCGCCGCCGCTTCGGCAGCCACCGGTTCCGCCACGTCGCACACGGCCACGACTTCCGCCAGGCCGGATGCCGCAATGCGATCCAGATGCACCCTGCCGATGCCGCCAGCACCGACGACCCCGATGCGCAAGCTCATCCTCGCCTCGCCTCCTGCCAAGATGGTATGAACATTCCATCATCATTCAGATTCGGAATATCCTGCGCAGATGGCGGGCCGTATCCTCAATCAGGGCCGCCGGATCCGAGGCGTATGGCACAAGTTCCGCAGTTACATAATCGTCATAACCCACTTCCGCGAGCGCCGTGCGGACGGCCGGCCAGTCGACGTCCCCCGCGAACAGGGGTACAAACCCGTGGATGGTGCCGACCTGGGTTTTGAAATCCTTGACATGCACCTTGATGATGCGTTTCCCGAGCGTGCGGATCCACTGTTCCGGAAAGCCGAAGGCGAGGACGTTGCCGACGTCGAAATACGCCCCCACATACGTGCTGCCGAACTCATCGATGTAACGAGCCATCTCCAGCGGGGACAATAGAAATTTATTCCATACATTCTCAATCCCGATGCGCACCCCGAGCCGTTCCGCCACTGGAACCAGTTCGGCGATGGCCGCCTGGCTGCGGGCATAACACGCTTCATACGAGACGTCCCGGTTCACCACGCCGGGGACGACGAGGATGGTATCCATCTCCATCTCATGTGCCAGTTCGAGTTGCCGGCGCACGACGTCCTGGCCGCGGGCCCGGACGTCAGGATGGGGATCCGAAAGCGGCGTCGACCACAGCAAGCCGGTGGACAGGCTCTTGAGTTCCAAGCCTGCCGCTTCCGCTTCACGACGGATGGCCCGCGCCGCGCTCGCGCTCGTCTCCAGCGTCAACCCCACCCCGCCGGCCGCATCCAGGTTCAACTCCACACCATCGAGCCCGGCCGCCGCGCACTGGGCAAACACGTCCGCAAGCGGCGTGCCATCCGGAAAACACCATTGATTCACCGCGATTTTCACCGCAATCCCCCCTCGCGGGCCTGCGAGGCTGTGGCAAGGTGACGCGAACAGCTTTCAGCCTCGCAGACGTGCGCGCAAGTCGTCCCCAGGGCCAGGCTCGGGGAGGGCGGCCGGACGGTCACACCGGCTCTGCAACGTGTAGTGCCGGCCTTCTGCGGACGAGAGGTGGAACCCGTGCATGGCCTCGAGCACGTGGTATCCCACCGCACCGTGGCAGCGGTGTTCCCGCCCTGTCAAGATGGCGCACGCCATCTCGGCCACGCCCACACCGCGGCAGTTTTCCGTGAAGCCGTGTGTGAGCGGCACCTCCTGCCATCGGTCCTCTCCGCGGCGGCGAAGACGGACCGGGCCCCCGAACGTGTTCGGGTCGGGGACGCTGATGGTCCCTTCGGTTCCATAGATCTCAATGAACGGCAATTGCGCGAACCAGACGTCGAAGCTGGTGATGATGGTGCCCACCGCGCCCCCTGCGAAGTCGATCACGCCGGCAATATGGGTCGGCGTCTCGACCCGGATGGTCTGTCCGAACTTGGGCTGGCTGGTGATGGTGCGCTCCGGAAACGTGATCTGTGCAGAACCGGTCACCCGCCGCATGGGCCCGATGAGCGTCACCAACGCCGTGAGATAATACGGACCCATGTCAAACATGGGCCCGCCGCCCACCTGGTAATAAAACTCAGGATTGGGATGCCAACTCTCATGCCCGTGCGACATCATGAACGCCACCGCGGCGACCGGACGGCCAATCAACCCGTCATCTATCAGTTTGCGGCAGGTCTGAATCCCGCCGCCGAGCACGGTATCCGGCGCAGTTCCCACGCGCAGCCCCTTTTCGGCAGCAAGCGCGAGGATGTGCCGGCCATCCTCGAGGCTCACCGCCAACGGCTTTTCCACGTACACGTGCTTGCCTGCCGCGAGCGCCGCAAGGCACACCTCGGCGTGCGCCTGCGGCACCGTAAGATTGACCACCAATTGGATCTCGTCGTCCCGCAGCAGTTCTTCCACTGTGCACGCCTTCGGAATGCCGAATTCCGCCGCCCGTGCCCGCGCCCGCGCCTCATCGATGTCTGCGCACGCCACCACGTCCACGACGTCGTACGACCGCAGGTTTCTGAGGTAGACAGCGCTGATGTTGCCACAACCCACGACGCCGACCTTGATGGTTTCTCTTGGTGTCACTTTGAAAACTCCTTATCCGCGATGACTTGGGGTGGTTGAAGCGAACGTTCACGCTTTTTCCTGAACCGAGGCAATCCTGTCCCGCTTGGCGGTGACAGACGCTTGGACCTTCACCGGGCGCGCGCGGCCCATACCATGCCTCGGCGCATCAACGTCAGAACCGGCGGCATGCGGACGATGTCCGCCTGGTGGCCCAAAGAGCAGTAAAACACCTTCCCCTCGCCGTACGTCTTGGTCCAGGCCACCGGCATCTTCACACCGTCGAAATCCGTCGTGGCCAACACGTGAATGGCCGGATCGATATGCATATAGTACTTCTCCGATGTGACGGTAAAATCGTCGAGGCCCGAGGTGATGGGATGCGCGCGGTCTTCGATGTGGACCGTGTAGGTGACGCCGTCACCGCCCGGATGGGCCACCCACTGACCACCGACCATGTACTGGTACTCCGGCTCGTTGCGGAACGCATCCCCCATGCCGCCGTGACACCCGGCCACGCCGGTGCCGCGGCGCACGGCTTCCAGAAACGGATTGAGCTGTTCCGGCCGGATGGTCCCCATCGTCCAGATGGGGACGATGAGGTCCATCTGCCGCACCCGCTCCGCATCGAGAAAGCAATCGAGGGTATCGTAAACCTCGACGTCGAACTGCTCCTCCCGGAGCAGTCCGGCGAGGATTTCCGCCACTTCCGCCGGTTGGTGACCTTGCCAACCTCCTTGGACAATCAGCGCCCGTCTGCGGCTTACGCCCACCAAATTTCACCCACTCGCTCTTTGATCAACTGATCCTTGAGGAAGCGGACCGCCTTCTGGAAGCCCTCCTCGACCGACATCAGGCTGTCCTCGTGCTCAATGCTGATGACGCCGTCGTAGCCGACGAGTTGCAGGGTGCTGATGATCCGGCGCCATGTCTCCTCGCCGTGGCCGTAGCCCACCGTCCGGAAGATCCATGACCGGTGGAGCTCATCGCGGTAGCTCTTCGTGTCGAGCACGCCGTTGACCGCGGTGTTCTGCGGATCGATGGCGGTGTCCTTGGCATGGAAGTGGTACAGCGCCCCCGCCTTCGCCAGATCCTTCAAGCAGGCGACCGGATCCATACCTTGCCAGAAGAGGTGGCTCGGGTCGAAGTTGACCCCGATGTTGTCCCCGCACGCCTCGCGCAGGCGCAGCATCGTCTCCGAGTTGTAGACGACAAAGCCCGGATGGGATTCGATGGCCACCCGTACGCCATGCGCCTTGAGGAACTTATCCTGCTCCCGCCAATACGGAATGACCTTTTCTTCCCACTGCCACTTGAGGACGTGGAGGAAGTCCTCCGGCCACGGGCACGTCACCCAAGCCGGGTTCTGCGAGTGCTCCGACTCTCCCGGGCAACCGGAAAAGGTGATGACGGTCTTCACGCCAAGCCGCTCCGCCAACAAGACGGCGTTCACAAAATCCTCGTGGAAGCGGCGCGCAATTTCTTTGTTGGGATGCAACGGATTCCCATGGCAGCTGAGGGCGCTGATCTCCAGGTTCCGCTGCTCGACGGCCTTCCGGAACGCCTTGAGCTTGCTCTCGTCCGCCAGGAGCTCTTCCGGATTGCAGTGCGCCTTTCCGGGATACCCGCCGCAGCCTATCTCCACCGCTTCGAGGCCGCTCGCGGCAATGTAGTCCAACGCTTCCTCCAGCGGTTTTTGACCGAACAGTACCGTGAACACGCCCAGTTTCACTGTGCATCCGCTCCTTGTGGTCAAATCTCAACCTTCACCCAGGCCCGCTCCGCGATGGAGCGCTCCACCGCCTCCAGCACCGCCTGGCAGCGCAGCCCGTCTTCAAAGTTGGGCACCGGTTGCCGCCCGTCGCGCAGCGCCGCGAGCAACTCCACCACCTCATGGACGATGGTGTGCTCGTAGCCGAGGCCGTGACCGGCCGGCCACCAGCGGTCGGCAAACGCGTGCGGCGGATCGGTGGCCAGGATGCGCCGAAAGCCCTGCACGTCGGCGTCGTCGTCGCGGAAGAACACCTCGAGTTCGTTCATCCGCTCGAAGTCGAAGCGGACGCTGCCCTTGCTGCCGTTGATCTCGAACGCGTGGGTGCAGCGGTGGCCCGGCGCAAACCGCGTCGCCTCAAACGTGCCGATGGCGCCGTTGGCGAACCGCGCCAAAAAGACCGTCGCGTCGTCGACCGTGACCTCGCCGTACTCGCCGGACGCCTCACCGCTGGCCGAAAGTCCGGTCATTTCCGCCGCGAGCGGCCGCCGCTTGATGAACGTTTCCGCGAGGCCGACGACCTCCGAAATCTCGCCCACCAAAAAGCGCGCCATGTCGATCACGTGCGCCCCCAAGTCACCGAGCGCCCCGGACCCTGCCACCTCCTTGCGCAACCGCCACACCAGCGGAAATTCCGGATCTACAATCCAATCCTGCAAGAACCAACCACGGAAGTGGTAAATGGTGCCAAGGCGGCCACTGGCGATGAGCGACTTCGCCAATTGGACGGCGGGCGCGAACCGGTAGTTGAAACCAATCATGTGCACGACGCCCGCTTCCTGCACCGCCGCCAACATCTCGCGGGCGTGTTGAAGCGTGAGCGCCAATGGTTTTTCGCAAAACACGTGTTTTTTGTGGCGCGCCGCCGCAAGGACGATTTCATGGTGCACGTCACTGGGGGCGGAGATGTCAATCAAGTCGACGTCGTCGCGCGCCACCACCTCGCGCCAATCGGTCACGGCGTGCGCCCAGCCGAACTGCTGGCGCGCCTTTTCCACGTCGGAAGCGTCCCGGCCGCAGATCACCTGCTTCACCGGCTTCGGCACGTCCGGGAAGAACAGCGGGATGTCGTGATAGGCATGGCTGTGGGCTTTGCCCATGAACTTGTACCCGATGATGCCGACACGGACTTCCTGCATTCGCCTCACACTCCTTTGCGACGGTTTCCTATGGCCACCGCTGTGCAAGACTTGGTTCGCCCCATGACCATTCTAAAATATCCGATCCCGTTTGAAAACGCTTGATTGAAACAAACAGCCCGGGCATTCCGCCCGGGCCGCGTGCCCTGTTCACAGTTCCAAGATATCCGCCTGCGACAACGTGAGTTCGCCGACCGTAATCTCGCTGCGCGGCCACGGTCCGCCGCTCGCGGTGACGAGGACGGGCCCGCTGTCCGTGATGAGGAACGTGTCTTCCGCTTTGTACCCAGGGATCGAGGGGTTCCATGCGAACGCCTGCCCGCTGTGCACGACCTCCGTGGACTGCGGCGTGGCGATAAAGTCGCGCGTCTCATAGCCAATCCCGCCGCCTTGATGGTGCTTTTGCCACTCTCCGGGATACCCGAGCCGCTCGTACACCGCCTGGGCGTGCGACAACACGTCCGCCACCTTGCGCCCGGGTTTGGTGGCGGCGACCATTTCGCTCAGCACCCGTTGCACACGGTGGTGATGTTGGCGCGCCTCGTCGCTGAGCCGTCCGTTGTGCACCGTCCGGGTCAGCGCCACGATGAGACCGTGCCGCTCCGCGCACGACACCATCATCGCCGTATGGTGGAACGGCCGGTCGTTCGGGATGGGATGGCGGTACTTGAGGACCGGATCGTCAATGCCGACCAGGGACACGATAGGGAGGATGCCTGCCTCGAGCAACGCCCCGTCCACTTTGGCCATGATCTGGCGGCCGGTCATCCCTGGCTGCACGCCGGCCATCACGTCTTCGATGACCCTGGCCGCATCGCGGCCGAGTTCCATGTACCGCTCCACCTCATACGAGGTCATGGGATAGCGCAGGCTGCGCACCTCATCCCCGAGCGCCACCAGGCCCGGCAAAGGGATGTCGCTTCCTCGGCGCGACCCGGGCAGTTTCCACACCTGCTCCGCCAACGACTGGTACCACGGAAACACGTGAGCCTCCACAGGCAGTCCGGTAAAATCTTGCTCCAGAAGGCGCGGCATCTCGATCACGTTGGCCAACAGGTGCACAGCATCCTGGGTCACGTACAAGGCGACCTCGCCCTGCACCGCCTGCCGGGACACCACGTTCAGCGCCCCGGAAGACAACCAGCGGAAGTTCGCGACACCCGCGATGAGGATGCCGTCCAACTTCTTCTCTTCCGCCAAGCGGCGGACGCGTGCGACCTTCTCGTCAAACTCGGCGCGCAACCGCACCAACCTCGCCTCCTCGCGTTCCGCCCGCGCCGCCGTCCTGCTCGACCGCGGCGCAAGCCGTGTTCCTCCCGAAGCATACACGTTCATTCATGCAAATAGACTTCCCAACCCAGATACGTTTCGAGCGCCTCGCGGATGGCCGCAGCCGTCCTGGACAGGTTGACCGAGACGTGATGCTCGAACCCGTTCTTGCAGATGTACTGAAGCAGGCTCTGGAAACGCGGCACCTCGACGACGCCGTACCCGCCGAACGTCTTGAGTTCGTCGTCGGTGAAGCGGCCCTCGCCGACGTACGCCTTGATCTTGCCGGCGGTGTCATCCGAGCTGAGGCGCAGGTACGTGAACGCCTCGGGGCGGATCCGGCCGTACACCGTGCCGTACGTGTTCTCCTTGCCGACGGTGCCGGCGATGATCTCCTGATAATGCATCTCCGCCTGTTGGAAGAAGTGCTTGGGCAGGTTGCTGCAGTGGAAGACCACCGCCTTGTTGGGGTCGCCCTGGTAGTTGTTGTTCCAGTCGAGAATGGCGCTCGGTGTCCCCGACGCGGCCTGCAGGAGGTACATCGACACCATGCCCATGACGTCGACTTCGCAGGCGCTCGGCAACAGGTTGTTGCTCATCATGCTCATCAGCGTGCAGGGCACGACCCCGAAGAACTCCTCGATGGCCGTCCAGCACTGGATGGCGGACGCCTTCAATTCGAGGTCGTTCATCCACTGCTCGACGACGACGCCGAACTTCGCCATCTTGATCAGCGATTCCCGCGGAATGCCGCGCGTCTGGACGTATGACGTGATCTCGTCCAGCTTGCGGGTGACCGCCGGATCGTCATCCGCCAGGCGGCCGATGCGGCCGAGCACCTCCGAGAGGTCGAGCGTATCGACCGAGATGCCATAGCGCTCGAGCAGCTTCTCACTGTAGCGGACCGTGTTGAAGTTGGCCGGCCGCGCGCCGATGGCCCCGATGCGCAGGTTGCGCGTCGCGCCGACCACGCGGCAGACCTGGGCGAAACGCTCCAAATCTTGCCGGAATGCCTCCGATTTCGGGTCGACCGTGTGCAGCGCGGTCAAGGAGAACGGGATGCCGTACTGATACAGGTTGTTGCAGACGGAGATCTTGCCGCAGAAGCTGTCGCGCCGGGAGCTGATCCCCATCTTGCCCGCGTCGTCCGGCGTCGCCTGCACGAGCACCGGCACCCGCAGCCCGGAGAGGCGGATGGTCTGGGCGATGGAACGCTCGTCACCGAAGTTCGGAAGGGTCACGATGATGCCGTCGATCTCGTCGGCATGCGCCTTGAACAGGTTGGCGCACTTCTGGGCGTCGTGATAATTTTCCACGCTGCCGTACGGCGTATCCTCCGGCGTGAGGGCGATGACGCGATGCCCCGCCGCCTCAATCACCTCAATCATGTGTTGGCGCCCGGATTCGCAGAGATGGCTCGGGAAGAAGCCGCGATTCCCGACGATAAGACCGAATGTCAGCGATTTCTTCATCCTCGTCGCGTCCTCCTTCGTGGTCAGGCCCAAACGGCTGCCGACAAGTGCAATTCGACAGCCGTTGCCGGGTTCCTGCTTAGATACGTTGCGATCCCGTGACATCCAAGCGAATGCGCTTGAGTGCATGCAACAGATCCACACGTGACTGGCCCAACATCTCGTACAAATCCTTGTAGATGGCGTAGACGCGATCGTACACGGACTTCGCCGCGCCGTTCGGCTGATACACCCGCAACACCGGCGGCGCCAAGGCCGCACTCGCCTCTTGAATCGTACGGAATCCGCCCGCCTCCGGCCCTGCGGCCACCGCGCCGAACATCGCGGCGCCGCGCGCCGGGATCTCGCTCGACGCCCGCACCGTCACCGGCAGTCCGCACACGTCGGCGTAAATCTGCATCAAGAGCGGGCTCTTGTGCGCGATGCCGCCGCAGGCGGCAAGGTCGCGGATCGCGACGCCGTGCGCCTGGAAGTTTTCCACAATCCGCCGCGTGCCGAACGCGGTCGATTCGAGCAACGCCCGGTAGACGGCTTCCGGCGTCGAGGCCAGCGTCAAGCCGGCGATGACACCGGTCAGATCCGCGTCGCCGAGGATGCTGCGGTTGCCGTTCCACCAATCGAGCGCAACCAATCCCGTTTCCCCGGGAGCAAACCGGGCCGCCAAGCGCTCCAGGTGCTCATAGATGTTCAAGTGCGCCTTTTCGGCTGCCGCGAAGTAGTCACCGGGGACCGCGTGCTGCACGAACCAGGCGAACATGTCGCCCACCGCGGCTTGGCCGGCCTCATAGCCGTACCAACCCGGGAGAATGCCGTCCTTGACCACCCCGGTGATGCCCGGGAGGCGAATCTCCTCCTTCGTGACCGTCAAGTGGCAGATGGACGTCCCCATCACCATGACCAAGGTGCCCGGCTCCGACACCCCGCACCCTGGCACCGACACATGGGCGTCGACGTTGCCCACCGCAACCGCGACACGGGTCGTCAACCCGAGCATGTCGGCCACGTCCGGGCGCAGGTATCCGGCGCGGGTGCCAAGCGGATAAAACGTGGTGCCCAGCTTCTCCGCCGGTTGCGTGAACGACGGATGGAGCGCCCGGAAGAAGTCGTCACTCGGCAACCCTTCCTCTTCCGACCACATCGCCTTGTACCCCGCGGTGCACGAGTTACGCACCTCGCGCCCGGTGAGAAACCAAACGATGAAGTCGGTGGCCTCGATGAAACGGTCGCACGCCGCGTAGACCTCGGGCGCTTCCTCGAACACCTCGAGCAACTTGGGAAAATACCATTCGGACGAAATCCGCCCGCCGTAGCGGGAGAGGAACGTCTCCCCGCGCGCCGCCGCCACCTCGTTGATGCGGTCCGCGATGCGCTGCGCCGCGTGGTGCTTCCACAGTTTCACCCACGCGTGCTTGTTCCGCCGCCACTCCGGCAGCGCACACAGCGGGATCCCGTCCCGCGTCACCGGCAGGACGGTGCACGACGTGAAGTCGATCCCGATGCCGATGACCTCCTCGCCCCGGATACCGGCCTTCGCCAATGCGGCCGGAATGCCTTCCGTGAGCACATGGATGTAATCATCCGGGTCCTGCAACGCCCAATCGGGCGGCAGCGGCTCTCCCGTCTCCGGCAGGACGTCGTCGATCACGCCGTGCCGGTACGGCACGACCACGGTCGCCATCTCCTCGCCGTTGGCGAGGTTGAGGATGAGCACTCGCCCGGACTCGGTACCATAATCAATCCCGATGCTGTACACGGCAAACCCCCTCCTTCTCGACCTTTCACCTTTGTGCGCTCTTCACGCGCGGGCAGCCGGCTCCCCGCTCGCCAGGACGAACACGTCGAACGGAGCCATCTCGACCCGGCCGTGCACCGAGCGCCCTGTCAGCACATCGGCAAACGACTGATGGAGGCGCACAGACTGCGGTGCATGGCTGTAATTCAACAGAAAGACGTACCGCGCACCGCCTGGCTCATGCGCCCGGACGGCCAGTTCCACGTCTTCCGGCAGGTCCATCACGCCGGACATGGGGGATTGCAGCCCGAGCAGGCGGCACACCTGCCGCGCGGCCTCCTCATGAAACGCCGCGCCGTAATACACCACTTGGCCTTGGCCAACCCGGCGCCGGACGACCGCCGGCTCGCCGTCGTAATAGTCCCCCTTGTACACCGCCACCACCTCCGCGTCGCCGGCCGTCACGCGCAAGATGTCATTGAACCCCTCCGCGGCCACGTCGGTCAGCCGGGCATCCATCCAATGGATGACCGGCGGCGTCTGCTGCGGCCCGATGAGGGTGAAATCGGCGACCTCGATGCCGCACAAGCCGGCCACGGGCCCGGGCATGGGCGCCATCCGGCAGTGGCCGCGCTCGTCCTTGTAGCCGGTGCGGCAACCGAAGACGAGCGTCCCGCCCGCCTGCACGTAATCGGACAACACCTGCGCCACCCGTTCCGTGAGGATGGCCGGATGCGGATAGATGAGCACCTTGTACCGAGCCAGGTCGCCCACGGTCGTCTCGGGCCGGATGAATACGGCGTCCGCCGGGATGTGGTTGCGCTGCAGCGCCTTGCACCACGCCAGCACGCTCTTGCGCATGAGCGGCCCGTACCAGACGTCAAACTCACCGTCCCACTCGTTGTCGTAATCGCACAGGATCCCTACGTCAGCCACATACCGGCTGCCGACGATCCGCTCTCCAATCCTGCTTAGTTCCTCTCCGATGCGCGCCACCTCGGCCAGGCGCCGGTTCGGCCGGTTGTGGTAGTCGTTGAGGCCGTGCCAGTAGATCTCCGTGCCGAACACGGCCGTGCGCCATCGGAAGTACAGCAACATGTCCGCGCCGTGCGCGATGGACTGGTAGGTCCACAAGCGCATCTGTCCAGGCTTCGGAGAAGGCGCGGCCATCCGGTTCACCCAGCCGCCGGGTCCGGACTGCTGCTCCATCACGCAGAAGTTTGGTGAGATGCTCCGCGCCACGCTAAGATGCCAACTCCACCTGCGGTCGAACAGCGGCCGCGGCCCCTCATCGGGCCATATGGTATGGAAGTTGGGATAAGAATCGTAAGAGATGAAGTCAAGCGCTTCCTCCGTCAGCCGATGGCTGTCCAAGTGCCCGAAGATGCCGTTGGTCGTGATCCAGTGGTGCGGTGCAATCCGCCGGATGATGTCGGCTTGCAGCTTGGCGAACGAGATGGCGCTGTCGGAGAAAAACCGCTTCTCATCCAGCGCTTGGTGCGGATTCGGCGACTGGCTCACCGTGGGGCGCGTGAGGTGAACCTGGTCCCAATCGGAGTACGTCTGGTTCCAGAAGACCGTGCCCCACGCCTCGTTGAGGGCGGCGAGGGTGCCGTATTTGCGCTTGAGCCATTCGCGGAATGCGGCGTGATCGGCCGGAGAATAGAAGACGTCGATCTCGCAGTTGAGCTCGTTGTCGATCTGCCAGCCGACGACCGCCGGATGGTCTTTGTAATGGCTCGCCAATTGTTCGACGATGCGCGCGCACAAAGCGCGGTAGATGGGCGCGTTGTAGTTGTAGTGCCGCCGCTGGCCGTGCTGGTACACGACGCCTTCCCGGGAGACGTTCAGCACCTCCGGGTACTTGTGCGTCAACCACGCGGGCGGCGTCGCGGTCGGTGTGCCGAGAATGACCTTGAGCCCGTGCTGGTGGGCGAGATCGATGGCCCGGTCAAACAGGTCGAATGTGAACCGGCCTTCCTCCGGCTCGAAGATGGACCAAGCAAACTCCCCCATGCGCACGATGGAAAAACCGAGTTCCCGCATGCGTTGAAAATCGTCCGCCCAAAGGTGTTCCGGCCACTGTTCGGGGTAGTAACACACCCCGAGCATGAAACGGTCCACATGGAGCCGCTTTGCCATTTTACGCCCCCCGCATATTGTACGAACAAGGTCATGGATACTGTCATACTATAGACAAATGCAAGCGTTGTCAACTCATCACACGGAAATGAACCGGAACGCCAAACAGGATAAACTTGTCTGGTTGACAAGGCTTACGATCATGTGGTACGTACAAAACATCACGGCGAGGTTTGTGGTACGCTGGAGAAAAACAGGGAACGAGTGCATGCGATGAAGCGGAAGACGACACCGAAGTACCGACAATTGAAACACGAGATTCTGAGTTGGATTCACAGCGGCAGGTTTCAACCGGGAGACGCCATTCCATCCGAACACGAATTGGCAAGCCAGTACGGGATCAGCCGCCATACCGTGCGCCAGGCCATCACGGAGCTTGCACACGAGGGTTGGCTGATCCGCGAACAAGGGAGAGGCACGTTCGTGGCATCGGGGCAACCGGCGCCAGACCCGCACGTCCACGTGCAAAGACCGCGCTCCGGCCTGGTCGCGGTCGTCACGACCTACATTTCGGATTACATCTTTCCGTCCATCATCGAAGGCATGGAGTCGGTGCTCACCCCGCGCGGTTTCACCATCCTGCTGCTCAATACCCGCAATGATTTCCAGCAGGAGGCTCAGGCCATCTCATCCATCCTAGAACACGGCGCAGAAGCGGTCATCGTGGAAGCGACGAAGAGCAGTTATCCGAATCCGAACCTGGCTCACTATTTTCGCTTATTGGAGCGGCAGGTGCCGATGGTCATGCTGCACAGCGATTATCTGGAGCTCGGCGTGCCGTGCATCCGCGTCGACGATGCAGGCGGATGTGAACAGGTCACCCGCCACCTGCTCGAGATGGGACATCGCTTCATCGGCGGCATCTTCAAGCAGGACGACATGCAAGGCAGGCACCGCCTGCGCGGTTTCGTCCGTGCGTTGCGCGCGTTCGGCGCCCCGCTCCACCCAGAGTGGCTGCTGTCTTATGAAACGCCCGACATGGATACGGTCGCCGCCCTGTACATCGACCGCTTTGCCCGTCATCTGCCGGGACAACGGCCGACGGCGGTGGTCTGTTACAACGACTACATCGCGCTGCAGCTGATCCGAGCCTGCAAGCAGCATGGGTTCTCCGTGCCGGAGGACATCTCCGTGGTGGGGTTCGACGACTTTCAGCTGGCGTTGGCCGGGGAAGTGCAACTGACCACCGTGCGCCATCCCAAGTTTCGGATGGGCGTCAAAGCAGCCGAGTGGATTCTGGAAATGATTTCCGAGGCGCGCGCCGTGCCTTGTGCCACGCCCAACGCCCGCGAACACGCCGGCGCGGCCGACGGCGGAAACGAAACGGCGGCAGAGCGCCCGCGCGAATTTGTGTTTACACCCGAACTCGTCCTCGGCACGTCGGTGCGGCGCGTTCCCCTGGACTGACCCGCGGAACGGAGATGCGTACGCAAACGGAGCAGCCCGTGCGAAAACAGGCCGGCCTCTGCAGGCCGGCCGCTTTCGCACGGGCTAGACCACGCGGATGCGCAGATCCGGCGCGGCCGGCGCGCACGCTTCCGTCCAAGAAACGAGAGGATGCTGCACGCCGCGACCGCGCTCAAAACGGCCCGAACGGCGAGGCATAGCTGCCCGCGGTCGCCATCAAGGCCTCCTGCTCCTCGCCCGACAGCTTCCGGTACCGCTTGTACGCCTCGACGATCTTGGGCAAAAGACGCACATCCCCCGCGCTGGCGAGCCCCGTGATTTCCGGCCGCGACAGCACAAACGACACGCAACGGTCGATGTGCTCCTGGTCGTCGAACGGCTCATACCACGTGGCGTACTTCTTGGCGTCCTCGCTCGGCCACGGGCCCCGCGCGATGGCCTTGATGGTCATCAGGCCCACATCCTGGCGCTTGACTTCTTCCACCAAGGCGTCGAACGCCTGGCGGTATTCCGGGTTGTTGTAGAGGATGAAGTTGTACGGCGTCAGCACCGTCTCAAACGGATACCTGCGCAGGGCTTCAAGGTGCACTTTCGGAGCCAGGTGGCCGTGGCCGGTGATGCCGATGTGCTTCACCATGCCTTGCTCCTTGGCGGCGATGGCGGCTTCCAACGCACCCCCCTTGCGCGTGCACTGGTCCAGCTCTTCAAACGACGTCACCGCGTGCAGCTGCATCAGATCGACGGAATCCACCTGCAAGCGCTTGAGCGACCGCTCAATCGACCGCATGGCCTCATCGCGGGTCCGTTCCCCCGTTTTCGTCGCGAGGAAGATCTTGTTCCGGATCTTCGGCATCCAAGGCCCGAGGCGGAGCTCCGATTCGCCGTACGAAGCGGCGGTATCGAAGTGATTGATGCCGCTGTCGAGCGCGAACTGGATGGAGGCGTCCGCCTCCTCCTGCGACACGTCGCTGAGGCTCGCCGCCCCGAAGATGATGACGGAACTCATGTGGCCAATCCGGCCCAACCGGCGCGTTTCCACGCTCATCCCTCCCTCAGGGGTGCACATCAGGATCTATGGTCACGGTTCCAAACCACGATGGCTGCCATCTCCAGGATGCTCTGTCTGGAACCGCAACACGCATTCGGCCAGCGCGGCCTGATACACCTCTTTCACCGCGACCTGACAGGACTCGGCGATCCGGCGGCAGTCTTCAAACTCCGGCGCCATGTTGACCATCCGCCCGTCCCAGCGGGCGAGCTTGACGCGCACCGGCCCCCAACGCGTCGTCACCTCGACCCACTCGCGTGCCAGTTCCAGCTTGTCGACCCGGTACGCCCTTAGCCCGATGCTCGAGGTCTGGAGAAACACCTCCCGCGCCACCTGATGCGCAGCGTCCGGTGCGCACAGGGCACGCAACATGAGCGCGGGCCGCCCCTTCTTCATCACCACGGGCACCCACCAGGCGTCCATCGCGCCCGCCCCCAGCAGCCGTTCGAGGACGTAACCCGCAGCCTCCGGGCTCATGTCGTCGACGTTCGCCTCGATGACCACCGCCTCCACCTGGCGCACATCCCCGGCTGCACATCCCGCCGCGCGGGCGGCGGCATCGCCCGCCGCTACGGGGAGGATGCGCGCGAATACACCCGCCGTGTCCGGGATGGCCGCAGCGTCCGCAGACACGTCCGCCCATGCACCGAGCTGGATGCGCAGGACGTTGGCGACCGGCAATTCCTTCGTCCCCGCACCGTACCCGCTCTTGTGCCCAATGAACACCCGCCGCTCGGCCGGCTTGGCCAATGTACGCAAAATGGCCGCGCCGGTCGGGGTCGTCGTCTCGCCAAAGACGCCTGAAGAGTACGTCGGATACCCCTGCAGCAACCGTTCGGTCGCCGGAGCCGGCACCGGCATGCGGCCGTGCGCGCACTCGACGGTCCCGCCACCCACTTCAATCGGGCCCACCACACACTCCGGTTGCCCCAACAGGTGCCATGCAATCATCGTCCCCGCGATGTCGACGATGGCGTCGACCGCCCCCACCTCATGAAAGTGGATCGACTCGGGCGTGGTGCCGTGCACCGCCGCCTCCGCCTCGGCCAGATGGGTGAACGCCTCCATCGTCTTCTCCTTCACGACGTCCGGCAGGTCGCTCGCATCCACGATGGCCCGGATGTCGCGCAGGTGGCGGTGATGGGGACTCGGCCGCGTATGGACGTGCACCTTCGTCGCCGCAATGCCGCGCCGCTTCACCCGTTCCACCACAATCTCGTACTCGTCCACCGCCAACCCGGCGAGCATGCGCCGCCAGGATGCTTCATCCACCCCCAGGTCCAACCAAGCCCCGAGGAACATGTCGCCGCTGGCGCCGGCCGGACACTCGATCTTCGCCACGTTCATCTCGCTTCGTCGTCCCCTTCTTCGTGCGCTGCGGCCGAACCTTCATGCCCGGCCATGCGGTTGATCATGCTCGCCAAGTACCCGGCACCGAACCCGTTGTCGATGTTGACCACCGCCATGCCGGGGACGCAAGAGGTCAACATCGACATGAGCGGCACAAACCCGCGCAGCTGAGCGCCATAACCCACGCTGGTGGGCACGCCGATGACCGGTTTATCCACCAATCCCGCGAGGACGCTCACCAGTGCCCCTTCCATGCCAGCCACCGCGACAATCACGCGCGCGCGCCGGATGGTGTCGATCCGCCGCAACAGCCGGTGCAACCCAGCGACGCCGACGTCGTAGACGCGCGTGACGCGGCTGCCCATCGCCTCACAGGTCACCGCCGCCTCCTCGGCCACCGGGAGGTCGGACGTTCCGGCCGCGACGACGGCGATCTCGCCCGCCGCACGTTGCGGCCCGCGCCGGATGAGGATGGTTCGCGCCACGGGATGGTACTCCGCGTCCGCCACCTCTTCGCGCAACCGCAGGTACACCGCCTCGCTGGCGCGCGTCCCGAGCACGTTCGATTCACCGCGCGCCGCCAGGCGGGCCAGGATCTCCGCCGCATGCTCCACCGTCTTGCCCTCGCAATAGACGACCTCGGCAAATCCCTTGCGCAACGTGCGCTGATGGTCGATGTTCGCGTAACCCAAATCCTCACTGTCGGCACCGCGCAATGCGGCGAGCGCCTCATCGACCGCAAGCTGTCCGGATGCCACCGCAGTCAGGATGTCTCGATATGTGCGCATCTTCCGCTCCTCATCCTCAATCAGTCACATGCCGTGGTCTTACGCCCTGTCACACGCCGTGGCCTTACGCCCCGCGCACCTGCTGCACCGGCAACACCTCGTTCAGACTGCCCGAACGGTAGCCCTGCAGGTCGAGACTGACGTACGCGTAACCAATCTCTTTCAACTTCGCGGTGATGGTCTCCGCCACCGCCACCACGTCCATCAGCTTGTCGGGCGCCACCTCAATCCGCGCCAGCTTGTCGTGCTGACGCACACGCACCTGGCGGAAACCAAGCTGCATCAGGAACGCCTCCGCCTGTTCAATTATCGACAACTTCTCGAGCGTGATCCGCTCTCCGTACGGGATGCGGGAGGACAAGCAGGCGAACGACGGTTTATCCCATGTGCGCAGCCCCATCTGCCGGGAAAGGTGCCGGATCTCCGCTTTCTTCAACCCGGCTTCGAGCAGCGGCGCCCGTACGCCGCGTTCCCGCGCCGCTTGCAAGCCCGGACGGTGCTCACCGAGATCGTCCGCGATGGCGCCGAAGACGACATGGGAGAAGCCGCGTGCGTTCGCGATGGGGATGAGGTGCGAGAACAACTCCTGTTTGCAGAAATAACAGCGGTTGACGGGATTCTCCGCGTACCCGGGGATGTCCAGCTCGCTGGTATGAATCACCTCGTGCACCGCGCCCAGCTCGGCCGCCAACTGGACAGCCTCCTCCCGCTCGCGCGCGGGATACGTCTCCGAATCCGCCGTGATGGCCAGGACGTTGTCCCGCCCAAGCACATCGAGCGCCGCTTTTAACAGGAACGTACTGTCCACGCCGCCGGAAAACGCGACGACCACCCGCTGCAATTCAGCCAGGATGGCTTGCAACGTCTCGAATTTTTGTGCAATCTGATCCATGACGACCGCACCTCCTGGCGGCAGGCAGAACCGCCGCATCGTCAAAACTTTGTGATAGCTGCACAGCCGACGGCAGGGCCTTGGGCAGCGCTTTCGCCCAGGCACGAGACTAGTATAGAATGTTTACGTTTGAACAACAAGAAGTTGAGGGGGAGACGGATGCGTTACCGCGAACTGGGCAACACGGGCCTGCGCGTCAGCGAAGTCAGCTTCGGCACCTGGGCCATCGGCGGCAGCTGGGGCACCGTCGACGAACGCGAGGCGCTGAACGGCTTGGCGCGGGCCATCGACGCGGGGGTCAACTTCTTCGATACCGCCGACGTCTACGGGGACGGCCGGGCGGAGCGGCTGCTCGCCATCGCCACCAAAGGGCGCAAGCACGACATCTACATCGCCACCAAGTTTTGCCGCGCCGCCGACATCCACGATCCCCAGACGTACTCCGAAGCCTCGGTGCGCCGTTTTTGCGAAGCCAGCTTGCGCCGGCTGGAGCGCGATACCATCGACCTCTACCAGGTACACTGCCCGCCGCATGAGATCATCCGCCAGGGCACGGTGTTCGAAGTCCTGGACAAGCTGCAGCAGGAGGGCAAGATCCGCCATTACGGCGTCAGCGTGGAGACGGTGGCCGAGGGCCTGACCGCCATCCAATACCCCGGCGTACGCGCCCTGCAAGTCATCTTCAACATCTTCCGCCAAAAGCCGGCGACCGAACTGTTTCCGCAGGCGGCCGCGAAAGGCGTGGGCATCCTCGTCCGTTTGCCGCTCGCGAGCGGCCTGTTGACCGGCAAGTTCAAGAAGACGGACACGTTCCCGCCCGATGACCACCGCCACTTCAACCGCGACGGCCAGGCGTTCAACGTCGGGGAGACGTTCGCGGGTCTGCCTTTTGAGAAAGGCGTGGAGCTGGCTGACGAACTGCGCTGGATTGCCGAAGGGCGCGGCACCATGGCGCGTGCCGCGATGCGCTGGATCCTCGACTTCCCCGAAGTCAGCTGCGTCATCCCGGGCTTTAAAAACGCCGCGCAGGTGGAGGACAACCTGGCCACCCTCGACGTCCCTGGTTTCAGCGCGGACGAACGCGCACGCCTGCAACAGTTCTATGAAGAGAAGGTCAAACCGTTCATTCGGGGGCCGTATTGAGCCGCTCGCCCGACCATCTGCCGAACGCGACAAACCCCAGTGCGGCTGCGGCGGCCGCAGCCGCGAGGGCACCGTACAACCACTGCGGACCGGCGGCGGCCATCACCAAGCCGCCGGCCGCGGTGCCGACGATGTTGCTCAACCCCGACGACAAGGCAGCGAACGCGGTCTGCCCCGTCGCTTTCCAGCGCGCGGGCACCAACGCGTTCACCATCTCGACCGATGCGCTGTTCGTCAGCGCGAAACCGACCCCATCCAACGCCTGGACGGCCAACAACACCCATAAGGGAGGAGCCGCAGCCACGACCGCGTACTTCACGGCGTACATCCCCGCCCCAAAGCAAAGCACCGCCGGTCGCCCGAACCGCGCCTGCAACCAGCCTGAGATGTAGAAGAACGGAATTTCGACGACGGCTGCAACGGAGAAATTGGCGCCAAGGCCCGTCAACGGGTAGTGCAGCGCTTGATAATACAGCCCAAAGAACGAGAAGTTCACCGCCGACGTCAAAGACAGCAGAAAGCAGATGGAGGTAAACCCCAAGAACCGGGCATCCCCCGCCACCTCCCGCACGCCGGAAAGGATGGGCATCCCGGCCCGCCGCGGCTGCGGCGGAAAGGCGAGGAGCACCGCGGCGCTGGCCAAAGAGAACACCGCGTACACCCAAAACAAATGGGCATAGCCAAAGCGGCCGTACGCATATCCCGCGATCACGGTGGACACTGCGAATCCCAGCGCGCCCCACAGCCTGGCTTGGCCGAAGGAGAAACCGTGTTCCTCACCCGCGCGCACCGCGATGGCGTCGAAGATGGGGCCGCTCGCCGACTGCAGCACGGCCGTCACCACCGCGGTGACCCAGAGCAGCCAACCGCGGTGTGCTGCCACGTATCCAGCCAAGGCCACCGGAGACAAGAGCGCACTCACCATCAGCACCGTGCGCGCGTCGCGCGCTTTGTCGCTCAGCGCGCCGAGCCACGGCTGTGCCACCATGCCGGCCAGCGCATTGGCCGCCATCAGCATGCCGATGACCACCGCGGAAATCCCGCGCGCGTGCAGATACAACGTGAGAAACGGGAAGGCGGCCCCGAGGCCGCCGTAATAGACCAGGTAGTACAGGGCGATCCGTCCGCGCACGCGCACGCCTCCGTTCGCAAGCTGTGGCGGCGCGCGTCCCGGGCGGCATGTCCGGGGCGGTCTCACACCTGTTTGACCCATGCGTGCGCCGGATCGTCGTGCGGGATCATCACCCGGTCCGTCTCGCCAGCCATCAGCCACAAGTAGTAGAGTTCATAACCCCCCGCCGCGCAGACCGGATGATACCCATGCGGGATGAGGAACACATCGCCGTGCCGGACCGCGTGCGCCTCATCGAGCGACCGGTCTGCGGTGTAGATGTGCTGCAGGCCAAACCCTTGCCGCGGGCGGAGACGGTAATAATATACCTCTTCCATGCATGCTTCCACACCAGGCTGGTAGGTGTCGTGCTTGTGCGGGGGATAGCTGGACCAATTCCCCGGCGGATTGAACGTCTCGCCGACGATGATCCGGTGTACGCGCCCCTCCGCGTTGGCCACCACGATGTCGTGCACCGACCGCCGCCAATTGTCCCGCCCCACCTCCCGCGCCTGCACGTCCTGCGGCGTGACCAAAAACGGTTCATAACGCACCGGCGCCGGCGTTCGGCATACGGCGAGCTCCAGCACGCCGTCACCCTCGTTGTGCACGGTGTACTGGGTCGCGCGCGGGACGTAGACGGCGGTCGCCCGTTCGGTGAACACATCCTGACGGCTGAGGCCCGAAAACGTCCAACCGTCCACCTGCACATTCGCCCGGCCGGACAACAACACGAGCACCGCCTCGTCTTCGCCGGTCTCCGCCGTGAACGCCTCGCCGGCCGGCAAGGTGAGCGTCCCGAAGCGCAACAGGCGCAGCACGCCGTTGTCCGGGCCCACCACCTCGCGGTATCCGATATGAGGAACGTGACGAATCAGCAGCATCTGCGTTCACCCCTTCGCCGCCAGTGCGCGGGCGGCATCCAATCAAAACGACCGCTCGATGTCGAGCGTCCGCGCCGGTCCGGCCGGTTTCTTGTACTTGGAGTTCCGGATGCGCTCCTGCAGGTGGTGATAATACAAGTCCTCATCCACCGGGATCTCGACCCAGTCGTCCGTCCAGGCCGACAGGTGCATGGCATTGGCAAGCTCGAGGGCGCGGATGCCTTCCTCGCCAGGTGCCAAAAGCGGTGTCCCGTGCAGGATGGCGCTCACCCAGTTGGCGGTAATCCCCTTGTGGCCGGTCTCCGTGCCCTGGATGGGGATCTCGCACTTCCAGCACTCCGGCTGCCCGAATCCGCCGCGGTACTCCCGGTTGAACTGCCGCTCCGGCACCCGCAGCCGCCAGAACGTCAGCTTCCCGTCCTCAATCACGATCTTCCCGCGGTCGCCGGACAACTCGAACCGGTTGGTCCCCGGCGCCTCGCCCGTCGAGGTGATGAACACGCCGGTCGCCCCGTTCTCATACTCCACGTACGCCGTCACGTCATCTTCGACCTCGATGTCGTGCCACTTGCCAAAGCCGCAGAACGCCCGCACCCGCTTCGGCAGCTGGCCCAACGTCCATTGCCACAAATCGAGCTGGTGGGGGTCTTGGTTCGCGAGCACCCCGCCCCCTTCGCCTGCCCAGGTGGCGCGCCAGCCGCCGGAATCGTAATAGCTCTGCGACCGGTACCAGTTGGTGATGATCCAGATGGTGCGCTTGAGCTCACCCAGTTCGCCGCTCTGGATCAGGTCGCGCAGCTTTTGGTAGAGCGGATTGGTGCGCTGGTTGAACATGATGCCGAACACCTTGCCGCTCTCCGCCGCCACCCGGTTCATCTCGCGTACCTGTTTGGTATAGACGCCGGCCGGCTTCTCAATCAGCACATGCAGGCCGCGCCGTAACGCCGCGATGGCGAGTGGCGGGTGGTCGTAGTGCGGGACCGCAATCATCACCCCGTCGACGAGCCCGGAGTCCATGAGCGCCTCCGGGTGCTCAAACCGCGCCACGCCTTCTCCCAGGTTGGCACGCGCCCATGCCAGGCGGTCCGGATTGGTGTCGCACACCGCGGTCAAACGAGCGCCCGGCACCTCCCCGCGCGCCAGGTAGGTGGCATGTCCCGTCCCCATATTGCCGATCCCGATGATGCCAATGCGAACCTCTTCCATCCGGCATCTCCTTTCTTCCCTGCACCGCCGCGCCGGACGCAGCGCCTTGCATGCGGCCGCGCGGACCTGGTGCGACTCCTCGCGTTCAGCGTAGCAAGGCTAGTTTAAGAAAACAAACGAATTGGGCACATCGGACGATCCGCCTGCTCCGCTTTGCAAAGCCGCATGCCGCGCAAACGCCTGCGATCTCGTTCCCGCGTTCGTTCATCTCTGCCGTGCGCCGTGGTGCGGATTTCGTCCTCCTGTGTGCACCAGATCGACGGTCCTGCCGGATGCGTGCCGGGAGCGTGCCGGGATGGTTCTAGGCGCGCGCCCCTTGGCGCACCAGGCTCTCCAGATAGCCGTGAATGCCGAGCGACGCGGCCCCCACCACGGCGGTGTTGTGTCCGTTCGGGACGAACACCACCGCGAGGTGTTCACGCAATTCCGGAGAGCAACGCGCCGCGATGACCTCGGTCACCACCGGCCGCAGCCACGGCTCCGCGCGCGCCATGTCGTTGCCGATGAGCACCGCTTGCGGATTCAGGATGTTCACGATGTTCGCCAACCCAATGCCGAGGTACCGGCCCACCTTGGCCAGCGCGTCCGCCGCCCACACCTCACCCGCGGCGGCCGCCGCCATCACGTGATCGAGCACGGATGGGTGATACGCGGGCAACTCGCCGGCGACGTACGGTTGTACCCACCGGTAGAGCGCTTTCAACGACCCGTACATTTCCCAGCAGCCGTTTGAACCGCACGAGCAAGGCAGGCCGTCCGGCTCGACCACCATGTGGCCAATCTCCCCGGCGAACCCGTCCGCACCGCGCTGAAGCTCTCCGTTCATGACGATGCCCGCCCCGATGCCGGTCGAAACGCTGATGTAGACAAAATGATCCCATGCGCGGCCCGCACCGACCAGTTTTTCACCAAACGCCGACACGTTGGCGGAGTTGTCGACAAACACCGGGACGGAAAAACGCTCGCGCAAGTACCGCTTGAGCTCGACGTGATGGAGGTCCATGTTCGGCGTGAACAGCACGGCTCCGCGCCGGTCATCGACCAACCCCGGCAACCCAATCCCGATGGCGACCACACCGCGCGGCGTCTTCGCCGCGGCCGCCATCGCTTCCTCCATCATGCGTGTCATTTCCTGTAAGATCTGCGCCTGGCGCACGTCGGTGAGCGCTCGCTCCGCCTCGTGCACCACGCGGCCCTCGAGATCGGTCACGGCGAGACGAACGCGATCGACATTCAACACCACGCCAATCACGTAAGCGCTGTCCGCCAGGAAGCGCAACAACACCGGCCGCCGGCCGACCGCCGAAGCCGCGCACCCGGCTTCGGCGACGATGCCTTTGCGGATGAGATCGCTGACCACCATCGACACCGTGGCCTTGTTCAGCCGGCTGATGGCGGCCAATTCGGTGCGCGAGATGGGGTAGCGCGTGCGGATGAGGTTCAGGATGGTCCGCTTGTTCCGTTCCCGGGCGATGGTGGTGTCCGTCGAGTTCCTCGGCATCTCGCCCCCTCCTGTTCTTCCAGCCTTCAGATCTGCTCGCGCGCCAACCGGTTGGTCAACCGTCCCAGCCCCTCAATCTCCACCGTCACCTCATCCCCCGCGTCGAGCCAGCGTTGCCGCTCGGGCGGGTAGCCGAGAATGACCCCTTCGGGTGTCCCGGTGAGAATCAGGTCGCCCGGCTCGAGGGTCATGTATTGCGACACATAATGGACCAACTCGGCGCACGAGAACACCATGTCGGCGGTGTTGGAATCCTGCCGCAGCTCGCCGTTGACAAAGCAACGGATGGAAAGCGCATTCGGGTCGGGCACCTCATCGGCGGTGACCAGGTACGGGCCGATGGGGCAGAACCCGTCACACGTCTTGCCGAGCAGCCACTGGCTGGTGCGAAACTGCAGATCCCTTGCCGACAGGTCGTTCGCGTTGCAGTATCCGAACACGGCATAAAGCGCCTCTTCCCGGGACAGGTGCTTGGCCCGCCGCCCGATGACGATGCACAACTCCGCCTCATAATCGAGCTTTTGCGCAGAAAGCGGCGCGTAAATCGTCTCACCGTGCGCGGCCAAGGCATTGGCGTATTTCGGGAACAAGACCGGCGTCTCCGGCACCGGCATGTTCGACTCGGCAGCATGCCGCCGGTAGTTGAGTCCGACGCAGAGGATCTTGCCGGGTGCAGGCACGCACGGGCCGAAGCGGACGGCGTGCTCGGCGAGCCAAACGTCTTCCCAAACCGCGGCGGTTTCCGCCAACGCGCGCAAACGCGCCAGTCCGTCGGACTGCGACCACACCGCCTCCAGTGTCGTCGGTGCAGGGATGCCCGCCCGCGCGGCGGCGGCAGCCACGTCGAGCACCCGGCCGCCCTCGGCCACACCGAGCTGCCACGCACCGCGCGCCGGCACTACACCCGCGCTGTGTTCACCGCGATCGACCGCTTGCTGAAACATCAACAGCTTCACTGCGCTCCCTCCTGCTCGACATGTCCTGGTTACTCCACGAGTTCCAACTCGATCACGGTGTCGATCTCGTCCGGCAGCCCGGCACCGGGCAAGGTTACAAACGCGTCATCCGCATACTCGGTGGCGTTCCACGGCCGCTCCAGCCGAAGCTCGGAACCATCCGCCAAGAGGCGCGCCCGCTTCACCTTCCCCGCCAAACCGCGGAAGTTGACGGGCCCTATCGGCCGGTCGAACACATGCGCGTACAGGCGGTTGCCCTTTTGCGTATAGCGGCCCCACTCGGGTTTCGGCAGGTCGGCGCGGCCGCAGCCGTAGATGCTCTCGCCGTTGGCTCTCATCCATCGCCCCACCTCCGATAGAATCTCGAGCGAAGGCTGCGGGATCTCCCCTTTGGCGTTCGGACCCACGTTGAGCAACAGGTTGCCGCCCTTGCTCACGCACTCCACCAGGGCGCGCACCACCTGCTTCGGGGTTTTGTAATCGTTGTCCGCCGCACAATACCCCCAGTGGTGGTTGAGCGTGATGCACGCCTCCCACGGAATCGGTTGACCCAGCTCATTCGTCACGCCCTCCGGCGGGATGATCTGCTCCGGGGACGCGAAATCGCCGGCGTACGGCTCGGGGTGCGCGCTGCGGATGTTCCCGCCCAACCGGTTGTCGATGATGATGTGCGGCTGCAGTTCCCGCACCATCCGCACCAGATCGGTCGCCCGCCACGCCTCCCCCGCCATCTCGCCGTACGAGAAATCGAACCACATGATGTCGATCCGGCCGTAGTTCGTCAGCAGCTCCCGCACCTGGCCGTGCAGGTAAGCGACGTAGCGGGAGAAGTCGTGCTTGCGGTCGCGAAACGCCGGGTTGTCGCGCATCGGGTGGTGCGGATCGCCGTACGCCGGGTAATCGGGGTGATGCCAGTCGAGGAGCGAGTAATACAAGCCCACCTTCAACCCCTCCGCCCGGAACGCTTCGACGTATTCCCGGATGAGGTCCCGGCCGGCGGGCGTGTTGGTCGCCTTGTAATCGGTCAGCGCGCTGTCGAAGAGGCAGAACCCGTCGTGGTGTTTGGCGGTCATCACCGCGTACTTTTGCCCGGCCGCCTTCGCCGCTTTGGCCCATTCCCGCGGCTGGTAACGGGTTGGATTGAATGCTTCAAAATAGGGCCGATAGTCTTCGACGCTCAACCGCTCCTGGCTGCGCACCCACTCCCCCCGCGCCGGGATAGCGTACAACCCCCAGTGGATGAACATCCCGAACCGGGCGTCCAAAAACCACCCCATTCGTTCCATATCGGTGGCATATGTGCCGTGCGCCACGGACTCATCCCCCCTCGCTCATGCACACTGGCTTGGCGCCAGCGCGGAGAAAATGTGTCCCTGCGGCGGCTTCCCCGCCACAGGGACGCACTTCTTTCCGGCAAGGCCGCCGGGCGTCCGTCTCACCACGCGTACGCCTCGGGCGCCGGACCGCCGGGACCCGGGAAGATTTCGTCGAGGCGCTTCATCACCTCGGCGTCGAGCTTCACTTCGACCGCGCGCAGGGAACGCTCCAGTTGCTCCACCGTGCGCGGCCCGATGATGGGCGCGGTCACCGCCGGATTGGCGAGCAGCCATGCCAACGCCACCACGTCCTCACGCTCGCCGATCTCCCGGCACAGCTTGCTGAACGCTTCGAGCTGCGGCCGGTACTTCTGGCGCGCACCCTCTTGCTCGTACGTGCGCGTCCCCGGCTGCGGATGGAGGGCGGAACCGCCGAGCAGACCGCCGGCAAGCGGGCTCCAGGGGATCACGCCGATGCCGAGGTCCTGCGCCGCCGGCAACACCTCCAACTCCGGCCAGCGGCACAACAGATGATACTTGTGCTGTTCCGAAACCAAGCCCAGAAAATGGCGCTCCTTCGCGGCCGCCTGCGCTTTGACCAGGTGCCATCCCGCGAAGTTGCTGGCGCCCACGTAGCCAATCTTACCCTGATACACCGCGATCTCGAACGCTTCCCACAGCTCGTCCCACGTGACGTTCCGGTCCACGTGGTGCATCTGGTACAGCTCGATGTGGTCCGTCTGCAGCCGGCGCAGCGACGCGTCCAGGTGCCGCCGAATCTTGAACGCGGACAGGCCCCGTTCGCCGTTTGGGCCATCATTGGGGTCCATGCCGTCACCGTACACCTTGGTGGCCAACACCACCTTCTCGCGGCGGCCGCCGCCCTGCGCGAACCAGCGGCCGATGATCTCCTCGGTCCAGCCGCGGTGCTCCACGCCGCCGTAGACGTTGGCGGTATCGAAAAAGTTGATGCCAAAGTCGAGCGCCGCGTCCATGATGCGAAACGCTTCTTTCTCCTCCGTCTTCGGCCCGAAGTTCATCGTGCCCAGGCACAGACGGCTCACTTTCAGACCGGAACGGCCAAGATAGGTGTACTCCATGTCCACGCCTCCTTGCACTCGGTTTGGATAGTGTGCTGGCTGGGCGGTGAAGTCATAAAATTCACCCAACACCTCCCCATTCTACTCAACCGGAGACAATGATCAAATTCGCGTACGGACAGGTGTCGCCGGTGCGCACCACCGCCTTGCCCTGGGCGGCAAGCCGTTTCAACTCCAGGTGCGGCACCGACTCGATGTTCATACTCGGGAACTCGCGACGGATGACCTCGTAGCGCCCCGGGCTCACCATCCTCATCTCATCGCTCACGATGATACGGTCCACGGAAAACTCCCGCTCGACCGCCCGCAACACATCGAGCACCGTCGGCACGTCGTCGACGAGCGCCAAGTCAATCCGCTCCACGTGCGCGGGCACCGGAAAGCCGCGATCGCAGACGGTGAAGTAGTCGGTGTGCCCTGTACGGGCGAGGAGAGACAACAGTTGGGGATGCAGGATGCCGGACTTTTTCATCGCGCGGGTTCTCCTCCCACGTACGCCCGCCGCTGCTCCAACGTGATGCGTTCGCTGAGCGAGGGCAGCGGCCGCTTGAGATAGCACACCGCCTGGCCGTCCTGCACGATCACGGTCACCAACTCCCATCCCTGCTCCCCGCGCGCAGCCAGTTCACCCGGCGTGCACGTGGTGTATTCCCACTTCGTCATCCAGGCCGCCCCCCTCCGTGTATGGCTTGGTGAACTGCGGTGAACTGTAGTGCACCCATGGTCCGGCGTGCTTTGACATGCCAAGCATCACAAAATAAGACTACTTCCCAGCCGTCACGCCGCCGTCGACCACCAGCCCGGCACCGTAGACAAACTTCGCCTCGTCGGAAGCCAGGTACAGAGCGGCGTACGCCACGTCCTCCGGCGTGCCCAACTCCCCGGTCAACTGGCGCTTCTTGATGGCGGCCAGCGCTTCCTCCGGGTCGGCGTACGAGTGGCGCAGGTAGTTTTCGACAAACGGTGTGTAGATGGTGCCCGGGAGCAGCGCGTTCACACGGATGCCGTAGGGCGCGTAGTCAACCTGCATCGACTTCGTCAAGGAGTAGACCGCCCCCTTGGATGCCGCGTATCCCGCACGCAGCGCCAGGCCGGTCGTCGCGATGCACGACGACATGTTGATGATGACCCCGCTTCGCTGCGCCATCATGTGCGGAACCACCGCCTTGGCGACCAGGTACACCCCCTTGACGTTCACAGCCATGACCTGATCCCAGACCGCCTCGTCGATTTCGTGCAGCATACCCACGCAACCGATGCCGGCGTTGTTGAACAATATATCGATGCGGCCGAAGGTGGCGAGCGCCTGTTCGACCATCGCCTCCACCTGCGCCCAGTTCGTCACGTCCACGGGGATGAACACCGCCTCCCCGCCACCGGCCACAATGTCGTGTGCGACCCGTTCCCCGTTCTCTCGATGAACATCCGCCACCACCACCTTGGCGCCTTCCCGCGCGAACAGCTTCGCCGTCGCTTCGCCAATCCCCGAACCAGCACCCGTGATGATGGCGACCTTATCTGCGACGCGCACCATCCATCCCCCTCTCGTTGCATCCGCGAGCTAGGAACACAGCTGGATAACCGCCTTGATCACGCATGCTTTTCGGTTTATCCAATCCGCAAACGTGTCGATGAAATCGTCAAACGCCACACGATGCGTAATATAACGGTTTACGTCCACAAATCCTTTTGCCACAGCGTGGAGTACAAGTTCAAAATCTTCCCTGGTCGCATTTCGACTACCCATTAAGGTTAATTCACGCTTGTGCAACTCCGGATCGGACACACGAATTTCTCCGTTGACCAATCCCACGTAGACCAATGTCCCGCCGTGGGCGACCGCTTGGATGGCCGCCGCCATCGACTCGGCGTTGCCCGTAGCATCAAACACCACCCACGGAAACTCTCCGTTCGTCAACGCCGCGAGTGTTTCCCATGGCCGCATGCGTGCATCCACCGTCGCATCCACACGCGCAAATGCGTGACACACCTCTAGCCGTGCATGGTCGATGTCCATGGCAATGACCCTTGCCCCTCGTTGTTTTGCAAACAACATGGTGCCCAACCCGATTGGACCTGCACCGATGACCAATGCGGTTTGTCCGGCGGCAAGCCCCGATCTTCGCACGGCATGCGCCCCGATGCTGAGCGGTTCCAGAATGACCGACTGCTCAAGTGAGAATCCATTCGTTCGAATCAAATGGGAAGTTGGAACCGTGATGAACTCTGCCATGCCACCGTCGGCATGGACGCCAAGCACGCGCATGTTTACACAACAATTCGTCTTTCCATTTCGGCACGCAACACACGTACCGCAATGCAAGTAGGGGATGACGGCCACTTGATCGCCGACGCTGAGGTCTGAATCGGAATCCATTTCTTCAATGACACCAGCCAGTTCATGTCCGAGAACGCGAGGATACGTGAAATAGGGTTGATTCCCGTGAAAGGCATGGATGTCTGTACCGCATATCCCAATACGCAGAATCCTGACCAGAGCCTCTCCGGGTTGCCTGGTCGGGATGGGAACATCCTTCTTGACGAACCGTTTTGGTTCTTGACAGACAATGCATTTCATATGCTTGCCTCCGTGGAGGATAACTTGTACAACACTGCCCCATGCGCCGGAATCTTCGGTTCCAGACCGTCCGTCCTTTCTCCCAAATCTTCCCGCGCCCATAGGTCTCGTACCCAAAACCGACCTGAGGCCACACCAAGTTCCGGGAACGATACATCGATGGTGGCCGGAACATCCGAGAGGTTAAACAACGCCACGTAGATGTCACCGCTCGGCGCATACGCCATCCAACACACCCTGTCCTCGTCACGGTATACTTGGCGATTGCCGTAACTCTGCCTGTGAACGGTCAGGACCTCCTCGTTGGTGAGCAACGACCATGTCCACGCATCGTTGTCGCGCAGCTCTCCGCCAAAAAACAGCGGCGAGCGAAAGATGACCCACAGGGTCATCAACGTGACCTGCTCATCTTTCGTAAATCGCGTCCAGCGGTCACCGCCAGCGTCCACATTTCGGATTCCGATATGTCCTAACGGAAGCATGTCCGCATCAGGCCAATGACCAGGTCCTGAATGAACCATCCACTTCTCACACCGCTCGAACATGGCGCGCAACAGATGCCAATCGTCCCAAAAATCATCGGTCATCCGCCACATATTGGCGTGCTTCCGGAAGAGCTCCGCGTATTCCAAAGGTGCCGGACCAGGTGAAAGACTCAGCACCATGGGCCTGCCATTTTTATCGATGGCCCTGCGGATCATGCGAATCTCATCAGGATGACAATCGTATAATCGTGACGCCGCGATATCGTCCACCTTGACAAAGTCAACCCCCCATTCGGCATACAGAGCAAACAAGGAATCGTAGTAGGCCTGGGCGCCTTCCTTGTGCGCGTCCACTCCGTACATGTCCGTATTCCACGGACAAATGGAGTTCGTATGCGCGATATCCCTTGCCCGCTTATCCGTACCAAGAATCGGTGTATTGGCATGGACGGCTTGCCGCGGAATCCCGCGCATGATATGAATCCCAAACTTGAGTCCCAGACTGTGTACATAATCCGCGAGGGGACGAAATCCCTGACCTTTCGCGGCCGACGGAAATCGTTCCGGGGCGGGGAGCAAACGTGAATATTCATCCATCACCAACGGCGCAAACGCATGATACTTGGATGAATCCGCGCTTGGTTCATACCACTGAATATCGACGACCACGTACTCCCAACCAAACGGTTTTAAATATCTCGCCATGTATTCCGCGTTTCCGCGCACCTCATCCTCCGTCACACTGGCCCCGTAACAATCCCAACTATTCCAACCCATCGGAGGAGTCCACGCCAATTGGAAATGTTTCAATCCCATCCCCGCTTTCCGTGTGGATGTGAAACGGCTTTCCGAAGGCTCCGATTTTTCATCTGCGTTGTTCTGCAGCGGGAATAATCCGCAAAGCAAACGCATTCCCTGCCGGACGTTGTTCCGGTAAATCAATCACGAGCCCTTGCTTCTCTCGCCGCCATGTGACAGACGCATGTGAACCCACCCATTCAACCCTGCCAATCTCGCCAGGATACAGCGCAATCCCATCTGCGAGCGAACGAATCACCAATTGTCCGTTGCTCGGCCATCCCAACGCAATGGCATACAAAATCTCACCTCGCGTGGTAAACCGAATATCTTCGCTTGTAAACGTAGCACGCTTGGTGTCGTTGAAACTCCCCCCTACCACCTTGGTTGGCCCTTCACCGTATACCTTCCATGGACGCGTACCATAAATGGCTTCACCATAGACAGCTAACCAATCACCAATTTTTGTTAAAATCTGCATCTCCGGCTCAGGAATGGTGCCGTCTGGTCTCGGTCCAATATTTAAGAGCAGCGCACCGTTCTTACTGACAATATCCACAAGATCGCCAATCAGCGATTCTGCGCTCTTGTAATCTTGCCCTTGTACATAACCCCACGAGTTCTTGGCAACAGATGTGTCTGTTTGCCAAAATCGCGGATGAATATCCGCAAACTGACCGCGTTCAATGTCATAAACGGCAGTTCCTTCAGGGAAGGCCTGGTTTTTATAGTTGATGACGACACCTCTCTGCCATTGCGCTGCGCGATTGTAATAATACGCAGCAAACATCTGCAAATAAGGTTGAAATACCGGTTGCTCAATCCACCAATCAAACCACACGATTTGCGGCTGATATTTATCCACAAGCTCACAGGTCCGCAACAGCCAGTCGTCAAGGAATTCTTCATTCGGAGGCAGTGTCTCAGGTTGCGCTGGCCCATACAATCCAGCAAAACGCGCGTCTTGAACATCTGAAGGAAACTTCATACCTCCGTTGAAGAACCACCAGTGTTCCGCTCGGTGGCTCGATACGCCGAACACCAGGCCTTGACGACGGACAGCGTCCGCAAGCTCGCCAATGATGTCCCGTTTTGGCCCCATCTTCACCGCATTCCATTCAGAGTAACTGCAATCATACATGGCAAAACCGTCATGGTGCTCGGCCACAGGGACAACGAACTGGGCTCCCGCCCTTCGAAATATACCTGCCCATTCATTCGGATCGAATTTCTCCGCTCGAAATAACGGAATGAAATCTTTATAACCGAATTCAGTATGTGGGCCGTAGGTTTCGCGATGATGGTGATACTCCCGCGAACCTTCGATGTACATGTTGCGAGGATACCATTCATTTGCAAACGCTGGAACCGAATATACACCCCAATGGATAAAAATCCCGAATTTCGCATCCTGATACCATTGCGGGATTTGATACCCCTGCAGCGACTCCCAGTTCGCCGCGAAAGGGCCTTGCTGAATCACCTCCAAAACAGCTCGTTTGTGTTGCAGGTACATCGTCTCACGCCTCTCTTTCCATAAAAAGATTGCAAGACCGATTCTTCCGAACGGATGGCTATCCATGAATGCTCAATCATCATTGTACTTCTTCATCCACTTTCATCAATGTTCAGTTCATTCATGGAGCCGATCCCCAAGCATTTTGATATACTGTCCATATCGAGTGGCCGACGCCCTTTGTGCTGCTGTTGGCGCAGCAGCAGAAGGAGTGGCATTTCTTGCCCGTGCCACGCAAACAAGGTCGCACGAGGAAGCGGAAACAGATCCATGTCACACACCCGAACGCTCTTCTTGGCCACGCTCGGCGCGGCCATCGCCTTGTTCACGGCCATCGTCACGTGGGATGTCCTGCACCAGCGCGGCATCCGCATGCAACAATCGCTGGCAGCGAAAAACCTGAGCGTGGCCGATCACCCTCGGCTCGGGTCAGCCGGCGCGCCGGTGACCATTCTGGAATTCGCGGATTTCAAATGCACGTCATGCAAATACTGGCAAACTCACGTCCTGCCTGTGCTCTGGCGGGACGCGATTCGGCCAGGAAAGGCCAAGCTCTATTTTTTCGCCTTCCCCATCATCAACAAGGACTCGTTCACGGCGGCCGAAGCTGCTTACAGCGTGTACCGGCAGCGCCCGGCTGCGTTTTGGACGTTCGCCGACGCGCTCTACCGCCATCAGCAAGCTGAGGCGGCCATCTGGGCCACACCGTCCTTTCTCGCCCGGCTCATCGCGGCCGATGTGCCCGGTGTCGACGCAAGGCAGGTGTTGCGCGACTTGGCCGATGGGCGGGAGCGCACAAGCGTGGAACGCGATCTCGCCGCAGGCGAGAGACTGGGCGTGAACGCGACGCCCAGCGTGTTCGTCAACGGCCAACCGGTGCCCGACCCGCTCGACGCCTCACAGATTGAATCCATGATCAAGGCGGCGATGCGATGAAACGTCAAGCTGCGCCTTCGCAAGCGAATGCCACCGGGTCACCGTCCGAGAACGGCGTGCATCCGGCACACCCGCGCGCGGCGTGCCGGACATGGCTGTACCTCGCCTGGGTGACGTCGCTCGCGGCCACGCTCGGCAGCCTCTTTCTGAGCCTCGTGCTCGGCGCGGTGCCGTGCACGCTCTGCTGGTACCAACGGATCTGCATGTTTCCACTGCCGGTGATGCTCGGTATCGCCGTGTACCACGACGACGCGGGCGTCACCCGGTACGCACTGCCCCTCGCGCTCGGCGGTGCGGCCATCGCCCTGACGCAGTGGCTCGAACAGCTCATCCCCGGTTTGGGGCGTGTGATCCCGTGTGCTCCGCAGACGCCATGCACATCCGATCCGCTTCACCTTTTCGGCTTCATCCGCGTCCCGCTGCTCTCGCTGCTGGCGTTCGTCATTATCGCGGGATGCCTGGATCGCGTACGGCGCACAGAACGCCTCCGTCCGCGTGCATCCCGGCCCTCCGCATGATGCAAGCCATCTCTCCGAAGGCCGCTCGCGCGAAGCACCACGTGCGCAAGCTTCTCGTCGTACCGCACCATGCAAAAGCCACAAAAAAAGCGCAGGAGCCATCCGCGGGGGCCAACTCACACCGAGCCTCCCCAATGAACGGACAGCTCCTGCGCTTGTTCACCGTGTACCCTCGTTCACCGCGAACCCTGTTCAGCCTGCGAATTCTGCCGCATGGGGGAACGACTTGCGCCGCTCCTCATACGCGGCGATGGCCGCCTCGTGCTTCAACGTGACGCCGATGTCGTCGAGCCCTTCCATCAGCAGCTGCCGGCGGTATGGGTCAATCTGAAAGGGAATGGTCAAGCCGGCGTCGTCGGTGATCACCTGTTGTTCCAAGTCCACCGTCAGGCGATACCCCTCTTGCCGCGCCCGCTCGAACAGGGTATCGATGTCGGCCGCCGGAAGGACAATGGGCAGGATCCCGTTCTTGTAACAGTTGTTATGAAAGATGTCCGCAAACGACGGGGCCAGAATGACCCGGAACCCGTAGTCGAGCAAGGCCCACGCCGCGTGTTCCCGCGACGAACCGCACCCGAAGTTGTCGCGGGTCAAGAGGATGGTCGCGCCCTGGAACCGCGGCTGGTTCAACTCAAAATCCGGATTGAGCGACCCGTCCGGCAGGTACCGCCAGTCGTAGAACAGGAACTGGCCGAACCCGGACCGCTCAATCCGCTTCAAGAACTGCTTCGGGATGATCTGGTCGGTATCGACGTTGACGCGGTCGAGCACCGCGACCAAGCCGTTATGCCGAATGAGCGGCTCCAAGCGAATCCCCTCCTTCCGGAAGTGCGACCTTGCCGTCGAGCAGCTCGCGCACGTCGACGAAACGGCCGGCGATGGCAGCCGCGGCGGCCATGGCCGGGCTCACCAGGTGCGTGCGCGCGCCGCGCCCTTGCCGCCCTTCGAAGTTGCGGTTCGACGTGGACGCACACCGCTCGCCGGGCGGGACAAAGTCCGGATTCATGGCCAAGCACATGCTGCACCCCGGATCGCGCCACTCGAACCCGGCTTCGATGAAGACCTTGTCCAAGCCTTCCTTCTCCGCCTGCGCCTTCACATGCTTCGATCCGGGTACGACGATGGCGCGCACGCCCGGTGCGACCTTGCGGCCTTTGGCGACGCGCGCGGCGGCACGCAGGTCCTCGATGCGCGCGTTGGTGCACGAGCCGATGAACACGTGCTGGATCTTGATGTCGGTGATCTTCATCCCGGGTGTAAGACCCATGTACGCAAGCGCCTGGCGCGCCGCTTTGCGCTCCACTTCCGTCGGGAAGGAATCGGGATCCGGCACGACGTCGTGGATGCCGACGCACATGCCGGGGTTGGTCCCCCACGTGACCTGCGGCACGAGCGATGAGACGTCGAACGTCAGCACCTTGTCGTACACAGCGCCCTCGTCGGTCGCGAGCTGTTTCCACGCTTCCACGGCGCGATCGAACGCCTCGCCCTTGGGCGCAAACCGGCGGCCGCGCAAGTAAGCGAACGTCTTCTCGTCCGGCTGCACCAAGCCGGCGCGTGCTCCGGCCTCGATGGTCATGTTGCAGACGGTCATGCGCTCTTCCATACTCATGTCGCGAACGACCGGGCCGGCGAACTCGATGACATACCCGGTGCCGAATCCGACGCCGTATTTCGCGATGACGCCGAGGATGATGTCTTTGGCGGTGATCCCCGGATGGCGCTCGCCGTAAATCTCCACCTTCATCGTCTTCGGACGCGCCTGCCAGAGACACTGGGTCGCCAGCACGTGCTCCACCTCGCTCGTGCCGATGCCGAACGCCAACGCGCCGAATGCGCCGTGGGTGGAGGTATGGCTGTCGCCGCACACGATGGTCTTGCCCGGCAGCGTGAGACCCAATTCCGGCCCGATGACGTGCACAATTCCCTGGTCCGGGCTCTCCAGGTCCGCGAGCGGAATGCCGAACTCACGGCAATTTTGAATCAGGGTCTCAATCTGCTTCTTGGCGATGGGATCGCGCACGTCAAACGGATTATCGGTCGGGACGTTGTGGTCCATCGTCGCGAACGTCAGGTCGGGCCGGCGTACCCGGCGGCCGGCGAGGCGCAAGCCTTCAAACGCCTGCGGCGAGGTGACCTCGTGGATCAGGTGCAGGTCGATGTAAAGCAGGCTGGGCTTGCCTTCCTCCGCCACGACGACGTGCGACTCCCAGATTTTATCAAACAGCGTTTTGGGCGACTGTTGCGTCACCGTCCTCACCTCGTCCTTCTGACTCAGAATGTCCGCTCCATATGTCCGCTCCATGTCCGCCCCGAAGCGGCACGTCCCCCGGCATGCCATGGCCTGCATGCCATCCCGCGGCATGCGTCAGGACAAGCATGCCCGCAGCGCAGCGCGCACCTTATCGCCCATCTCCGCCGTGGTCAACGCCGGTTCCCCCGGCCCGGCGAGATCGCGCGTGCGGTGGCCGGCGTCGAGCACCGCGCGGACGGCTGCTTCCACCGCGCGCGCCTCGTCCTCCATCCCGAGCGAATGGCGCAGCATCAGCGCCACCGACAGGATGGTGGCCAGCGGATTGGCCACGTTTTGCCCGGCGATGTCCGGCGCGGAACCATGGATGGGCTCATACAGACCCGGTCCTTCGGACCCCAGGCTGGCGGACGGCAGCATCCCGATGGACCCCGTGATCATCGCCGCCTCGTCGCTCAGGATGTCGCCGAACATGTTCTCCGTCACCAGGACGTCGAACTGGCGCGGGTTGCGGACGAGCTGCATCGCCGCGTTGTCGACCAACATGTGCACCAGCTCCACGTCAGGGTAGTCGCGGGCCACCTCTTCGGCAATCTCCCGCCACAGGCGGCTGCTCTCCAGCACGTTCGCCTTGTCCACCGAGACGAGGCGCTTGCGCCGCGCCCGCGCCAATTCAAAACCAAGGCGCAGAATGCGCCGGATCTCGTGCTCGCTGTACTGCAGCGTGTCGACCACCTCGACGCCGTCCGCCGTTTGGCGCCGGCCGCGCGGCTGGCCGAAGTACAACCCGCCCGTCAACTCGCGCAGGATGAGGATGTCGACCCCCGCCAGCACGTCCGGCTTCAGGGTGGAAGCATGGATTAAGCTCGGAAACACGGTAATCGGGCGCAAATTGGCATAGAGCCCAATCGCCTTGCGGATGCCGAGCAAACCGGTCTCCGGCCGCAGATGCGTCGGGCCTTTGTCCCACTTCGGCCCCCCGACCGCGCCGAGGAGCACCGCGTCGCTCTCCCGGCAAAGCCGCACCGTTTCGTCGGGCAACGGCGTCCCTTCTTCATCGACGGCGATCCCGCCGATTTTCCCGTAGACCAAGTCAAACCGGTGACCGCGGACCTCGGCAATCAGTTCGAGGACACGTACCGCTTCTCTGGTAATTTCCGGTCCGATGCCGTCTCCCGGCAGGACCGCAATCCGTTTTACCCCTTCACGCATGCGCAGAACTCCCCGTCGTCGTGGATTGCTCCCACTGTTGCTTCAGATGGATCCGGTTGATGGCGTCCAAATACGCCTTGGCCGAAGCGGCCAACACGTCGTTGTCGACGCCGCGGCCGTTGCCCGTCCATCCTTCCGTCTCCACCTTCACGTACACTTCCGCGAGCGAATCGCGCCCGCCCGTCGTCGACTGGATCCGGTAGTCGATGAGCTGGAGCGACGTCCCGAGCGCCCGCTCGATGGTGTTGTAGATGGCCTCCACACTGCCCTTGCCGGTCGCCGCCTCCTCGACCACCCGGCCGTCCGGGCAGCGGATGCCCACCGTCGCCGTCGTCGTGCCGTTCGTCCCGTACCACACATGCAAGAACTGCAACTCGTATTTGCTGTCGGCCGCCTGGCTGTTCATCTCCATGTACAAAGCCAGGATGTCGTCGTCGGTGATCTCTTTTTTCTTCTCCGTCAACGCCTTGAACGCGTTGAACAACTGCTCGAACTCCGCCTCGCTCAGTTCGAGCTTCAGCTCCGCGCACTTTTCGCGGAACGCGTGGCGGCCGGAGTGCTTGCCGAGGACCATCGAGTTGCTGGTCCATCCCACCATTTCCGGACGGATGATCTCGTAGGTGAGCTTGTGTTTGAGCACGCCGTCCTGGTGGATCCCCGATTCATGCGCGAACGCGTTGACGCCCACCACCGCCTTGTTCGGCGGCACCACCATGCCCGTCAGCTTGCTCACCAGCTTGCTGGTGTGGACCGTCTCGCGCAGGTTCAGGCGCGTCGTCGCCTGGTAATATTCCTTGCGAATGGCCAGCGCGACACCGACCTCTTCCAGGCTCGCGTTGCCCGCCCGCTCGCCAATCCCGTTGATGGTCCCCTCGACCTGATGGACACCCGCCTCGATGGCGGCCAACGTGTTGGCGACCGCCAACCCGAGGTCGTCGTGACAGTGCGCGGACAGCTTGACGCGGTGGATGTTCGGCACCCGCTCCAGCAGATATTGAAACATCCGCTTGTATTCGTCCGGCGTGATGTATCCCACCGTGTCCGGCAGATTGATCACGGTGGCGCCGGCGTCAATCACCCGCTCGATGATCAAAGCCAAAAAATCCCAATCACTGCGGGTGGCGTCTTCGGCCGACCACTCGATATCCGAGAAGTGCCTGGCGCCGTAACGCACCGCCGCCACCGCCGTCTCCAGCACCTGTTCCGGCGTCATGCGCAGTTTGTACTCCATGTGGATGGGCGACGTGGCGATGAACACATGCAGGCGCGGTTGCGCGGCCTCCCGGACCGCCTCCCAAACCGCATCGATGTCCCGCTCCGTCGATCTCGCCAGTCCGGCGACGACGCAGTTTTTGACGGTGCGGGCAATCTGCTGCACGGCCTGAAACTCCCCGCGGCTGGAGGCTGGAAAGCCCGCCTCCAGCACGTCGACGCCGTAGCGCTCCAGTTGATGCGCGATTTCCAGCTTCTCATGCAGGTGCAGATTGACGCCGGCCGACTGCTCACCGTCGCGCAGCGTGGTGTCGAAAATCTCTATCCTCCGCACAGATGCATCTCACCCGCCTCATTGGACTTGCTTGCGCTGCCGGATGAACGGCATCATCGCGCGCAACTGGCGGCCGACGACCTCGATGGGGTGCTCCAGTTCGCGCCGGTTGATGGCGTTGAACACCGGGCGGTTGGCCTGGTTTTCCAAGATCCAGCCCTTGGCGAACTGGCCGCTCTGAATCTCGGCCAGCAGACGGCGCATCTCCTTCTTCGTCTCCTCGGTGATGATGCGCGGCCCGGCCGTGAAGTCCCCCCATTGCGCGGTGTCGGAGATGGAATACCGCATATACTCGAGCCCGCCCTCATAGATCAGGTCGACAATCAATTTCATCTCGTGCAGGCACTCGAAATACGCGATCTCCGGCTGATAACCGGCTTCGATGAGGGTTTCAAAACCCGCCTTGATGAGTGCCGACAAGCCGCCGCACAACACCGCCTGCTCACCAAACAGGTCGGTCTCCGTCTCCTCCCGGAACGTGGTTTCGATGATGCCGGCCCTGCCTGCCCCGATGCCCTTCGCGTACGCCAACGCCAACGCCTTGGCCTGGCCGCTCGCGTCTTGGTGCACCGCGATGAGACCCGGCACGCCGCCGCCTTCCACATACACCCTGCGCACCAGGTGGCCCGGTCCCTTCGGCGCCACCATGAACACGTCGACGTCGGCCGGCGGGATGATCTGAGAGAAGTGGATGTTGAATCCGTGCGCGAAGACCAGCGCCTTGCCTGCCGTCAGCTGGGGCTCAATCTCCGCCTTGTACACGGCGGGTTGCCGCTCGTCCGGCAACAGGATCATGATGACGTCCGCCAAGCGGCTGGCTTCCGCCACAGTGTAAACCTGAAAACCGTCGTTCTCCGCCTGCTGCCAAGAGCGGCCCGGCCTGAGGCCGATGATGACATCGATCCCGCTGTCGCGCAGGTTTTGGGCGTGGGCATGGCCCTGCGACCCATAGCCGATGACGGCCACCTTCTTGTTCTGCAACGGCTCCAAGGAAATGTTGTCGTCGTAATAAATGGTCGCCATGTTCCCTCTCCCTCTGGTACCCCGAACGACAGGCAAAGCCATCGGACCGGGGCGCTGCATGCGCGCCCTGTCCGCAGCCGGGGCATGATTCGCCAGACATGATGCCAGGGCGGTTCGCCGCACAGGATGGAACCGGGCGGAACCATCACCGTGCGTCCAACATATAAAAAACATACACCGGGCACCAGCCCTGTGTCAGCTGGTGTGCCCGGCAAACCGGCATCAGAGGACGACGACGTTCGCCTTGTTCAGGCGCGCCACCTCGTTGACGGTGTCGCTGTCGCGCGTGAGCGCCGTGATGCCGGTACGCGCCAACTCCTTGATGCCGTACGGGCGCAAGAGCGCGATGAGCGCGTCGATCTTCTCCGTCCTTCCCGTCGCCTGGATGGTGAGCGACTCCCGCCCCACATCGATGATGGAGGCGCGGAACGGTTCGATGAGGCCGGTAACCTCGGCGCGCGTCTGCGGTGTCACCGCGACGCGGATGAGCACCAACTCGCGCGTCACGGTCGCCTGTTCCGTGATATCGAACACCTTGAGCACATCGATCTGCTTGTGCAGCTGCTTGATCACTTGTTCCGTCGTCCGTTCGCTGTCGACGTTGAGCACGATGGTCATGCGCGACAGCCCTTCCGTCTCCGTCGGGCCGACGGTGATGCTCTGGATGTTGATGCCGCGCTTCAAAAACAAGCCCGTGATCCGGTTCAACACGCCCATGCGGTTGTTCACGATGACAGACAGGATGCGGTTCATGGCTTGACCCCCACCATCTCATGGATTCCCTTGCCTGGCGCGACCATGGGATAGACCAGTTCGTCCGGTGTGACGCGGCAGTCTACGAGTACCGGTCCCGGGGTCGCGAGCGCCTCGCGCAGCGCCCGTTCCGCCTCCTCCTCCGTCGTCGCGAGCAACCCTTTCATATGATACGCCTCTGCCAGTTTGAGATAATCCGGCTGTACCGGCATCAGCGACTGCGAGTACCGCTCGCTGTAAAACAGCTCTTGCCACTGGCGCACCATGCCGAGCGCCGTGTTGTTGACGATGACCACCTTCACCGGCAGCTGGTATTCGGTGAGGACGATGAGCTCCTGCAGCGTCATCTGAAAACCGCCGTCGCCGAGCACCGCGAACACGCGGCTGTCGCGAGCGGCAATCTGCGCACCGATGGCCGCCGGCAGGCCGAATCCCATCGTGCCGAGGCCGCCGGACGTGACGAACCGGCGCGGTTTCTCAAACGGGTAAAACTGCGCCGCCCACATCTGGTGCTGGCCCACGTCGGTGACGATGATGGCGTCCCCCGCCGTCATCTGGTGGATCATCTCGATGAGGCGCTGCGGCTTGAGCGTCTTCCCGTCGGGCACATACCAGAGCGGAAACTCCCGCTTCAGGTTGAGCAAGTACTCGACCCAGTCCGCGTAATCCCCCGGCGTCGCATCCTCTTCCAGCAACATCTTCAGGGCCTCGCCCGCGTCGCCCACGACCGGGATGTCCGTCTCGACGTTTTTGCCGATCTCGGCCGGATCGATGTCGATGTGGGCCACCTTCGCCTGCCGCGCGAAGTGCGCCAGGTTTCCGGTCAGACGGTCGTCGAAGCGCGCCCCGATGTTGATGAGCAGGTCCGCCTCGTACATCGCCATGTTGGCCGCGTACGTCCCGTGCATGCCGCCCATCCCGAGGAACAGCGGGTGGCTGGCCGGGAACCCGCCCAAACCGAGCAGGGTGTGCACCACCGGGATGCGGACCCGTTCGACGAACTTCCGCAACCACTCGTGGGCGCCCGCGTGCAGCACACCCGCGCCGGCGAGGATGACCGGCCGCTTCGCCTGCTTGATGGCTGCGACGATCTTGCGAATCTGCAGGCGGTTGGGCACGATGGTGGGCTGATAGCCCGGAATGTGCACCGGGCGGTCGTAATCAAACAACCCCATCGCGTTGGTGATGTCTTTCGGCAGGTCGATGAGCACCGGACCGGGCCGTCCGGTCGACGCGATGTGGAACGCCTCCTTGATGGTCATCGGCAACTCCGCCACGTCGCGAACCTGGTAGTTATGCTTGGTGATGGGCATGGTGATGCCCAATGTGGACGTCTCCTGGAACGCATCGGTCCCAATCAAGTCGGTGGCGACCTGGCCCGTGATGACCACCAGCGGCAGCGAGTCCATCATGGCGTCCGCCAAGCCGGTCACCAGGTTGGTCGCGCCCGGCCCCGACGTCGCGATGACGACGCCCGGTTTGCCGCTCACGCGCGCGTACCCCTCGGCCGCATGAATGGCGCCTTGCTCGTGACGGGTGAGGATGTGTGGGATGCCGGCGTCGTACAACGCATCGTATACCGTGAGCACGGCACCTCCCGGATAACCAAAGATGACTTCCACACCTTCACGCTTCAAGGCTTCCACCAGCATCGAAGCGCCCCGGAGCACAGCGGCACCCGCTGCCGGTCCTGGACGATGCTGCGGCGTGCTCACGCTCATCTCACTTCCCCCTCCCGACACGGAACATGTTTTATGCATTATACCTCAAGCGAGCCAATTCTTGCACGGCTCAGGTGGTCGAAATTTCTGGATACACCTTCACGCCGTCCCGGACGACGAGTTCCTTGAACGCGGCCAAAAGGCGCAAGGTGTGCGCGCCCGGTTTGCCGGTGCCGATGACGCGCCCGTCCACCTTGACCACCGGGATGATCTCGGCTGCCGTCCCGGTCAGGAACACCTCGTCCGCCACGTACACGTCGTGGCGGGTGAACGGCTGCTCATGCACCGCATAGCCCAAGTTCCCCGCGATCTCGATGATGGCGTTGCGGGTGATGCCTTCCAGCGCCCCCACGTAGCTCGGCGGTGTGAACAGTTCGCCCCGCTTGACCAAGAACACGTTGTCCCCCGAACCTTCCGCCACGTACCCTTCCGAATTCAACGTCAACGCCTCGCTGACTCCCGCCAGCGTCGCCTCGATCTTGATGAGTACGTTGTTCAAATAGTTGAGCGATTTGATCTTGGGATTGAGCGCATCGCCGCGGTTGCGGCGCGTCGCCACCGTGACGACTTCCATCCCCGTCTCGTAGAACTCCTTCGGATACAGCGCCAATTGCTCGGCGATGATGATGACGTTCGGTCGCTTGCAGGAACGGGGATCGAGGCCGAGGTTCCCCTCACCGCGTGACACCACCAGGCGGATATACGCGTCTTTCAGCCCGTTGCGGCGCACGGTTTCGACCACGTGGCCCTGCATCTCTTCAAACGTGTACGGGATGTCGAGCAGGATGGACTTCGCCGACTCGTACAAGCGGACGAGGTGCTCACGCAGCCGAAACACATTCCCCGCGTAGACGCGGATCCCTTCGAAGACCCCGTCGCCGTACAAGAACCCGTGGTCATAGACGGACACCTTGGCGTTTTCTTTCGTCACAAACTCGCCGTTCAAGAAGATCCATTGCGACACGTGCTTCACTCCTTGGTGGGTTCCCTGCCTGAAGACAAGACGCCTTATCTACCATAATATCAACATTTCCCGTCTCAAGAAAGGCAAAAGCCCGCCGCGCGCAGCAGGGACGGCCTGCTGCGAACGGCGGGAGGATGACCGGACCAGGCGGACGTTCTTCGTCTCCTTATGTTGACTTTCCTTATCTTCCCTTTTCCTTGCCATGGGGCCGCGTCCGGCGGCAGCGCCCCTTCACGCCTTGGCCATCGACACCGACCAATCGTGCGCCATCGAGCCTTCCAGATACCGCTCGACGTCCATCGCCGCCTTACAACCGCTGCCCGCGGCCGTGACGGCCTGCCGGTAGATGGGATCCATGACATCGCCGCACGCGAACACGCCCGGCACGCTGGTCGCCGAGGTGACGCCTTGTGTCCGGATGTAGCCGTGATCGTCCAATTCAACCTGCCCCTGCAAAAAGCCGGTGTTCGGCGTGTGGCCGATGGCGACGAACACGCCGTCCGCCTCGAGCACGCGCGTCTGGCCGGTGGCGTTGTCGCGCACCTCGAGCCCGGTGACTTTCGTTCCGTCGCCATGGACCGCGACCGGGACATGGTTGAGCACCCATTTGATCTTCGGGTTGTTGCGGGCGCGTTCCTGCATGACCTTCGAGGCACGGAGCTCATGCCGGCGGTGGACGATGGTCACCTCCGCCGCGAACTTGGTGAGGAAGATCGCCTCCTCCATCGCCGAGTCGCCGCCTCCGACGACGATGACCCGCTTGCCGCGGAAGAAGAAGCCGTCGCACGTCGCGCAGGTGGAGACCCCGCGGCCGATCATCTCGCTCTCGCCCGGGATGCCCAGCATCTTGGCGGAAGCGCCGGTCGAGATGATGACCGTCTCCGTCTCGTAGATTTGGCCGTCATCCACCGTCACCCGGAACGGACGCTGCTTCAGGTCGACCGCCGTGACAAAACCGCGGACAAACCGGGCTCCGAACCGCTCCGCCTGCCGGCGCATGTTGTCCATGAGCTCGGGACCCAGGATGCCATCCGGAAAGCCGGGAAAGTTTTCGACTTCCGTGGTCATGGTCAACTGGCCGCCCGGCTGCGTGCCTTCAATCACCACCGGGGAGAGATTGGCGCGGGCGGCATAGATCGCCGCCGTGAGGCCGGCCGGCCCGGTACCGAGGATCATCACCCGCTGTACGGCCATGTCCATCCCTTCTTTCTGGATGTCTCTTCCCAATCATTGTACAGGAAGCGGCGATCCGCCGCCAATGCCTCAGACGCCGAGCGTCTTCTGCCCCGGCTTCCAGTTGACCGGGCACAGCCCGCCCGTCTGCAAAGCCGCCAACACGCGCAACGTCTCGTCGACGCTGCGGCCGACGTTCATGTCGTGGACCACTTGGTAGCGCAGGACCCCCTCGGGATCGATGATGAACAAGCCGCGCAGGGGTTGACCCGTCTCCTCGACGAGGACATCGTATTTCCGCGCCACCTCCTTGGTGAAGTCGGACGCGAGCGGGTACCCGAGCCCGCCGAGGCCGTTTTGCTCGCGCGGTGTTTCAATCCAAGCCTTGTGGCTGTACACGGAGTCGCAGCTGGCACCCAAGACCTCCGCGTTCAAGTTTTTGAACTCCGCCAGGCGATCATGCATCGCCGTGATCTCGGTCGGGCAGACGAAGGTGAAATCGGCCGGATAGAAGAAAAACACCAACCACTTGCCGCGGTAATCGGCGAGCTTGACGCGCTCGGAGAGCGTCTCCAGGTTTTTGGTCGAAAGCATGTCGAAGTCAGGTGCCGGACGTCCAACCAACGGCATGTCATCATCACTCCTAATTTAGATTTAGACTTAGTTTAAGTTACGGATTGAATATAACACATCCGCCGCGTCATGTCGAGACCGCTGCATAAAAAAATGACCCTCTCCCCGGCGGGAGAGGGTCGCGCTGTGCCGACCGCGGCTTCAGTTGCCAAACGGCCAGGACCCGAAGAACGAGCCGAACGGGTTGGTGTTGTCGGGCAGGCTGTCGCTCGTGGGCGCGGACGTGTTTTGGGTGGTCATCTGGCCGACTTTCACCTTGAGCGTCAACAGCTGGCTGCCCCGGTACACCTTCAGGGTCACCGTCTGGCCGGGCTGGACCTGGAACAGGTCGGTCCGCAGGTCGGCCATATCCTGCACCGTTTTGCCGTTGAACCCCACGATGACGTCCTGCGGCTTGAGGCCGGCCGCGCGCGCCTGGGCAGAATCCACCGATTGCACATAGACGCCGTAGTCGACCGGTACATTCGGCCAGTACTCCGACGGAATGGTCGACAGCGACCAGCCTTGGATGCCGAGTGACGGATGCACCGCGTGGCCGGTCTTGATGATCTGCTCGGCGATGGTCTTGACCTCGTTCGACGGAATGGCAAAGCCCATGCCTTCAAAGTCGGGCGCGGAGATCTTGCTCGAGTTGATGCCGACCACCTGACCCTCGATGTTGAGCAGCGGTCCGCCGCTGTTGCCCGGGTTGATGGCGGCGTCCGTCTGGATGACCGCCTGATAGTCGAGCACGATGTTCGGGTTATCCGGCGACTCGACCGGCATCATGCGCTTGTCGCCGCTGATGATCCCAGCCGTCACCGAGTCGGCGAAATCGAGCCCCATCGGGTTGCCGATGGCGATGGCCGGCTCCCCCACCTGGATGTTATCGGAATTCGCGAACGGAAGCGGATTGATGGCCCGTACGGTCGCAACCGGTACCCGGAGCACCGCCAGATCGGTGTACATGTCGGTTCCGACGACGCTCGCCTGCACGTGGCGGCCGGAGGACAGGACGACCTGGATCTTCGCCGCCCCGTTCACGACATGGTTGTTGGTGACGATGTACCCGTACTTGCTGTCCTTGTAGAACAACACGCCGCTGCCGACGCCCTGCTCCTGCAGCTGCGTCTGCTGCGTGAAGAAGTTCGAAACCAAACCGTAGTTGACGACGGCCACGACCGCCGGCTCCGCCTGTTTGACGACGCGCGTGATGGCGGTATCCGTGCTGACAGAGACCACCGAGGTCGGAACCACATCCTGCGTCGCGGGCGCCTGCGACGGATTGGCGGCGGTGTTGGTCACCGGCTCCGCCCCCCCGCCGAGCAGGCCGCGTTGTTCAAGCACGGGAATGGCGGCCAGCGTGGCACCGGACCCGACAAGTGCCGACAGCACGACCACGGAAGCAAAGCGCGCCGCGGAGCGCACGCTTGCGCGCAGGCGCCGGTTGGCTTGGCGCGGTTTCCGATCCTGGTAGAACCCCATGGCATCCTCACCCTTTCCTCAGCCTGTCCGCATCCCGTTGCGGACGTGTCGTACGACCTCTGGTTCTCAATATAGGATGCCTAGATCGAAAAATCCTTGAAACCTGCCTAGCTTGGTTTCGGTGGTCTGCGCTGTCTCCGGAACCGCCGGGCCTGGCAGGCCCGCGCCGCGTACCGGTGCCGGGCCGGAAGGCGGGCGTGAACGCAAAAAAGGCCGCCTGCGCAGGCGGCCGACGGCACCCGTGCGGCGGCGCCGGCAAAGGCGTTGCGCCGTTGCGGAGCCGGACGCGGCGGTGCCGGGAGTTCCTTCGGGTCAGGTCTTGTTCTTCAGCTGCACACCCGCCCAAATGGCAAGAATGAGCTCAATCGCGCCAAAGATGATGCTGTTCCACAGTGCGCCCGTGTTGCCGGCGAAGTTGTAGACCCAAGGTGAAATGATCAACCAGATGCCGATGAGACCGGTGAGCCACAACTGCCACATGCAGGTGTTCCTCCTTTCATGAAGAGCGTTTTTGGGAGCTCCCGTAGATGTATATGAACCCCTCCTTGCAAACATACGAGAAAGCATGGGAGGGACACCTGCGAGGCGGGCAAACACGGGCGCATCCTGCGGTCAGACGGGGCGCACCGCCTGCACAAAGCGGGCCATCCGCTCCAACGCCCGCTCAATCTGCTCCGCGGACGTGGCGTAAGAACAACGGACGAACCCTTCCCCGGCCGCACCGAACACGTTGCCCGGCACCACGGCGACCCCGTAGGCGAGCAGGCGCTCCGCGAACTCCTCCGAGGATAACCCGGTGCTGCGGATGTCGGGAAACGCGTAGAACGCCCCGCGCGGCTCGTGGCAGCGAAGCCCGATGTCGTTTAACCCTTTGACGATGAGCCGCCGCCGCTGGTCGTATTTTTCCACCATCCGGTCCTTGTCCGCCTGGCCGTGGCGCAGGGCTTCCACCGCCGCCACCTGGCCCATGCTCGGGGCGCACATGATGGTGTATTGATGGATCTTCACCATCTCCTCGATGAGATCCCGCGGCGCCGCGCAGTAACCGATGCGCCAGCCCGTCATCGCGAACGCCTTCGACATCCCGTTGATGACGATGGTCCGCTCCTTCATCCCGGGCACGGCCGCGATGCTGACGTGCCGGCGGCCGTAGGTGAGCTCGGCGTAGATCTCGTCGGAGACGACGAACAGGTCGTGCTCCATCACAATCCGCGCGATGGCCTGCACGTCCTCTTCGGTGAGGATGGCCCCGGTCGGGTTGTTGGGATAACAGAGGACGAGCGCTTTGGTGCGCGGCGTGATGGCAGCCCGCAGCCGATCCGGCGCCAACCGGAACTCGTCCTCCACCGTGGTCGGCACCGCCACCGGGGTGGCGCCCGCCAGTATCGCGCACGGACGGTAGGAGACGTACGTGGGCTCGGGAATCAGGACCTCGTCCCCCGGGCAGACCAGCGTGCGCAGGGCGAGATCGATGGACTCGCTGCCCCCCAGCGTCACCAGGATCTCGTGCGCAGGGTCATAGTGGAGGTCGAACCCTTCCAGATACTCCGCGATGGCCTCGCGCAACGCGGGCAGGCCGTAGTTGGAGGTGTAGCTCGTGAACCCCCGCTCCAAGGCGTAGACGGCCGCCTCCCGCACACGCCAGGGGGTGACGAAGTCGGGTTCACCCACGCCGAGCGAGATCACGTCCTTCATCTGGCTGGCGAGATCGAAAAAGCGGCGGATGCCGGACGGCGGCAGACCCCGCACCACCGGCGAGAGGCGCTCAAGTTTGCTCACGGCGTCACCACGAGGCGCTGGTCGCCCTCCTGGTCGTCAAAGATGACGCCGTCCGCTTTGTAAGTCTTGAGCAAAAAATGGGTGGTCGTCGCCGTCACGTGCTCGATGGTCGACAGCTTTTCCGAGACAAACTGGGCGACCTGCTTGAGGTTTCTGCCCTCCACGACGACCTGCAGGTCGTACGTTCCCGACACCAGCGACACCGAGCGAACCTCCGGGAAGCGGTAGATGCGCTCCGCGATGGCGTCGAAACCGAATTCACGCTGCGGCGTGACCCGCACGTCAATCACGGCCGTGACCCGGTTGGCGTCCACCTTGTCCCAGTTGATCACCGCGGAGTAGCGGAGGATGACCTTCTCCTCCTCCAGCTGGCGGATGAGGCGGGCGACCACCTCGTGCGGCACGCCGAGCATGTCGGCGATGGTCTCGGGCGAACGCCGCGAGTTTTCGTGCAAAAGCTGCAGCACGGAAAGCCGCAGGCGTTGGTCATGCGCGCATTCCCGCCGCGATGGGTCGCCAGCCGCTTCGTGGTGCGCCTCGAGATGATGTGATCCGGCAGGATGTGGTCCGGCTTGTTGCGATCCGGCCTGTGGCCGGTGGCTGTCGCTGGACACCGTGCTCCCCCCTTGGCTTGCCCTGGCGTCAAACTTGGGCGCAACCTCAACGGAACACCTGCGGGCTGCGCGCGTACACGACGTCCGCTTCACCTGCGCGCGCGTTGGCCACCCGGGCGAGGACGAACAACAGGTCCGACATGCGGTTGAGCACCTGCAGCGCCGGCATGTGGATCGGCTCATGGCGCATGAGCCGCACGGCGCAGCGCTCAGCCCGGCGCACGACCGTGCAGGCGACGTGCAGCGCCGCGGCCGCCTGGGTGCCCCCGCGCAGGATGAACTGGGTGATGGGGGGCACCTGCGCCTGGTAGCGGTCGATGACCGGCTCCAGCGCCGCGGCCGCCTCTTCCGGCGTCCGGAATGCGAACGAAACGCCGGGCGGCGCCGCGAGATCCGCCCCGGCGTCCCACAGCATGTGCTGCAGGTCGAGCACGACCTCCCGGATGTCCGCATCCCGCTCGGGATGAAGCAGGCTGTGGGCGAGGCCGAGGAACGCCCCGGCCTCGTCGATGCTGCCGTACGCCTCGACCCGCAGGTCGTCCTTGTAGCGGCGCGCGCCGCCGATGAGGCTGGTCATGCCGCGGTCGCCGCCGCGGGTGTAGATGCGCATCGCCATCCCTCGCTCACACGTCCCAGTGCAAGACGACTTCGCGCCCTGTCCGCGACGACTCGTAGATGGCGTCGAGGATCAGGTTGTTGGTGTATCCGGTGAGGGCGTTGGACACCGGCTCGCGGCCGGCTGCCACACACGCGAGGAAGTGCCGGAACATCGCCACCCGCTCCGGCGGGGCGTCCGGACCGGGGGAGAGCTCCAGATCCACGGTGCGATCGAACTGTTCGGTCAAAAGCTTCCCGCGCGCGCCGTGGATGGACGCACCCCCGAGGCTGCCCAACAGATGGACGAACGGGCCGTTCTGCTCCAGGTCGGTGTGGGCCGCCCAACTGACTTCGAGGGTCAGGGTGCTGCCGTCCTCCATCCGGATGAAGGCGGAAGCCAGATCCTCCACGTCGTACGTCCCTTCCCAGTTCGGCCGGCCCCAACTGCCGATGCCGCGGCGGTGCGGGCCGAACTCGGCGAACGTCGCGCCGGTGACCGCCACCGGACGCGGATTGCCCATCAGGTAGAGGGCGAGATCGAGCATGTGGACGCCGATGTCGATGAGCGGACCACCACCCGATTCCGCCTTTTGGGTGAACCAGGTACCCCAGCCCGGGATGCCCTTGCGCCGCATCCACCCGGTTTTGGCGTGGTAAATCCGACCAAGCGCACCCTTGGCCACCTGCTCCTTCACCTGCTCGACGACCGGTTCCCAGCGCATCTGGTGCGGCACCATGAGCAGGCGATCCGCCGCCCGCTGCGCTTCCACCACCTTCTTGGCCTCGGTGGCGTTGATGGCCATCGGTTTCTCCAGCACGACGTGCTTGCCCGCCTGGAGCGCCTCGACGGCGAGCTGTGCGTGATATTTATTCGGGACGCAGATGATGACCGCGTCCACGTCCGGATCTGCCAGCAGTTCCGCGGCGGAAGCGTACACCTTCCGCACCTGAAAATCTGCGGCCAGCTGCTCCGCCAACGCAAGATACGCGTCCGTGACGGCGACCACCTCGGCCGCGCCGCCCAGTTGAGCGATGGTCTGGGCGTGCACACGCCCGATGTTCCCTGCACCAATGATGCCAAAGCGAAGCGCTCGCTCCGATGCTGCCATGACGACGCCTCCATTTCTCTGTCTCGTCCATTCGAAGGCCATTGTACCACAGGACACGCCGGGATGATGATGGTGGCGCGTCCTTTTTTGCCGCGGACGGTTGCCAGGCGGCCCACTCAGGTGCTATGATGACTCTGACAATTTACGCGAGGCCAAACGGGAGCTTGCGGAAGCAGGCTGAGAGGGCAACTAGGCCGTTGCCGACCGTCGCACCTGACCTGGGTAATGCCAGCGTAGGGACCTGGTCTGCCATCGTGCCATCCGCCGCGATGGTCCGTGCAAGGACGCGATGCGCGCATACGGCCACCCCTTTGCTGGGTGGCTTTTCTGTTGGCCTCCCGGTTTCCGCTCGCCCCCTCATCGCCTCGCCGGGGAGGTTGAATACCATGTCGTCTGACTGCACGCTGTCACTTACCGCATCCCGGCCTATCGACGGGCCCGATCCGGCCGCTGCCGGCTTGCCCGTCGGCGGCTACGGCGAGGTGTTCCCGAACAGCCGCAAGGTGTACATCACCGGCAGCCGCCCGGACATCCGCGTGCCGATGCGTGAAATAGTGCTCGAAGCCAAACATGCGGATGGTTCCCCGCGCACACTCCGCGTCTACGACACGAGCGGCCCCTACACCGACCCGAACGCCCGGATTGAACTTGGCCGCGGTTTGCCGCCGTTGCGCCGGGCTTGGATCCTGGAACGCGGCGACGTCGAGATGGCGGACCGCACCCGGCCTGCACTGCGCGCCAAACCAGGCCGCGCCGTGACGCAGATGTACTACGCCAAGCAGGGTATCATCACGCCCGAGATGGAGTTCGCCGCCCTGCGCGAAGGGGTCGATCCGGACTTCGTCCGCCAGGAGGTGGCGCGCGGACGGGCCATCATTCCGGCCAACATCAACCATCCGGAGAGCGAACCGATGGTCATCGGCCGCCACTTTCACGTGAAGATCAACGCCAACATCGGCAACTCCGCCGTGCGCGCCTCGGTTGCGGAAGAGGTGGCGAAGATGCGCTGGGCCACGCTGTGGGGGGCGGATACGGTGATGGATCTGTCGACCGGCCGGGACATCCGCACCACGCGGGAGTGGATCCTGCGCCACGCGCCCGTCCCGGTGGGCACGGTGCCCATCTACGAAGCGCTTGAGAAAGTGGGCGGCCGCCCGGAAGAACTGACGTGGGAGGTGTACCGGGACACCTTGGTGGAACAGGCGGAACAGGGGGTCGACTACGTCACCATCCACGCTGGCGTGCTGCTCCGCTACATTCCGCTGACCGAGAAACGGGTGACCGGAATTGTCTCCCGCGGCGGGTCCATCATCGCGGCGTGGTGTCTCGCCCACCACGAGGAGAACTTCCTGTACACGCACTTTGCGGAGATCTGCGAGATCCTGCGCGCCTACGATGTGGCGATCTCGCTCGGGGACGGGTTGCGGCCGGGGAGTATCGCCGATGCGAACGACGACGCCCAGTTTGCGGAACTGGAGACGCTCGGCGAACTGACCCGCATCGCATGGCAGCACGACGTGCAGGTGATGGTCGAAGGACCCGGCCACATCCCGCTGCACATGATTCAGGAGAATGTGGAACGGCAGATGGCGGTATGCCAGGAAGCGCCGTTCTACACCCTCGGACCGCTGGTGACCGACATCGCACCGGGCTATGACCACATCACCTCGGCCATCGGCGCAGCGTTGATTGGATGGTTCGGGACGGCGATGCTATGCTACGTGACGCCGAAAGAGCACCTCGGCCTGCCGGACAAAGACGACGTGCGGGAGGGCGTGATCGCGTATAAGATTGCGGCGCATGCGGCCGACCTGGCGAAGGGACACCCGCGCGCACGGGCGTGGGACGACGCGCTGTCGGAAGCGCGCTTCGCGTTCCGCTGGCGCGACCAGTTCAACCTCTCCCTGCACCCGCAGCGGGCCATCGCGTACCACGACGCGACCCTGCCGGCGGAAGCCGCCAAGACGGCCCACTTCTGTTCGATGTGCGGGCCCAAGTTCTGCAGCATGCGCATCACCCAGGACCTGCGCGCGTACGCCGCCGCGCGCGGCTTGACGCTCACCGACGCCGTGCAGGCGGGCATGGCGGAAAAGGCGGCCGAGTTCCGCGCGCACGGCGGACGCGTGTAAGCCGACACCTCAGATGTAGGCGCCCTGGCGCAACAGCTCGTGGCGGACGGCGGCGGGATCGACCGTCTTCGTCGCGGCGTAATACGCGGCCGCGACGCCGGCGGCGTGACCCGTGGCGAACGCGGTGCCCATCACGCGAGCCGAAGCGAACGCGATGGGGTCGCACGAGATGATCCGCCCCGCGCACCAGAGGTTCTGGAACCCTCGGACGCGCAGCGAGCGCAGCGGGATGTCGTAAAAGGAACGATCGCGGATCTGGTGGTAGATGGCCGGCTGGCCGGCGCGGTGGATCTCCACGGGCCAGCCGCCGCGCGCCACCGCGTCTGGGTGGCGGACGCCGTTGATCACGTCTTCCCCTGTCAACACGTACTCGCCGATCACGTGCCTCGTCTCGCGAATGCCGATGGCAGGGCCGGTCTGCACCAGGTAGGCTTGTTCAAAGCCAGGCACGTAGCGGCGGAAGATGTCAAGGTACGACCACGCCTGGTGACGGGCGGACATCTCGGCGGCGGTGAGGCTCGCGGCGTCGAGGCCGTTGACATCCTCGTCCGCGAACATCGCCAACACGTCGCGCGTGCCGGGGAGGCGAAGGACCATGCCCCGCTCTTTCGTCACCGAGGTGACTCCTTGCTGCTTCGCCTTTTGGATGGCCGCCTCGAACAGCTTGCGGTCGAGCGGCGCGTCGCTGGGTACGCCGCCGATGCGAAAGACGAGCGTGCCCGCCTGCACCTGGCCCTCGTGATCGCCAAACCGCACCGGTCCGCCGGCGAGGGCGGTCAGGTTCGCCTCGCCGCTCGCGTCGACGAACGCGGTCGCCTCCACCGTGATGCGGCCGCCGTGATCGACCGCGACCACCGATTGCACCTCGCCGCCGTCCACGTGGGCTTCAATCACCTGGCAGTGCAGGCGCGGCGTCACCCCCGCCTCCATCACCTTGCGGTCCAAGGCGTACTTGGTCGCCTCCGCGTCGAGCAGCACAATCACGTTCCCGGAATTCGGGTTGCGGTACGGCCCCTCGTAGATGCCGAGGCGGCGCAACTCCTGCAACACCTGGTCTCCGACGCCGCCGACCACTTGCATAATCGGTTCCTGCTGGGCAAAGAAGCCGCAGAACGTCAATACGGAACTGTGGGTAGCCGCGCCGCCGAAATACGGGTTTTTTTCTATCAACAACGTGCGGGCGCCGACGTTGGACGCCCCGATGGCGGCCGCCACGCCCGCTGTGCCACCGCCCACCACCACCACGTCAAACCGCAGCTTCCGGTTGTGCACTCCCTGCGCCCCCTGCGACTTGGCTCTGAAACCCTGAAACCACTCTATGGCTTCCCGCCCAATTTTATGACCTAGTATTAATACTAACTCATAAACCCGTGAAATCAATTCGCTTGCGAGAGATGACGTGGGAGAAACCGGGACGCAAGAAACACGGGGAGGAACGGGGCTTGTACGGGACGGCAGAGGACGCCGGACACAAACGGCGACATGGTCAATCGTGCAGCGACCGCGAGACGAAGAAGGACAACCGCCTGCCGGTGGCGACGTAATAGAGCACGGCGAGCGCGCGGTAAGCACCCGTCACGATGGAGAGCGCGAGGACAACGCCCGCCCAGCCCGGGCTCGTGGCGTGATGGAGCGCCCAAAACGCCACCCCGGCCAACGAGAGCAAACCCATCCAAAGGAACGCGACAAGTTCAGCCACCCAACCTTCATCCAAGCCGGCCGCATGCCAGCGTTCTCCATCCGGCTGCGCCCGCGGCGCGGCATCCTGCGCGCGCGCCGCAGCACCCCCTGCGGCGGTGTCGCCTGCGCGCGCCGCCCTGTTGTGCCCGCCCGCCGCAG
>NZ_BMOY01000011.1 GCF_014647315.1 Paenalicyclobacillus cellulosilyticus
GAGCGGGGGCCGCGTGCGCGCCATGGTCACGTGCGCGCGGCCAATCTCCCGCCGCCGCCCGCGCACCGGCACCGCCACCCGGCGCAGGTGCATGCCGATGAGCGTGTCGCCGATGTCGATGCCGGCGTCCGCCGCCACCGCCTCGACCAAGCACGCGTCCGGCCACGTGAAATACGCCGCCGCCGCCACCGCGCCGCCCGCGCCGGGGACGGGGACGGCCGTCACCTCGCGCCATCCGTGACGCTCGACCGCATCCGCCCGCGCCACCAGCGCGCGGTTGAGGTGCTCGCAGCACTGGAACACCACGTCGCACCCTGTCTCCTCCGCAAACGCCAGCACCGCGTCGACGACAGCTTGTCCGAGCGCCGCCGAGGTCGCCGTGCCGATGCGCTCGCCGGCAATCTCGCTCGTCGACGCGCCGACGACCAGCACCTTCCCCGGCCCGAGTCCGGCGGCCGCCTGCAGATCGGCGAGGCACTCCGCGGTCTGCCGCCGCACCTCCTCGGGGGTGACGGGTCCATCCGCACGCGCGGGCGGCTGCCCGGTGTGTGCATGCGCAGGTGGCTGTCCGGCCACGATGCTCACCTCCCGCCCTGCGGTCAGCAGCTGCTCCCGGCGTCGATCACGGCTCCCGCGGCGCGCAGGCTCTCGCGCTCGACGGCCTGGATCTTCTCCACCCGCTGCCCGTGGCGGCCGCCCATGAAACCGGTCGTCAACCAGACCTTGAGCACCTCGGCCGCCAGGCCGGGCCCGATGACCCGCTCGCCCATGGTCAAGACGTTGGCGTCGTTGTGCGCCCGCGACATGGCGGCGGAGAACGTGTCGTGCGCCGTCACCGCCCGGATGCCCGGCACCTTGTTGGCGGTGATGCACATCCCGAGGCCCGTGCCGCAGATGAGGACACCGCGATCGTACTCGCCGGCCGCGACCGCGCGCGCCACCTTGACCGCGTAATCCGGATAATCGACCGATGTTTCCTCGTAGCAGCCGAGGTCGTCAAACGCCACGCCCAGCTCCGTCAGGGTCGGCTTCAGGAGCTCCTTCAGGCGGAAGCCGGCGTGATCGCTCGCAATCGCCACTTTCATCACGGTTTGCCTCCAGTGTTTCGTCTTGCCCCGGCCGCACACCGGCACCGCCCGCCGCTGCCGCCGTCCCGGCGGCCGGTTCGGCAGCAGCATCCGCCGGTGCGCCCGCGGGCACGCCGCCGCGGGTCTCATCTGCCGCCGGCGCCAACTTGTCGACGAGCCGCTCCACCAACCGCTCGAGCTGGGCGGCACACGCTTCGTACACCTCCGCCGACCCGCCGAACGGATCGAGGATGTCGTGCACCTCCGCGGCTTCCTCCGCTCCGGCGACAAACGCGCCCAGCGCGTGGATCTTTCCGGCCAGATCCGGGAAGCGGGCCTGTGCCTCGCGCGCGTGGCTGGCGGTCATCGTCAAAATCAAGTCGGCCCGCTCCGCGAGTTCGCGCGTGAGCGGGCGGGATGCGTGCGGCTTGAGCGGGACGTGGCGCCGGGTGAGCGCGTCCTGGGCCAGCGGGGTCATCGGCTGTCCCTCTGCCGCGTACAACCCGGCGGATTCGGCCGTCCAGCCGAGGCCGCGTTCCTGGAGCTTCGCCATCGTCAACATCGCTGCCATCGGACTGCGGCAGGTATTCCCGGTGCATACGAACAACAGGTGCATCCCGTCCCGGCTCCTTCGGCAAATTCCCTGCAGATTGCGGACTCGTCTGCGGCGTTCGTTCGTGCCTACAGTATATCCCGGCCCGGATGGGGCATGCAACCGCGCTGCGGCCACGGTGCGGCGATGCGGCAAGGCGGTGTGGCAGCGGACTTGCAGCACCCCGTGACGCGGGGGCCGGACGGGTGTCCGCCGAGGCGGGTGTCAGCCGAACAGGAAGTGGGCGCCGTACCCGATGAGGATGCACGCGCCGACCACCTCGCCCCACGCACCGGCCCAGGCGTTCGCCTTCTTGCCCACGTACATCCCGGCCAGGCACATCCAAGTGGCTGCCCACCCGAACGCCAGCGCCGACATCACCCCGTACGCGGTGCTGCGCAGGCCGAGGCTGAAGCCGACCGACAGGGCGTCCACCGACACCCCGGCCGAGAACGCCAGCTTGGAGGAGAGCGTCCGGCCGAACGGCATCGCTTCCGGCTGTTGACTGACCGATCCGTACAGCATATGCAACCCCATGCCGATGAGCAGGGCTGCCCCAAAGACGTGGGCCGCGTAACCCAACCGGCTGCCCAGCACCGCACCAGCCCACAGGCCGGCGAGCGTCATCCCGACATGAAAGACGCCAATCCACGCCGCCAGCCGCAGGGCCTGGTCCCGGCGCAGACCGTTGAGCCCGAGTCCCATCGACAACGAAAACGCGTCCATGCCGATGGCGAGCGACATCAGGCAGATTTCGAGCAGGTCGTGCAGGTGTTCTGTCACTTGGCTCCCCCTCGTGCGGACACCTGCTCCACTGTATGCGCCTGTCCGGGGGATCATGAGGAGCGGAAAATCAGCTACAATGGTCGCGGAGGGAGGCGTTGCCCATGCCCCGCCGGTCAACCGGCGTTTACCGCATCACCGTGGCACTCTTTGCCGCCTGCGCGGCCGTCGCCGCACCCGCGGCGAGCGGATGGGCGAAGCAGGAACAGCATCTGGTCGCGCTCGGCGACTCCATCACCTACGGGCTGTATCTCGCGGCCGACACGGCCCATCCGGCGCCGCAAGCCTATCCCTTCCTCGTCGCCCGCGACGAGGGGTGGCAGGTGACCAATCTCGCCGTGCCCGGCTGGACGTCGGCCGACCTGCTCCACGCGCTCGCCACACCCAGGTTCACCGCGGCGTTGCGCCAGGCCACCGTCGTCACGGTGGACATCGGCAGCAACGACCTGCTGCGGGCGGCCGCACCGCTCCTGGCCCGCTACTTGGCCGACGGATCGCTCACCGTCACGCCGGCGGATACGGCCCGCCTCCAGGCGGCCGCCGCAGCGTTCGCGGCCAACCTGCCGCGGATTGTGGCGGCCATCCGGCGGCAGACCGCTGCGCCGCTCGTCCTTCTCAACCTGTACGATCCCTTCCCGGACCGCCACCCGTTGCACCCGCTGGCCGAGGAGGTGATTGCGGCGGAAAACCAGGCCATCCTGACGGTCGCGGCGCAGTCCCAGAGCCTGTTCGCCGACGTATACCTGGTGTTCAACCACCATCAGGCGGAGGACGTGCGGGTGGCTGCGCACGACGTGCACCCGACCGTGGCCGGCCAGCGTGCCCTCGCCCAATGCGTCGAGGATGCGCTGGCCCATCCCCTCGCCGCCTCGCCGCACTTCTACGCCGTGGCGCCGCGCGGGGCGGTCATCCGCAGCCAGCCGAGCCCTGCCGCGCCCGCCCTCTTCTATCTGCACGGCAACCAGGGGGTGCTCGTCATCGGCGCGGCGAGCGCGGCGCCGGGTGCGGCCAATGCGGCCCAGGACGCGGCCAACGCAGCGCCGGGTGCGGCCAATGCGGCACCGAGTGCGGCCGCGGCTTGGCTGCAGGTGGTGACGCCGGACGGCCAGCGCGGCGACGTGCCCGCCGGCGAGGTGCAGACGTTCATCCGGCCTTGGAACGACCCTGTCTTCGCCGACCGGGTGGTCCGTCTCGCCGCGGCGCCTGGCACCCCCGCCGTGTCCTGGCAGGGGACGGTCTACGTCCCTGCGGCCTGGCTCGCGCGGCAGGCGGGCGGGCGGGCCGCATGGCACAACACCACGCGTGAGGTCGCGCTGACGACGCCCGGCGCAGCCGGTGTGCGGGGAGCGGCCGCAAGCGGCGCCGCGAACCGTGCCGCAAGTGCTGCCGCAGGCGGCGTAAGCGGTGACACAAGCGGCGGCATCGAATGGGCCACGCGAACGACCATCCCCGTGCCTTCCGGCACCCCCGCGCCGCAGACGGTCATCCGTCTGGCCGGAATCGAGTTGACCATCGACGGCGAGCCCATCCGGCTCGCGCATCCGCCGTTTCTATGGCAAGGGCAGGTGTACCTCCCGGCCGCGGAGGTGTGGACGGCGCTCGGCGGCGAGGTCAGACAAGATGCACGCGGCCTGACGCTGCTTTCGCCAGCCGGTTCATGACCGCAGCGCCCAATCCATCCGGCGCCACGCCTTGGACAAGGATGTGGCGCGCTCCCTGCGCCTCGAACGCGCGCAACAGGCGATAGATCTCCCGCGCCAGCGCCTCGGTGTACGGCGTACCGGGCGGCGGCGACCAGGCGAGCACGCCCGCTTGGGCCAAGCCCTCCGTCCGTTCCGCGATCACGGCCACCGTGTCCTCTGGGTGCCGGGCTCGCAACGTCGCCAACCACGCGCGCATCGCGGCCAGCACGCGGCCGTTCGGCCCGACGAACACATGCACGTCCGCGTCCGGCGCGTAGTGGCGGTACTTCATCCCAGGCGACGGCGGCGGGCCGAGGTCAGGCGCCCCGGATGCAGCGTGGCGTTCCGCCCTGGGGACACCGGGGGGTTCTCCCTCGATATCGCTCTGCATCATCGCAGCGGCCAGCCCGGCATCCGGGCGCAACAGGTGGCCGTGCCAATCCACCGGCACGCCGGACGCCGCCATGAGCGCCTCGCGTGTCACGCCGCCTGGCCGGTAGATCACACCCCGCTCCGCGGTGAACGCGACGACCGTCGACTCCACCCCGACCTGGCACGGCCCGCCGTCCACCACGCCGTCGATACGGCCGGCGAGATCGGCCAAGACGGCGGCGGCGTCGGTCGGGCTCGGCCGCCCTGACCGGTTGGCGCTCGGCGCGGCGACTGGACAGCCCGCGGCCCGGATGAGGGCCCGCGCCACCGGATGGTCCGGCAGGCGGACGCCGACCGTGGGCAATCCCGCCCGCACCGTCGCGGCAATGCGCGGCCCCGCCGGCACGATGACGGTGAGCGGCCCTGGCCACAGCGCGGCCATCGCCCGCCGCGCCGGTTCCGGCAGCGCGTCGGGACAGGTCACCATGCCGAGCATGTCCATATCGGCGATGTGGACGATGAGCGGGTTGTCGGCCGGTCGCCCTTTCGCCTGGAACACCTTGCGGGCCGCGGCGTCGTCCCACGCGTTGGCGCCCAGCCCGTACACCGTCTCGGTCGGAAACGCGATCACGCCTCCCGCACGCAAACAGGCGGCCGCATCCGCGATGGCCGCCTGCGCCGCCTCGTCCATGTTGCCATCTGCGTCCACGTGCACGCGCCAGACGTTCATCCTCCGGCTCCTTTCCCCGCCAGCCACGCGCGCACGCCCTTCCAGACCGCTTCCCCGTAGTCGAGCGCCGCCACCCGCACCGCCACCTGGCGCGGTTGACCGTCCGCGCCGGGCACCGTGATGGTTTCGAGCGGCGGCAGGTCCGGGAAGCCGCCGGTGTTGGGCACCGCGTCGCCGTCGGCGATGTCGATGAAGCACAGCGGCGGATAGAGCACGCACCACCAGTTCTCACCCGCGCCGCGGCCGAGCACGATGCGCAGTGCCTCGTACTCCCCCGCCGGATAGACCCGGTTCCCGTACACCTTCGTCGGAAACGGGACACGGCCGAGTTGGACCTCTGCGGCATACGGCATGCCGTCGCGCCGCAGGATGCGGTCGGCCAGCGCCGTCACCTGCGGCAGGTGCGCCCGCAACACCGCCTCCGCACCGGCTGCCGACGTGACCCCATGCAGCCACGCCGCCGCCGCCGCGACCACCGCGTCGCGCACCTTCAGCTTCTCCGCCTGGTCGGCGGGGCGGTCGCTGTTGGCGATGATCCGCAGCCGCAGCGCGTCCTCCGGGATGGCTGCCGCGCGCGGGGCGGCCAGGTCCACCCAAGCATTCCCCTGCGCCCGGGCCATGAAGGCATGCCCCACGGCGGCCACCAGGCAGAGCCCCGCCAAAAACCAAAGCAACCTCCGTCCGCTCATCCGTCGTCCCTCCGGGCCGGCCGCCTGCCGGTCTTGCGTCTCTAGCAGACAGTCTGTCCCGGAGTTCGTAGAGTTAAACGCCGCGGATGAGCGTCAGGTCTGCGGCAAGGCAGGCAGCGGCGCGCCGCGCGCAGCGGCCACGACACGCGGGATGCCGCGCAGGTCGGGGATCACCGTGAACGCCCAGCCTGGCCAGCGCTCCGCCTGCGCCGCGAACAGCGCGCACACCGCATCCGCCTGGCCGTCCCCCACCTCGAGCAACATGGCGGCTGGCTCCGGCGTCGCCGCGAACGCCGCATCGCCCATGGCGGCAAACCGGCGGTAGAAGTCAAGGCCGTCGGGGCCGCCGTCGAGGGCGAGGCGGGGTTCGTGGTCGCGCACTTCGGCGTCCAGCCGCGCGATCTCGCCCGCCGGGATGTAGGGCGGATTGCTGACCACGAGATGGGGCAGCCAACCGGTGCTCGCCAGTTCCCCCCAGACCGCGAACCCGTCGCCGGTCCGCCACGCGACGCGCGCGCCCAAGGCGGCCGCGTTGCCGGCGGCCACCGCGACGGCGGCCGCCGAGATGTCGCATGCGATGACTTCCGCCGCCGGACAAGCGAGGGCGAGGCTGATGGCGAGCACACCGCTGCCCGTGCCGAGATCGTAGATGCGCGCGCGGAGGTGAGCGCACACCGGAAAGCGAAGCCACGCGGCGGCCGCGGCGTACAGCACCTCCGTCTCCGGACGCGGAATGAGCACGTCGGGCGTGACGCGGAACATCCGTCCCAGAAACGGCGCCCGGCCGGTGATGTACTGCAGCGGTTCGCCCGCTTTCCGGCGCGCCACCGCGTGCCGAAAGCGGGCGGATGCCGCAGCCGGCAGGCGATCCCGCAAGCGCGTGACGAGATCGATCCGCTCCCAGCCCGCGGCCCACAACAGCAGTTGTTCCGCCTCGGCCCGCGCCACCTCCGCGCGCGCGTCCCCGAGGCGCGCCGGGAGCCCCCGCACCATCTCCTCCTGCGCCCAGCGGATGGCCTCCGCCACGGTCAGTTCGTTCGCGCGCCGCGCATCTTCGCCGCCTGGGGCTGGCACGCCGCCCTGCCTGCACGCCGGCACGTCCGTAACCCCCGTCTTACGCCTCTGCCGCCTCCACCGCGGCGTCTGCCTGCTGTTCCAGCAGTTTCGCGCGGTGGGCGACGATGAGCGCCTGGATGATCTCTTCCAAGTCCCCGTCGAGCACCGCATCGAGGCGGTGCAGCGTGAGGCCAATCCGGTGATCGGTCACGCGGCTCTGCGGGAAGTTGTACGTCCGAATCCGCTCGCTGCGGTCGCCCGTGCCCACCTGGCTGCGCCGGTTGGCCGCAACCTCCCGCTGCTGCTCTTCTTGGTACTTTTCGTAGAGCCGGGCTCTCAGCACCCGCATCGCCTTTTCCTTGTTTTTCAACTGCGACTTCTCGTCCTGGCAGGTGACGACAATCCCGGTCGGCAGGTGGGTGATCCGCACCGCCGACTGGGTGGTGTTCACGCTCTGCCCGCCGGGGCCGGTGGAGCAGAACGTGTCGATGCGCAAGTCCTTCTCGTGGATTTCCACCTGGATGTCCTCGACCTCCGGGAGGACGGCCACCGTGGCGGTCGAGGTGTGGATGCGCCCGCCCGACTCGGTGACGGGCACCCGTTGCACGCGGTGCGCCCCGCTCTCAAACTTCAGCTTGCTGTACGCCCCGCGGCCCTGGATGGCGAGCGTCGCCTCTTTGATGCCGCCGATGTCCGTGTAGCTGGCGTCGAGCAATTCGGTGCGCCAACCGTTGCGCTCCGCGTACCGCTGGTACATCCGCAGCAGGTCTGCGGCGAACAACGCCGCTTCCTCACCGCCCGCCGCACTGCGGATCTCGAGAAACACGTTTTTCTCGTCGTTCGGGTCCTGCGGCAAGAGCAACACCTGCAGCTGCTCGCGCAGGCGATCCCGCTCTGCGGAGAGCCGCTCCACCTCGCTCTTCACCAATTCCCGCATTTCATCGTCGAGCTTCTCCTGCAGCATCGCTTTGGCGTCGGCGAGCTCCGCCTCGGCCCGCTTGTACGCACGGTACGCGGTGACGGCATCTTCCAGATCCGCCTGCTCCTTGGCGTACGCGCGCAGCTTGTCAGGGTCGCTGACGACGTTCGGATCGCACAGCAACTGCGTCAGTTGTTCGTACCGGCGCTCCATGGCTTCCAGCCGTTCCAGCACGCGCGCTCACCTCCTGTCCAAGGCAGGCGGCCTGCGCCGGCGAGCCGCCAGAAAGTAAAAAAGCCAACGCCGGAGCCATCCATCCGTGCCGCGCCGCGCGGGCACCGCGGGATGGACGAACGTCCAACCTTGGCCATGGGCACCGCCTCGATTACTGAGCCTTCGGCGTCAAGCCGTACTTCTTGTTGAACCGCTCGACGCGGCCGCCGACGTCCACCAGCTTCTGCTTGCCGGTGAAGAACGGATGGCACTTGGAGCAGATTTCGACGCGGATATTCTTCTTGACGGAACCCGTCTCAAACGTCTCCCCGCAGGCGCAGGTCAACGTGGTGATGTGGTATTCCGGATGAATGCCCGGTTTCATGTCGTTCACCTCGCTTCGTCCCTCATCAGGCGCTACGGGCCATTATAACACGTGACACGTTTCGTGTCACGCCGTGTTCGTGCCAAGCTCGCACTGCGGCCGCTTCTCCAAGCAACCGCGCGCACTGCATTCGTTTCTCCAAAATGATGATAAACATAAACTCCCCGTTATTGCCATCTCTTCCATGTGTGACTTACCATGGTAATCGCCGCGGGACGCGGCGGCACGGGGAGGTGCAGGGGATGCAGGCTGGGTGGACCACGTGGGTCGCCGGGTTCTGGACCGCGCTGTTGTCGTTGTCCGCCGTCAGTGGCGGCAGCGAGCCGGTGTGGTTGGAACCCCCGGACGACTGAGCGCCTCGGCATGAGACACGTCCAAGCTCGCACTGCAGCCGCAGGGAAAGGCTTCCACTCTTCCCTGCGGCTTTTGTGATGGCGCACCCGGCGAATGCGTCGCGGCAGCTTACCGTTTTTCCTTATGCAATTCGAGGCTCTCCAGAAATTCCTTGTTGGTCTTGTAGTTTTTGAACTTGCGGATGAACAACTCGGTGAAGTCGGGGTTGTCGCCCATCGACTTGCGGATGGCCCACACCCGCTCCAGTTCCTCCTTCGGTTGCAGCAACTCCTCGCGCCGGGTGCTGGAACGGCGGATGTCGATGGCCGGAAACACGCGCTTCTCCGCCAGGCGCCGGTCGAGATGAAGCTCCAGGTTGCCCGTCCCCTTGAACTCCTCGTAGATCACGTCGTCCATGCGCGATCCGGTGTCAATCAACGCCGTGGCCAAGATGGTGAGGCTCCCGCCCTCCTCGACGTTGCGCGCGGCGCCGAAGAACCGTTTCGGACGGTGGAACGCGGCCGGATCGATGCCTCCGGACAGGGTGCGCCCGCTCGGCGGGACCACCAGGTTGTAGGCACGGGCCAGGCGCGTGATGCTGTCGAGGAGGATGACCACGTCGCGCTTGTGCTCCACCAGGCGCAGCGCCCGTTCCAACACCAGCTCCGCCACCTTGATGTGGTTCTCCGGCACCTCGTCGAACGTCGAGGCGATGACCTCGCCCCGCACCGACCGCTGCATGTCGGTGACCTCTTCCGGGCGTTCGTCGATGAGCAGCACGAACAGCTCGGCTTCCGGGTAATTGGTGGCCACGCTGTGGGCAATCTCCTTGAGCAGCATCGTCTTGCCCGCCTTCGGCGGGGCGACGATGAGCCCGCGCTGGCCGAAACCCACCGGTGTGAACAGGTCAATCACCCGGGTGGCAATCTTGTCGGGTGAGGTCTCCATGATCATGCGCCGGGTGGGAAACAGCGGTGTCAGGGCGGCGAAGTGGAGGCGTTCGGCGGCTTCGTCGGGGCTCACCCCGTTGACCGCTTCGACGTGCAGCAGGCCGAAGTAGCGTTCATTCTCCTTGGGCGGACGCACCTTGCCGGAGACGAGATCGCCCGTGCGCAGGTCGAAGCGGCGGATCTGAGATGCCGCCACGTAGATGTCCTCCGAACTGGGCAGGTAGCCGACCGGGCGGAGGAAACCGTAACCCTCCGGCATAATTTCCAGCACGCCCTCGGCAAACATCAGGCCGTCCCGCTCGGCCTGGGCTTTGAGGATGGCGAAGATGAGTTCTTTCTTCTTCATGTTCCCGTAGCCCGGGATTTGAAACTCCTTGGCCAGGGTGTACAGCTCTGTCAACTTTTTGGCTTCCAGTTCCTTGATGTCCAATGGCGTCCCCCACATTCCGCGCGCAGGCGGAACCGTTCGCCGGCGCCACAAGGGCGCACGGCGAAACTGCCCGCACGTTGCGAGCCGATTTCTCATTCGTACAGGTTGACCGGCGCAATCATATCTTATGCGCTTTTCCGTAAGAACACCTATACTCCGCGAACTTTGTGCGCTTCTCTCTGTTCCAGGAGTTCCTCGGTGGAGTGGTCAAAGGAGTGCGAAGCCATCGATCCATGGATGTCCAGGCTGGATGGTGCCGTAGCGGCACCATCCAGCGGTGAACGCGGCGCGCGGACAGCATGTGACCGAGCGTCAGAAGATGAACCGCAGTTGACGCAGGCGCCGGCGCAGTTCCTCCATCACCCGGCGCTCCTCTTCCACCGTCGCCGCCTCGTACGTGACGGACCAGCGCACGTACGCGCCCGCGTCATCCCAGGGTACGGTCGAGATGGACTGTTCCTGGATGAGGTATTCCGAAAACGCTGCAGCACTGTCGAAGGTGGGACCGCCCACGACGCCTCGCGGTGCCTTCACATAGAGGAAGAACGTGCCCTTGGGTTTTTTCGCGTCGAACCCCGCCTCGCGCAGCACCTCCACCAACATGTCGTGGCGCCGCGAATACTTCTCCGCCGTCTCCTCGGTCCATTCCGGATGGCCGAGCGCGTACGCCGACGCCAATTGGATGGCGCGGAACTGCCCGGAGTCGTTGTTGTCCTTGACGGTCGCGAACGCCTTGACCACGAGCGGGTTGCCGGCGACGAACCCCAGGCGCCAACCGGTCATGTTGAACGCCTTGGACATCGAATGCACCTCGACGCCGACGTCATCCGCGCCCGGCAGCGAGAGGAAGGAGAGCGGCTTGGCGCCGTCGAACACCAGTGCGCCGTACGCCGCATCGTGGACAACCACCAACTCATGCTTGCGGGCGAAGTGGATGACCCGCTCGAAGAACTCCGGCGTCGCCGCGGCGCCCGTCGGGTTGTTGGGGTAATTGAGGTACATCAACTTCGCCTTGCGGGCGACCTCCGGCGGGATGCTGTCGAGGTCCGGCAGGAAACCGTTCTCCTCCGTGAGCGGCAGGTTGTAGGCGATGCCCCCGAGCCAGGTGGAAATGGTGGCCAGCACAGGATACCCGGGGACCGTCTGCAAAACCACGTCACCCGGATTGATGAACGCGTACGGCAAGAGCGCCAGCGCCGATTTCGAGCCGATGGCGTGGTTGATCTGCGTGTCCGGGTCAATCCCCTCCACGCCGTACACCCGCGCCAAATACTCCGCCGCGGCGCGCTTGTATTCGTCGATCCCGTTGTCGGCGTAAAACCGGTTCGCCGGGTCGAGCGCCGCCTGCGCAAGCACCTCGACAATCTCCTTGCGGGCCGGCGCATCCGGTTCACCGACGCCCATGTCGATGATCTCGCGCTCCGGATGGGCGGCCTTGGCCGCCGCCTTGGCGCGCTTGATGCGCTCGAACTTGTAGATGACCGTATCTTTGCCAAACTGCCGGCCGCCGATGCGATCGGCGATCAAACCTTGGATGTACGACTCAGACATACCTGACTCCTTTCCCTGCACCTCGCGGCCGTCCGAGCGCGATGTGCCACCATCCTCCGCTCGTGCGCCTCACTTCTTCTGCGCCGCGTTCCAGTCGGCGAGGAACCGCTCGATGCCTTGGTCGGTGAGCGGGTGCTTGATCATCCGGTCGAGCACCGCGTACGGGCACGTGGCGATGTGCGCCCCGGCCTTCGCCGCCTGGGTCACGTGCATCGGATGGCGGATGCTCGCCGCGATGATCTCGGTCTTGATGTCGTGGATCTGGAAGATGGTGCTGATGTCCTGGATCAACTCCACGCCGTCATAGCTGATGTCGTCCAGGCGCCCGATGAACGGACTGACGAACGACGCGCCCGCCCGTGCCGCGAGCAACGCTTGGTTGGCGGTGAACACCAGCGTCACGTTGGTGCGGATGCCCTGATTCGCCAAGCGGTGCACCGCCTTGAGCCCTTCCGCAGTCAGCGGGACCTTGATGACGATGTTCGGGTGCAGGGCCGCCAGCGGTTTGGCCTCCTCCACCATCCCGTCGGCGTCGAGGCTCACGACCTCCGCGCTGATGGGACCGTCGACAATCTGCGTGATTTCCTTGAGCACCTCGATGAAATCGCGCCCTTCCTTGGCCACCAAGGACGGGTTGGTCGTCACACCGCTCAAAATGCCCATTTCGGCCGCTTTGCGGATCTCGTTCACATTGGCGGTATCGATGAACAGCTTCATACCCCTCACCTCATCTTCTCGTCGGCAGACGAGTGTATGTACGGCGGGCCGGTCCCTGCCGGGCCCGGCCCGGCGTTGCAAGGCGGAGCGGGCGGGAAACCGGCAGACACAATTCCTACATCATCTTATCACTGAATCACAGGCGCGTAAAACGCTTTAGGACATCAGCTGCGCATGGACAGCCATCCGCAGTTCGTCGATGTCGAAGGGTTTGGTGAAGTACGCGATGGCACCGAGCTCCATGGCCTCCTGGATGAGGTCGAGCTCGCCGTACGCGGTCATCATGATGACCTTGGCCGCCGCGTCCGCTTTGCGGATGCAGCGCAAAATCTCAAGGCCGTCCATGCCCGGGATCTTCATGTCGAGCAACACCAAGTCCGGCCGCTCCCGCACGGCGACGGCCAGAGCCTCCTGGCCGTTGGCGGCCGCAAACGTCTCGTATCCCTCTTGGCTCAACACCTCTTGCAACAACACACGGATGCCCAATTGGTCGTCGACGATGAGGACCTTCTTCGCCACCTTTTCGTCTCCTTCTCCCAAGCGGCGCCCGGCCGCAATCGCGCAGGACGGGGCGTGCCCCTGCGGGGCACGCTTACAGGATTCAACAGGCGGGAAGAAAATCCTCTTCGCAAGTTTCGACAGCATCCGCCAAACGGCGCGCGGATGACGCGCTGCCCGGGTACGGCCGCCAAGGAAACATTCGGAATCCGGCGTGGCCGCCACAGAAGACCGCCACAAGCGGGGCTTGGCTCAGCCGCGGGCCACGCCCTCCACCGCCAACTGCCGCTGGTATGCCAGGGCCGCCTCGATGAAGTCGCGGAACAGGGGATGCGCCCGGTTCGGCCGCGATTTGAACTCGGGGTGGAACTGCACGCCGACGAACCACGGATGGTCCGGAAGCTCGATGATCTCCACCAGACGCCCGTCCGGACTTGTCCCCGCAATGCGCAGACCGGCCGCCTCCAAACGGGCCCGGTACGCGTTGTTGAATTCGTAGCGGTGGCGGTGCCGTTCGCTCAGCGTCAGCGTCTGGTAGGCGCGCGCCGCCAGCGTCCCCGGCACCAGCTGGCAGGCGTACGCGCCCAGGCGCATCGTGCCCCCCTTGTCGGCGACCGCCTTCTGCTCCGGCAACAGGTCGATGACCGGGTGTGCGGTGTGCGGGTCGATCTCGCTCGAATGCGCACCCGCCAACCCGGCGACATGGCGGGCGAACTCCACGACCGCCACTTGCATCCCCAGACAGATGCCGAAGAACGGAATGCGGTTCTCCCGCGCATACCGGACGGCGGCAATCTTCCCGTCGATGCCTCTGTCGCCGAACCCGCCCGGCACGAGGATGCCGTCGACACCCGCCAAGAGCTCGGCCACGTTCTCGTCGGTGACGTCTTCCGAGTGCACCAGCCGGATATCCACATGCGCATCGTTGGCGAAGCCGCCGTGCTGCAGGGCGGAGAGGACGCTGGCGTACGCATCCGGCAGCGAGACGTACTTGCCGACCACCGCGATGGTGACATGGTGGTGCAGGTGCTTGATCCGCTCGACCATCGCCGCCCACTCGGTGAGGTCCGGTTCCGGCGTGGACAGCCCGAAGTGGCGGACGACGATGTCGTCGAGCCCCTCGGCGTGGAGCATGAGCGGCACCTCATACAGGATCTCGGCGTCGCGCGCCTCGATGACCGAATCCACGTCTGTGTCGCAGAACAAGGCGATTTTCCGCTTGACCTCCAAGGAGAGCGGCACCTGTGTCCGGCAGACGATCACGTTGGGCTGAATGCCGATGCTGCGCAGTTCGGCCACGCTGTGCTGCGTCGGCTTCGTCTTCACCTCGCCGACCACCTGCAGGTACGGGATGAGGGTGACGTGGATGTACATCGTGTTCTCGCGGCCGACCTCGCTCTTCATCTCGCGGATGGCCTCGAGGAACGGCAGGCTCTCGATGTCTCCGACCGTCCCGCCAATCTCGGTGATCACGATGTCGGTATCCGGACCGGCGGCCTGCATGATCCGCTCTTTGATCTCGTTCGTCACGTGCGGAATGACCTGCACCGTGCCGCCGAGATAATCCCCCCGCCGCTCCTTGGTGATGACCGACCAGTAGATCTTGCCGCTCGTCACGTTGTTGGCCGCGCTCAGGTTGTTGTCGATGAACCGCTCGTAATGACCCAGGTCGAGGTCGGTCTCCGCGCCGTCTTCGGTGACAAACACCTCCCCGTGCTGATAGGGGCTCATCGTTCCGGGGTCGACGTTGATGTACGGATCGAATTTTTGAATCGTCACGTTCAACCCCCGGTTTTTGAGCAACCGGCCGAGCGAGGCGGCGGTGATGCCTTTACCCAGACCGGAGACCACGCCCCCGGTGACGAAGATGTATTTCGCCATGACGGTTCCCCCTCGCGATCACGCTTCCCAGATGCACGCAACCCGAATGCACGCAAAACAGCGTTCCAGCCCGCGCCGGAACGCATCCGTCTCATCGCACCGCACGCCACCGGGGTGCATGTGCCGATGTGTCTTTCCGCCCGGCACGCCCTCTGCGTCCGTCCCGCGGCGTGCAACAAGGGCGGTGCCGCATCACGATTCGTCCTCTTCGTCTTCGACGGCCGCTTCTTCCTCCGGGAGCAGCTCCTCGTCCGGCAGCTCCGCGTCGTCGACAAACACCTCGTCGTCCGCGGCAAGCAGCGGATCGGCCTCCTCTTCGTCGGCGAGCGCCGGCTCCTCCTCTTCCTCTCCGAACAGGAGCGTCTCCTCCGCCTCCTCTTCGGCAAGCTCCTCCTCTTCCGCGTACTCGTCGAGATCCAAGTCTTCGTCGTCGTCGCTGAACGCATCGCCCGTGCCGCGGATGAACCGCTTGCCAGGCTGTGTCCGCTCGTTCACCTTGTCCACCGGATACCAGCGCTTGAGACCCCAGACGTTCTGGCCGATGCAGACAAAGCGGCCGTCGATGTTGATCTCTGTGTACAGGCGCGCGATGACGTCCATGACCTCTTCGTCGGTCATGTTGCGCAGCGCCTGAATCTCTTTCATCAGGTCACGAAAATAATAAGGCTCCTTCTTCTCTTTGAGGATCCACCACGCCAGCTCGACGAGCGGCATCTGCTGGATCTCTTCCGGTGACTTCGGCAGCGTCACCGCCATCGCCAATCCCCCTCACAGGACACCGGATGGAGCTTGCGCGGGCGCGGCTCGTGCCGCCTTCCCGCGGGCAACTCGCATCAGTATCGACGCGGGCGGAAGGTTTTATTCCACCGCCCGGATACCCTTCTGCAAATGTGGCTATTATAGCACATTCGGGCGCAGGAGTTGAAGGCGACCGACACCATGGCAGGACATGGCCGTTCCCGGTGTCATGAGCCGGCTTGGCCCTGGCCTCTGTCCGCCGGTGCGTTGCGCTTGGCGAGAAACGCCGCCATGGCCGCCCGGCGCTCGGGCGTGGAAAACAGGTCCCCGAACAGTGCGGCCTCCAGGGCGAAGCCGTCGCGTCCGCCGGCCCAGCCTTCGTACACCGCCCGCTTGATGGCCGCCAGCGCCGGCCCGGACAGTGCGGCGAGGCGCTCCGCCCAGCGCATGCCCGCTTCCTCCAGAGCATCGTCCGGGACCACCTCGTTCACGAGGCCCATCGTCAGCGCCTCGGCCGCCGTCACCGGCTCCCCGCGCAACAACAGCGCCATGGCGCGCCCGAGGCCGACCAGCCGGGGCAGGCGCTGCGTGCCGCCAAAGCCGGGCAGGATGCCGAGCGTCACCTCCGGCTGACCGAAACGGGCGCTCTCCGCCGCAATCCGCAAGTCGCACGCCATGGCCAACTCCATGCCGCCGCCGAGCGCCCAGCCGTGCACGAGGGCGATGACCGGCTGGCGCATCCGTTCCAAACGCGCAAACACCGCCTGGCCCCGGGCGGCGAGTTCTGCAGCCTGTTCCGGTGCCAACCCTGCCATCTCCGCGATGTCGGCCCCTGCGGCAAACGCCCGGCCCGCGCCGCGAATCAGGACGACGCGCACGGACGGGTCGTGCGCCAGCTCGTCGAGCGCCGCCGCCAACTGCGCCAACAACGCTTGGCTCAACGCGTTCAACTGCTGCGGCCGGTTGAGGACCACCTTCGCCACAGGACCTTGCCGTTCCACCACGACCCATGATGTGTCCGCCTTCGCCGTATCCGCCATCGTCCACGCCTCCCTTTCGTCCACACCCCGCGGCAGCTCACGCTTCCAGCGCCATCGCCAACAGCTCGATGACGTCGAACACCGCGGCGCGTTCATCCGCCCCGTGCTGTTTCAGACCGTCGGTGAGCATGGTCATGCAGTACGGGCACGCCGTCCCGACGACATCCGCACCGGTGGCGAGGGCCTGTTCCGCGCGCAGGTAGCTGATGCGCGTACCCGCCTCTTCCTTGAACATCCCGCCGCCGCCTGCCCCGCAGCACATGCCGCGGGCGCGGCTCTTGTCCATCTCCACCAGCCGGATGCCCGGGATGGCGGCGAGGACCTCCCGCGGCGGGTCGTAGACGCCGTTGTGGCGGCCGAGGTAGCACGAATCGTGATAGGTGACCGTCCGCTCGACGCGCCGCACGGGCCGGATGCGCCCCTCACGCAGCAACCGCGCCGCAAATTCGGTGCTGTGGTATACCTCGGCGGTAAACCCGAAGTCCGGGTACTCGTTTTTCAGCGTGTTGTAGGCGTGCGGATCGGTCGTGATGATCTTGCGCACGCCGTAGCGGGTGAACACCGCGATGTTGCGCTGCACTAACTCCTGATAGAGGAACTCGTTGCCGAGGCGCCGGGCGGTGTCGCCGTCACTCTCCTCTTCGTCGCCGAGGATGGCAAAGTCGACGCCCGCGGCGAGGAGAACTTGCGCGAACGCCCGCGCGATCTTCTGCGCCCGTTGGTCGTAGGACGCCGCGCTGCCGACGTAAAACAGGTACTCGGCGCGGCCGGCCTCGCGCAACGTGCGCACCGGCAAACCCTGCGCCCACTTGGCGCGATCGCGCCGGTTCATGCCCCATTCGTTCGCCTGGCGCTCCAGGTTCTGAAACACCCGCGCCACCTCCGGCGGCGCTTCGCCCGCGGTGAGCACCAGGTGGCGCCGTAAGTCCACAATGGCCTGGACATGTTCGTTGGCGACCGGACACGCCTCCTCACATGCCCGGCAGGTGGTGCATGCCCACACCTCCGCCTCGCTGAACGTGCCTGCGAACAGCGACGGCATCTCCGCCGTCCCGGCCCCTGCCGCCATCTGCGCCAACGCGGGCGGACCGTCGGCCATCAGGGCATCTTTCATCTTCAAGATGAGGTATTTGGGCGAGAGCGGTTTGCCGCTCAGCGTGGCCGGGCACTGGACGTGGCAACGGCCGCACTCGGTGCACGCGAAGCCGTCGAGGAGCTGCTTCCAGGTGAATTCGAACACATGCCCGGCGCCGAACCGCTCCTGGTCTTCGTCCGTCAGGTCGAGGGCGCGGAGTTTGCCGGGCGGATCCAACTTGCGGAAATACCAATTGAACGCGGCCGCCACCATGTGCAGGTGCTTGGTGCGCGGAATGATGACGAGAAAGGCGAGGATGGCGAGCACGTGCAACCAGAATGCCGCGCCGTCGATGAGGTACAGGGTCCGCGGGGATAACCCCCGCCACCAAATGGCAAACCAGGCGGAGACAGGTGCCGCCGCGCCAAAGTTGTGCGAGACGAGGTCTGCCTCCGCACCGGTCGCCGCCCAATACGTGACGACGATGACCGAGATGAGTCCAAGGATGACCCCCGCTTCCAGCGACGGTTCGATGCGCATCGGCCGCAGCACGTAGCGGCGAACGGCCGCCATGACCACGGCGACGAAGACGAGGCTGGAGAACAGGTCTTCGAGGAACAGGTACACCGGCGAAGCCGCCCAAGGGAAGTGCCAGCCCGTGAGATGGTGGATAAGAAAATCGAGATCGCCAAAGACGAGGACGAGAAAGCCCCAGAAGATGAACAAGTGCGCGATGCCGGACGGTTCCGCCAGCACCTTGCGCTGACCGAGCACATGGACGAGGAGCGCACGCACCCGGTCGCCCGGTTTGGCGAAGCGCCCCGGCTCCGGCGCCGCGCGGCGGAGCAACCGTACGCGCAGCCAGACCTCCCGCGCGAAGAAGCCCGCCGCGCCCGCAAACAGGATCAAAAACACGACGCCTTGCACCACACGCGCCATCCCGAGCCCTCCCCCTCTACAACATACCACGCCACCCGCCGGAAAGAGAACGGTCCGCTCGGGGTGAGGGCGAACGGCGCTCGAGAAGGCGCGCGGCAGGGGGTCGGCCCATCCACCCTGCCGGCCGGCGAGGTGCCATGGCATCCTGCGCGCACGCGCTTCCCTGCGGCGTCACGCGAACGATTCGAGCACCAGCTTGCCGATGGTGCGGCCGGATTGGATCTGCGCGAACGCCTTCTCCAGATTGGCCGCCGTGATGAGGCCGAAGTGCTCGCGCAGGGTGGAGCGGATCTCGCCCTTGTCCACGAACTCCGCGAGGCGGGTGAGGATGCGGTGCTGCGCCTCCATGTCGAAGCGGTGTTTGGGCCGTGCGAACATGGCTTCGGTGCACCAGGTGGCGCTCTTGTCGAACAGCTTGCGGAAGTCGACGGGCGCAAACGGCGGCAGGATGGTGCACACCTTGCCGAGCGGCGCCAGGGCGTCCATCATCGCGTCCCAGTGCGGGTGCACCACGTTCAGGCAGAAGATGGTATCCACCGCCGGGAAACCGAGCGCCTGCAGTTGCGGCAAAAACGCTTTTGTGTGGTCGATGACGTGGTGCGCGCCGTGATGAAGGACCCAAGCCCGCGACTCCGGCCGCGAGGCGGTGCCGATGACCGTCAAGCCCGCACGGCGCGCCAGCTGCGTGGCGATGGAACCGACGCCCCCCGCCGCCCCGATGATGAGGATGGGCCGGCCCTGGTTGTCGTCGGTGTCGAGACCGAGCCGCTCAAACATCCCTTCCCACGCCGTGAGGCTGGTGAGCGGCAGCGCGGCCGCTTCGGCGAAGGACAGGCGCTTCGGCTTGCGCCCGACGATCCGCTCGTCCACCACGTGGTATTCGCTGAACCCGCCGGGCCGGGTGATGTCTCCCGCGTAGTACACCTCGTCGCCCGGGCGGAACAGCCGGCACTCCGGGCCGACCGCCTCGACGACGCCCGCGACATCCCAGCCCAGCACGCGCGGCGCGTCGCCAGGCTGTTGCTTCGTGTCCACCGGGTTGACAGACACCGCCTGCACGCGCACCAACAGGTCGCGCGGGCCTGGCACCGGCCGGGGTAACACGGCGTCCGCCAAACGCCCGGATGGTTCGAGGACCACGGCTTTCATCGTGTCGGACGCGGTCATTTTGTACACCCCTCCGTATCCGCTTGCCAGTTCGGATCATGCGTGGTCTCGCTGTTGTCGCTCGTCATGGCCGTGGTTCTTGCCTTCACACGCAAGTAACCGCCCCCGTAGGTTCGCGCGCCTGCAGGGCGGTTACTTGCCCGTACGATAAAGAAGGCGGGCAGGGACAATGCTCAGAGCGTCGGTGCCCGGAGCGTCGAAGGTGGCAGCCTTCGACGCCCTGATTGCTTTTAGAGTAACACAGTGCGAACATTCGTCAATAAGAACAGGTTTCGGGGCTCATCTCAGCTGCCACACTTGCCCATGCGAGGAGGGATGCTGGTGCCCGCTCATGTCAACGAACGCATCCTCGGCGGCGTGGTGGTGCGCGGGGTGGGCGTGGACGAACACACCCGCTGTGCGCACTACCACAGCCCGCTCGACATCATCGCCATCCGGTTCGTGTGCTGCGATGTCTACTATCCCTGCCACGCTTGCCACGAGGCGGTGGCCGACCACCCGGCGGTGCCGTGGCCGGCACACCGCTTCGACGAACCGGCCGTGCTCTGCGGTGCGTGCCACCGCACCCTGACGGCGCGCGCGTACCTCGCCTGCGGCTACCGTTGCCCGTACTGCCAAGCGCCGTTCAATCCAGGTTGCGGCTTGCACCGGCACCTCTACTTCGCAGAAACAGATCCTTCGCCGGATGAGGCCAAGCCGAAACGTGCAGAAACGACGGTTGGCACCCAGACGAGGGAGGCAAGGCGCTCCGGCCAGGCAGAGACGGCGCAGAACGTCCCGCGCGCGGTTCCGGGGGCACCTGGGTGCCTGTACTTCGATTTTCGCGGCGACGGGCTGACCCCCTTTTGGCTGACGGATCCCGTGCAAATCCTCTCGGCCCGTACAGCAAAGGAGGTACCGGGCGTACTGGCCGCCGTCGACGCGGCAGCGCAAGACGGGTACTACGCCGCCGGCTACGTGGCATACGAGGCGGCCCCCGCGTTCGATCCCGCCTTCGCCGCTCACCCGCCGGGCGAGCTGCCGCTCGCCTGGTTCGGCATCTACCGCCGCCCTGTCCCGGCCGGCGAGATGGCCGCGCCGGGCCGCCGACAGGGCGACGCGGCCGGGGAGGGACACGGTCGCCCCGTCCACGCATACCCCACCCGCACGACGGAAGCGGCCTCAGTGCACCCAGCGGAGGACACCCCTGCCCCGTACCAACTCTCCGCCTGGACGTGCGGTACGGAGGAAGCCACCTACCGCCGTCACATCCGTTTCATCCAGGACGCCATTGCGAACGGCCGCACGTACCAGGTCAACTACACCGTCCGGCTGCGGGCCGGCTTTCGCGGGGACCCGTTCGCGTTCTTCCAGGACCTGCAGGCAGCCCAGCAGGGCGGTTATGCCGCTTACCTGAACCTGGGCCGCTGGCACATCCTCTCCGCGTCGCCGGAACTGTTTTTTCGCCTGGCGGACGGTTGGCTGACGACCCGCCCGATGAAAGGCACCCGGCCGCGCGGCCGGTGGCCGGCGGAGGACGCGGCTTTCCGCGCGGAGCTCGCCGCATCCGAGAAAGACCGGGCGGAAAACGTGATGATTGTCGATCTGCTGCGCAACGACATCGGCCGCATCGCCGCGCCGGGCACCGTGATCGCGGAGCCGTTGTTCTCCATCGAGCGCTATCCGACCGTCTGGCAGATGACATCCACCGTGCGCGGCCGCGTCGGCACACCCGGCGTCGCCGAAGTCTTCCGCGCCCTCTTCCCGTGCGGATCGGTCACCGGGGCGCCCAAGGTGGAGACGATGCGCATCATCCGCGAACTGGAGGAACCGCGCGGCGTCTACTGCGGCGCCGTCGGCTTCGTGGCGCCTGGCGGGCGCGCGGTGTTCAACGTGGCCATTCGCACGGTGGTCGTGGACACCGCGGCCGGGTGCGCCGAGTTCGGCACCGGCAGCGGCGTCACCGCCCTGTCCAGCCCGGAGGAGGAGTACGCGGAGACGCTGGCGAAAGCAAGCATTCTCACCGCCCGCCGGCCAACGTTCGCGCTCCTGGAGACCATGCGGCTCGAGGGCGGCAACATCCTCCTCCTCGACCGCCACCTGGCGCGCCTCGCCGCATCGGCCGACTACTTTGGCTTCCCCTTGGACCGGCATGCCCTGACGGCGGACCTGGTGGCCTTCACCCGCCGCCACGCGCTGTCGCCGCCCACGCGGCTACGGCTTGTGCTCATGCCGGACGGGCGGTGGGACATCGCGGCCGATCCGCTGCCGGATGCCGCGCCGTGGGGACGGCCGCCCATCGACCCGCGGCCGCCGCGGCCGGTGGTGTGGGCGGATGAACCCATCGACCCGGCCGACCCGTTCCTCTACCACAAAACCACGCACCGCATCCGGTACGAGGCGGCGCGCCGGGCGCATCCCGACGCGTTCGACGTGCTTCTGTGGAATCCCGACGGCGAGGCGACCGAGTTCACCATCGGCAACGTGATCGCCGAGATCGACGGCGTATGGTGGACACCGCCGGTGGCGTGCGGCCTGTTGGCGGGGACCCTGCGCGCCTGGCTGTTGGCGGAAGGATGGGTCAAGGAACGGCGGCTGACGCGCGCGGACATCCAGAGCGCCGCCCGGCTGTGGCTGGCGAACAGCGTGCGCGGGCTCGTGCCGGTGGTGTTGGCGGAAGGGGCCCGGTAAGCGCAACCGGTCCCGCCTGTCGAAGCAATTCACAATCCTTCGCCTACTCCGCCAAGTCGCGCTGTGCATGCTAGAATGGAATATCGCGTTTGAACATCGCGTTCGCGCGCGGGCATCCCGTGGCGCGGACGACGTGAAGATAAAGGGGCATCCGCATGACAGGCTATCGAAACTTCCAACTCGCTTTGTATGTCACGGCTGGCTGCATCCGCAACGAGACCCCGGCCGGCTTCGAGGCGGCCTTGGCGTTCTTCGCGAAGCACACCAAACTGACGAAAGCCTACCTCGAGGTGCACCGCGGGGACATCACGCATCCCGCCGACAAGATGCGCGAAGTGAAAGCGCTGTTCCACCAACACGGCATCCGCACGGCCGGCGGCATCACTCCGACCATCCCGCCAGCCTACCGGCCCGACCACGAGCGGTTCATGCACGTGTTCTGTTACACCGACGAGGCTTCGCGCGCCAAGCTGCGGGAAGCGGCTGAAATTGCGGCCAGCGTGTTCGACGAGGTCATCCTCGACGACTTTTTCTTTACCAACTGCGCCTGCGACGAGTGCATCCGCCGCAAAGGGGACAAAAGCTGGGAGGCGTTCCGGCTCGAACTGATGACCGAGGTGTCGGAGAACCTCATCATCCGGCCGGCGAAAGCGGTCAACCCGCGCGTCAAGCTGGTCATCAAGTACCCGAACTGGATCGAATCCTACCAGGCGACCGGCTACAACACCGAGACGCAGCCACGCCTGTTCGACGGCGTGTACACCGGCACCGAAACGCGCGATCCCGCCACCAGCCAGCAGCATATCCCGCGCTACGGATCGTACTCGCTGGTGCGTTGGTTTGAACACGTCAAACCGGGCGGCAACGGCGGCGGCTGGTTCGACAACTTCGACTGCACCACGCTTGACCACTACCTGGAGCAGGCCAACCTGACGGTGTTCGCCAAGGCGCGGGAGATCACACTCTTCTGTTACAGCTCCTTGAAAGACACCATCTTCATCCCGGCGGTCGGCTTCCAATTGGAAAAGCTGGACGAGGCCATGGCGGGGGTGGGATCGCCCGTCGGGACGCCGGTGTACCTGCCGCATCACGCCTGTGGCGAAGACCACCTGTACGACTACCTCGGCATGCTCGGCATCCCGCTCGAACCGGTGCCGGAGTACCCGGCGGACAGCCGCGTGGTGCTGCTCACCGCCGACGCCGCGCGCGATCCGGCGCTCGTCACGAAGATGGAGCAGACGCTGCGCCGGGGCGGCGACGTCATCATCACCTCGGGCCTGCTCCAGGCGCTGCAGGGCCGGGGCATCGAGCAGTTCACGACGCTCGCGGCCACCGGTGCGCGGGTGACCGCCTCCCGGTACGCCATCCAGACGGCCGGGTGCACCTTCCGCGACTTTGTGGCGGCGCCTCGGCCCGTGACCTGGCCGGTGCTCGCCTACCGGACGAACGCCACCTGGCAGCACGTGGTCGCCGTGGCCGGGGAGAACAACATCCCCGTCCTGATGTCCGACCACTACAGCCGCGGCCGCCTGTTCACGCTCACGGTGCCGGACAACATGGCCGACCTGTACCACCTGCCCGCGCCCGTGCTCGCCCCGCTGCGCCAGGTGCTCGCCGGCCGCCTGCCGGTGGTGCTGGACGGCGACAGCCAGGCCGGTTTGTTCGTGTACGACGACGGATCGTTCATCGTCGCGTCGTTCCGGCCGCACCTTCACACGTGGCGCGCCCGGGTCGCGCCGGGCAAGGTGCTGGTCAACGCCCGCGGCTCGGCCGTGGCGCCGTACTGCACCGAGCCGGACGGGACCAGCGTCTACCAAGTCACCCTGCGCCCGTCGGAGTGGCGGCTGTACCGCGTGGCGGACCGGGCGGAGATATGAGTGCGGCCACGGCCGCAGGCCTCGTCGAGACAGGCCGCGGCATGATTTTGCGTGCCGAACCTTTGATCCCTGGAGGTGTCCCATGCCTGCCATCGACGACCTTCTCCGCGCAGCGGACGTCGTCTTCACCGAAGGTGCAGTGGTGGAACGCTTGCGGAGAGAGTTGAGCGCGCCGCTCGATCCGCACGTGGTGCACGCGCACCTGGTCTACGATCCTGCATGGCGCCATCGACTTGGAAAATTTACCTACAGTACGTGCAAGCCGTCGCTGCGGCGGGCCTTCCGCTCATCCTGCTCGCTCCCACGCACCGCGCCCATCCGCGGCGCGTGCAAGCCGCGGGACTGCAAGAGAGAGACGTGATCGCGGACAATGTGCGGTTCGTCCGGCAACTGCGGGAGTTGTCCGGCGTTGCTTGCAGCCATGCGGAATACGGCGAAGGACCACGCGGCCCTGTCCTCATCGGCGGCACGATGGGCTGCTACGGTGACGCGTACAACCCGCGCGAGGCGTTGCCGGAGCCTTCAGCGTTCGTATACCACCGGCTGCACGCATCCCAACTCGCCACAGCGGGTGTGGATTTTTTATACGGCACGACCCTGCCGGCTTTATCCGAGGCCGTCGGTATGGCGCGTGCCATGGCTGCGACAGGCGTGCCGTACGTGCTCAGTTTCATCATTCGATCCGACGGGAGATTGTTGGACGGGACGCCGCTCGTCCAGGCCATTGAGCGGATCGATCAAACAGTGAGTCCGCCGCCCAGGTTTTATATGGTGAACTGCGTCCACCCGTCCATCTTGCTGTCCGCCTTGTCTGCCCCGGTGAATGCGCGGACCGCCGCGCGGTCCCGGCTGCTCGGCATCCAGGCGAATGCATCGGCGAAGAGCCCGGAAGAGCTGGACGGCACCGCGACGCTGCAAGCGGACGACTTCGACGAGTGGGTGGCGGGCATGGTGCGCCTGCGTGCCGAACACCGCCTCCGCATTTTCGGCGGCTGCTGCGGAACGAACGACCGGTATATCGCGCGGTTGGTGGCGGCGTTGACGTGATGCGCCCCGGGCGCAAGGCTCCGACAGCGTTCGCCGTGAAAGCACCGCAGACCGTTTCACCGTGCCCACTGGACTTGGCCGTCCGGCGTGATGTGCAGCAGGACACAGCCGGGCGGTACATACAGGTTGAGCACGCCATGCGGGTCGTCCTGGCCGGATGGATTCAAGCAGCGGACGGTGAACTTCGATCCGCCTTTGAACACGAGCAGCACGCGCCGTCCTGGTTCCGCCAGCTGCACATCCAGGGCGAACCGCTCCAGCGCCGCCGCTTCTGACGCCGGAAGCACGGGTGTCGCATCGCCGTAGGCGGGGGAATACGCGGGCACGTTGGCGGCGATGACCACCACCTTCGCCGTGCTCGCCGCGAGCTGCTGCGCCAGCCACGCCAACTGCCCGCCTGTCGGCACTTGGTGCGCGTCGGAAGCGGCCAGTTCGCCGTGGGCGTCATCCAGCACCAGCCATTGCACGAAGCCTTGGCGGTAGGTGTAATGCGTGGCGCCGAACGCTTGGCGGAACACCTTATCTTCTGGCGCGCCCGCCGCCTCGGCCACCCCGACCGCCGCATGCACGGGATAGCCGTACCGTTGCCACACCTGCTGCCACGTGGTGGCGTTGGCCGCCACCGCGGACAACGCCCCCGCCGGAAACACGTCGCCGAGGGTTTGCACGCCCAGCACGCGGTCTCCCTGCGTCTGCCGGGCGGCCAAGGCTTGGCCGATGCGCGCCCAGACCGCCGCATCGGTTGCGCCCGCAGCCGCGCCCGACATTGCGCCGGAAGCAGTCCCTGAAGCAGTCCCCGCAGCCGCGCCGGAAGCAGTCTTTGAAGCAGCCCCCGTAGCCGCGCCGGAAGCCGCTGCCGAATTCGCGCCCGGCGTTGCGCCGGAAGCGGCGCCGCTGCCCGCTGTACCACCCACCCCGCCAGCCTGTCCGGCCACCAGCACGAACGTTGCCCCTTGACCGCGAAAGTTGGCGGGTGAACCGGCGGCGCGGAACCAAGGCGGCGGCACGGTCGGCCGCCCAAAACGCGAGACCGGATCCGGCGGGTACAACGCCGCAAGCCCGCTGACGTACAGCGTCCCCTTTTGCTCCGCCGGCGGCTGGTTCGTCAGGAAATCGAGAAAGTTCACCGTGACCGCCGGACCCAGTCCGTTCGGCAGCGGGACGGTGACGTAACGCCAGCCGCGGAAGGTCACCCGAAACGGGTAGAGCGTCACCCGGTTGCCGAAGGCGCCGGTGAGCGAGACGGCGAACTGCACCCCGCTGCCGTCTCCTTTCACCCACATCCCCAGCGCCTGCGGTGGTGCCTGGTTGGGCCCCGCTCCCGCCACCAGTGTCCCCTGCGGCCAAAACACCATCTGTTGCACGCCGCCGCCGGGAAGAAAATCGTAGTCGAGCCTAAGCGCACCCTTGGCCATGGAGTCCGGCGGTGCGGCGGCGCAGGCCGAGATGCGTCCGGCGTTGTGCGATCCGACCGCCCAACCGTGCAAGCTCGCCAGCGGATCGAGCACCGCCCGGACGTAGCCAACCGCCACCGTGGCCGATCCACTGACCCCGCCCACACTGGCCGTGACCTGCCCGGTCACGCGCGCAGGAGCTCCGCCGGACAACGGGCTGGCCTGCAGGACCCCGCTTGCCACCTGCCCCAGCCCGGGATGGGACACGCTCCACTGCACCATGTTGTCCGGCACCGCGAGCGGCAGCCCGTCCGCGGTGCGCGCGGTGATGGTGAACGCCTGGCGCTGGCCCGGTGCGAGCGCGGCCACCGCGGGTTCCACCGTGACGGACGCGGGCGCGGCCACCACCACCAACGGCACGCGCGCCGAGGCGCCGGAGGGCGTGATCGCGATGAGCTGGCCACGCCCCGGCTTCAGGGCTTGCACCCGGTTCCCGTTCACCCGCGCGAGCCCCGCCGGCTGCACCGTGAGCTGGACCGGCTCCGCGGCCGTATTTCCGGCCGCATCGAGCGCATAACAAGGCACCGTCTGCGCGGTCCCTGCCAACATGGCGACGGGCGATCCGTAGTTGAGCACGACCTGGGTCGCCGGCGCCGGCTGCGTCTCTGTGGAATACACGAACAGTCCGTTGGCCACGCGCCGCTCCCAACCGTCCGATGGCGAGTTGAGCACCGTGACCGATTGGCTGCCGGGCAACCGCGCCACCATCTCGCTCGATCCGCCGCCATCCAGGACGGCAGCGTCCCAGGCGCCGAGCTGCTGCAGGTACGCCGCCATCTGGCGGTAGGTGAGCCCGACGCTGTGGTTCGACTCGCGTCCGTCGGCCACCACCATGAAGGCGTGCCGGCCGTCGCGGGTCACGCCCACCGCAGTCAACGGGTTTTTCACGTCCACGTTCGGCGCGCCGAGCGCTTGCGGATCGTCGTACCACTGGCCGTGTTTGAGCACTTGGTAGCCTGCACCCACCGCCTGTACCAAATCGTCGTCCGGATTCAGGTGCACCGTGATCGACACGACGCTCCCCGGCTTCAGGTAGGCCGCCGCCCAGTCGGCCGCTGCCCCCGGCGCCGCGGTGAGCACAAACTGATCGGTCAGCTGGGGCACCACCTTGGCCCCCGGCACCAGCCGCTGCACCTGATACCACTGGGTCTGGCCGAGCACGGGTCCCATCGCCGGGGTTGTTCCCGCGCGGTTGCTCGCTGTTGGGGCAGGGCTCGACCCGTTGGCTGCACTGGCCGGCGGGGACGCGCTCTGTCCCGGCGGTGTCGTGTCCGCGGGAGAAGCACCCGTTCCTCCGGTTGCAGCAGACGGGGAGGCGCTCTGTCCCGGTGATGCAGGAAGCGGCGTCAGATACACCAAGGTGTCCGACTTCACATACACTTTATCGCCCATGGCCGGTGTGATGAGGCCGAGCTGGCCGCCGTCTTCTGTGCCTGGGCGGTTGACGGAGATGAGCGGAAAGGAGGGATAAGCGCTCGCTGATCCGTTGTTCCCGGCACCGGACGGGTCTCCGTGCAGACCCGCGGGGGTCCCGCCCGGTGTACCAGCGGACGCACTGGTGGGCGCCCCAACGGACGCTCCATTCGATCCACCGTTCGACACACCGTGGGCTCCTCCGGCGGAAGCACCACCGTTTGCGCCCGAACCGCTACTCGCACCCGAACCTCCGCTCGTGCCCGTACTGCCGCCCGCGCCGGATGCGCCGCCCGGATTCGCCCCGCCGCTCGCCGGAACCGCCGTCACCACTCCGGAAAACGCTTCGGGTCCAATGGTCACCCGCCCGTCCGCCGTCACGCCCACCACCGCGTAGCGGCCCTGGAGGGGACTTTGCAACACCACGCCGTCACGAATGCATAAGTTTTCCGGGCGCCCCGACCTGCCAAGTTCAAAGAAGTCGCCGTTGATACCCGCCACCGCGCCCGTACGGGCCGCCATGGAAGTGAGCGTCTCATCTGGACTGAAGAGCCGGTCATTGGCGAGGACGACACCCAACTTGACATTGGGATCGGTGAGATTGACCGACAGCAGGTTGATCTGGATGGGCCCGCTCGTCGTCTCCCACCGATCCGCTTCCTGCACCACGCCGTGCGTCAGCATGGCAGTCTGCGCGGATTGGTCGAGGACGAGCGGCCAGCCGGCGGGCGTGATTGGCACGCCGTGGGCAGACCACACCCCCGCCGCGGCCTGTGCGGACACCGTACCGCCCAAGACCAAGCTGGCCAAGGCAATGAGCACACATGCACGCTTCCATTGACGCATCATACCTTGCATCCGGGTGCATCCCTCCGTCAACCGTTCACGGTCGGACATCTGCTGCCCGCCTTTCCTCACCGAATCCAACCCCTGCTCTACTCTTTTAACACATGGAATGAACGGGATAGAAATGAGAGTGTGAAGTTTATATGGGGGTTTTGCACGGGATGTGTGATTGATGGTAGCGGCGCAGTGATGCTATAATTTTCTTGCAACATTGGCTGTCTCGGCCATCCAGTTGCATCGAAAGGCAAACCCGCCGAAAGGCGGCGGCGCAAAGCCACGGGTCTAAGGGCGATTGCCTATGACAGCCGGGCTGCCGGAGCCCACCGTGAAAAGGGAGTGGATTGTCATGAAAAGGTTTATGGTCTGTGCCAGCCTTGTGGCATGCACGTTGGGATGGCCCGCCGTACCGGCCTTTGCCAAAGCCGGAGCGAAGAGCGCCAGTCCGACATCCTCCGGGGTTGTGGTCACGAACACGAGCAACCCGTCCTCAACGAACACCACGTTCAGTACCAGCGCAACGAACACGTATTCCCCCGATGGTTGGCGGCCTGTTCCCGGCGACTGATGCCTGTCCTTGTACCGCGGGTGATACATTGTGCTGCCGGACGTTCAACTGGATGCGGCAAAGAAACTGCGGCGCAAAGGGCTTTATCTCGCTGCGCTCTGCACGTTGCAAGCCGTTCCCCACGCGCATCATCCGGAAATCCGCGGCGAAACGCACAATGAACTGGGTTTGGTGCACTACCATTTAGGCCAATACCGCGAGGCTGCAGCGCATTTTGAGCAAGCGGCTGCGTACGCGAACGACACCGATGCGTGGGTTCTGTACCATATACGACGGGCTTTAGCGTATCGGGGTCTGTCCGATGATGATGCTTGTTACCGGATCCTGAACCAGATGAGACCGTTTGGCGGGCAGGTCGCGGCGAAAACGCGCGGCCTGCTCTTCGCGAATTTGGCGATGATCCAGGGAATGTACGGCTTGTACGAAGAGGCCATTGCGAGTATCGAAAAGAGCTTTGCCGCGTTCCGGGAAGCGTCGATTCACACGTACGATGTGCTGCTGTGGAACAACCTCGGTGTGGCCCACTTGGAACGAGGGGACCTGCAGCGTGCGGAACAGGCCCTCCTGCAAGCGCTGGACCTCAGCCAACACGGGGACCTGTCCGTATTGGCGGAGTTGGGGCGGCTTTACTTCCTGCGCTGGCAATTGTCGGAGAGCCTCGCCTATACGGAGCGTGCCCTGCGCATGGTGTGGTCCTCCGTCATCCGCTACGAGAAAGAAGAAATCGCGCGCTTGTGCCGGCTGCTGGCCCACATCACGATGCACCTGGGCCACGATGCGTTGGCACGGCGCCTCAATGAAAAAGCGCAGCTGCTTTTTGGTCAACTCGGACAGTGGCGGCAATGGGAGGACATCGCCGCGGAATTGCTTCGCTGGCCTCGCCATGCCCGGACACGGGAAAGGGCAGCCGAAACACAAAGCGGATTTGTCACAAACACCATCCCGAATTTTCTGCGGTGCTTGGACGCCTTCCACGCGCAAGAACTGCTCCATCCCAAGGTATCGCAGTGGTTGGACCTGCGCGCACACTACGCCGCCTTGTTGGCCCTTGAGCTGGGCCTTGGCGAACGTATGCGGGACCATCTTGTCCTGGCATCGAGATTGGCTGACTACGGACTGACCGCCCTGGAACCGGTGACCGCCGCGAACACACCATGGTCGCCGGCGGTTTTCGCGAACTATGCACAGCACCCATCCTTAAGTGCCCGGATGGCGCAAGCGCTGGACATGCCTCGCGAGGTGGTGCAGGCGATTGCGGACCACCATGAACGCTGGGACGGAACTGGATTCCCGTGTGGAAAATCCGGAGCAACCATCCATCCGCTGGCACGCATCTTGGCGGTTGTGGATACATACTGTACGTCCTTTGTCTTCGACCACCAACCCCATGATCGCATCTTGAAAAGCATGGTGCACGAAAGCGGCCAGAGCTTGGATCCGCAGGTGGTGCAAGCTTTCGTGGCCATGCACCATACGGCATAGCGCGCCATGGGCTCACGGTTGGGACATACCGGTGGCTTACATGCCTTCTTCAAGGTGCAGGATGGCTTGGGTCAATAAATCCATCGCGTCATCCTTGCTCAGTGGACCGCGCAGCTTCTTCCGGCAAGCGGTCAGTGCCCGCGCGACGTCTTCCACACCGACAGGCTTGGCGAGAAAGGATGAGGCTCCCGCGTCAAACGCCTGCTGCACGACATCCGGAGACGCGTCCACAGAACAGACGACGATGAATACCTTCGGATATGTTGACCGGATGGCCCTGCATAACGCGATCCCGCTCCCATCCGCCATTTGAATGTCCAAAGACACGTAATCCACCGGATGGTGCAACATGTGTTGCCAAGTTTCCTCCGCCGTGCGGGCATACCCGACCACCTGCACGTCTGGCTGTAGTCCGTAGATGAGCGCGAGGGTATCCAGCGTCTCCGCGTGGTCGTCGACCAGCAATACCCTGACCATCATCCGATACTCCTTTCAAACGATTCCCCTTTCCATCGCAAGTCCCATACAACCGTGTCGAGGCGCACGCGCTTGTCTCCAACCTGGAGGAGCGAATTTGGGTGGGCAAGACGGCAGCGGATGAATCCGTTCGGCTGGGTCACCCGGACGCTGCCTTCACTGCCGGACGACGTGCCCAATTCATGCAGATATGCCGACCGCGCGCAAATGGCAAAGCCGCTGCGCAATGTCCCCAGCACGGTGATGGTTCTGCCGCACTCCAGCGCGCTGGCGATACACTTGCCCCGGACGACGATGTTCCCTGTGGCGCGCAGTGAGCTGGCGACCGCCGCGCCGACCCTGATACAGGATAAAGCCTGTTCCCGTTGGCGGACTGCCTCGAGATATGCGGCCATCCCCGTCCGCAACTTCTCGATGTCCCGGCGATAGAGAACCCCTTGACCCGCCAGCAACCACTGCGATTGGATAAGTTGCCGCAACTCGGTGTAATCCGGATCCCGCGCGGCAAGCTGTTCGTATACTTGTAAGAAATCTTCCAATCCGCGGCGCAATTCCGGGTGCCTGGCCTGCAAGAGGAGGTGCGGGATCCTGGGAATGATGACCCCCGCATTCGGACGCCCCATCGCATGACGAACCATGATCTCATACTCATCCACGAAGTCATCCAGCTGGGTGAGGATGCGCTCCATCAGAGACGGAAGCTGTTGATACATCATTTGCGACTGACCCGCGACGACGTGGGCTTGCATCACGTCTCCTTTGACCGTCACACCTTGTTCGCCCACGATGGTGGCGTGTTTGACGCTCCCGTAAATCCAAACCTGTCCCGCCGCGCGGATGGACCCCCCGGAGACCGAACCGTGCACCACCACATTCCCGTCAAACGTGATCTCTTCGTCCGTCACATGGCGTTCGATGACTTGTTCCGGAATGACGTCCAACCGGCCACGCGCGCAATACAACCTCCCATCCCGGGCAGCCACGAGCTGACGGTTGACTTCCACAATCCCACTGCCAAACGTCCAGCGCGGCTTCTCGTCGCGTGCCAGGATGGGGTTCCCATACACGTCCTTTCCAGGCCGGTGATGCTTTTCCGGACCCATCACACCCATGATGGTGCCCATGGAAACGAGCCCGGCTCGCTTCGTGCGCAGGAGGCTGTCAGCTTCCACAGGGAAATTCACCCAAGTGATCGCGCGTGGGTTTCCGGCCTCTGGCGGCACACCACGCAGCACAACCGCTTCGGTGTTTTCCATGGCTTTGCATACGCGCAGGACGGCGTCGTGATCCAGGATGCCTTCCAGACCTGATTGGGACAACATGTTCAGAATGACTTCAGGAGGGGTTTCCGCCGGCGGATACGAGGCTTCTTCCAGTTCCAGAACCAACGTTTCCGCAGGAGGACAGTCCTTTAAGCGCGGGATTACACCACAAACCACCCGTTTTCGCAAACAAACGCTGAGCCTGTCCTCGGAAACCTCCAGCTCGTACGAGACCGAAGGTGATTGTTCAACCAATTCGACTTGGATGTCTTGTGACGCGCTCACCACCACCCGCCCGGTCACCGGCCTGCCATCCACAAGCACGCGTATGTGCGGGCTGTCAGGAACCACCATGGTGGCGTAGGTGCCAAAATGTTCTGGATCAGATACCTGGATGCGGCCTGCAGCGACCCAGGCCCTGCCATGCACAGGTGATGGCAGGACGGTTTCCGGCTGCGGTTCCGTGAAGGAAGCGCCGGTCGTTGCGCGGTTGCGTTTGAGCAGCTGGCCCAATGCGGCGGGTGACTTGTCCAGCCCGGCCTGACGGATGATGTTCCAAATCTTTGTGACCTTCATCTCCGACCCGCTCCGCTGTTTGGATTGTCCTCAGCGCCCCGTCGGAGACAGAAAAGGCAACCTGACGATGACAGGTTGCCCTCCCTTATCCCGTAAGACCCCCACGGTGGCAACCCGGCGATCATAGGTGCGCAAACGATGCACACCCTTAGACCCGTAGCTTTGCGTCCCAGCGTTTCCACTGGTTTGCCCTGAGACACTGTTGGTCTTCGTATATGGTTTCGTATGATTGACGTTCATTGTATCCCTATTGTGACGGCTTCTTCAACCATTTTCAACAGTTTTCCCACGTATCTTCTGCGCCGCCGCCGTATCGAGCAGCACCGTCACGTCGCGGTGCAGCTGCAAGAGACTCGCCGGCAACCGGGTGGTGATGGGGCCGGTCAGCGCCCGCGCCACCACCTCCGCCTTCTGCTCGCCAAACGCCAGGAGCACAACCCGCTCTGCGCGCAAGATGCCGCCGACACCCATGGTGATGGCCCGGCGCGGCACCTCGCCGGGGTCACGGAAGAAACGCGCATTGCTCCGGATGGTCGTCTCGGACAGTTCGACAAGGTGCGTTTCCGCCACCAGCTCATCCCCCGGTTCGTTGAAACCAATGTGCCCATTCAGACCAATGCCGAGGAACTGCAGGTGCACAGGGTGTGTGGCCAAAAGCCGGTCGTAACGACGGCACTCGGCGGCAAGGTCCGGCGCGCACCCGTCGGGGATGTGGGCACGCGCGCCATCCCACGGAACGTGCCGGTACAGGTGCTCGCGCATGAATCCGGCGCAGCTCTGCGGGTGTTCTGCGCCGAGCCCTACGTACTCGTCGAGGTTGATGGCCCACGCCCGTGAAAGATCAAGACCTTGGCGCACCGCCTGAACCAGCGCCTTGTAAAACGGGATCATGGTCCCGCCCGTCGCCAATCCGAGCACCGGTTCCGCATACACCGCCGCGGTCTGCTCGACGAGCGCCACCGCATACGCGGCTGCAGCGTCCGGCGTGTCAAACACGCGTATCCTCATCGTCCGTCTCCTCCTTCGCACTCCCGCATGAGCCCTGCCCGTTCTTTTCTCCCGGTCCAACGCAATTCATCCGCCGCCAGGAAGACCGTGGCCGCCGCACCAAGCGCGGCCGAGTCTTCCCCCAGACCGGCGAGTTCAATCGGACATGATACGGGCGACAAGCGGGCGACGTGCGCACGCACAGGTTCCAGCAGCGCCGATCCCGCCTGTGCCACGCCGCCCCCGAGCAAGACCAGGTCCGGGTTGAGCAGGGTGATCATGTTCGCAATCGAAAACGACAGAAACAGGATGGCCCGCCCAATCACTTGCTGCGCGATGACGTCTCCCGCTTTCGCTGCGGCAAACAACTCCTCCGCGGTCATGCGGCGCGGATGCTCCTCCACCGCGGCACGCATCGTCAACGCGACCTGTTCCATCCCGAGCCCGGATGCGGCCGACTCCAGGGGGCCGAACTCGTGCAACGTCCGCCGCCTGTCGGCGAGCAGCGGATCGACGTGCAGATGGCCGATCTCTCCGGCCGATCCGCCGGCGCCCCGATACACTTCTCCATTCAGGATGAGCCCCGCGCCGATCCCGGTGCCGATGGCCACCAGGACGACATTCTGCAGACCTTGTGCGGCGCCGAGCCACCGCTCCCCGATGACCCCCATGTTCACATCGTTGTCGATGAAGACGGGGCCGGGCAGCGGATCGAAAAATTGGACGGCATCAAAATCGACCAGGCCGAGGCTGGGGGAATTGAGGACAACACCCCGCGCGGTGTCGGTGACCCCGGGGAAACCAATCCCGGTCCCGAGCAGTTTTTCCCGTGCCACCCCGGTCCGGGCCAAAAACGCTTTGACCCGTTCCAAGATGGCGGCAAGGGGATGTTCGTCGCCCGCACGCGTGGGGAACTTCTCCCGTGCGACGACATGCCCGGCCAAATCGGTGAGGACGACGATGGTGTTGGTCCCGCCGATGTCGACGCCGAGGGCGAACTTGGCATCGGGCACGTAGTGCAGATACTGGGGCGGCCGCCCGCCTTGGGCGGTGGACTGGCCGTTGGCGCCTTCCCGGATGCGCCCTTCTTGAATGAGTTCATCCACGATGGCCGAGACGGTGGACCGGCTCATCTTCAGGACGCGGGCCACACGCGCCCGGGACATCGGACCGTATTCTTTGATCAGGTGAAGCACGCTCATCCGATTGGCCTGGCGGATGCCCGCAGGCGTCTCCTTCACAAACCGCATGCACAAAAGCCTCCCTGGTGAACGTGTCGTGGTCTTGGCCGCGCGGACGCCGCCATGGGACATCCGCGGGGCGCCCGCGTGGAGGAAGACCTTTGGCGCGGACCTCGTCCACCTTCCGTCAGCCTTTGACCCCGCCTGCGGTCATGCCGCTGACAATATAACGGTACAAGAGCAGCGAGATGGCCACCGGCGGCAGAGAAGCGATGAACCCGCCTGCCGTCATCAAACCCCAGTCCATTCCGTGTTTGCCGATAAACTCGGAGATGGCAATCGGCAGGGTCTTGGACGCGTACGTTTGGGTGAAGGCGTTGGCAAACATGAACTCGTCCCACGCGCCGAGCAGCGTGAAGATGGCGGTGGCGGCAATGCCCGGCAGCGACAGGGGGAGCACCACCTGAAACATGGCGCGCAGCCGGTTGCATCCGTCCACGTAGGACGCCTCTTCCAGTTCCAGCGGAATGGTCTGGAAGTAACCGGCCAACAGCCAAATGACAAACGGCAGCGAAAACGTCGTGTACGCGATGACCAGTGCCCAGACCGTATCCAGCAAGGGCGGCGATTGGTACAACACGACCCCGGTGAACGGGAGGTCGATTTGCACCCCGTTGCGCATCATGACGTACATGGGCACGAGAATGCTGATGGAGGGCAGGATCTGCATCGCCAACACCGCAAACAAGCTCGTCATGCGGAGCGGGAACCGGATGCGAGCAAATGCGTAAGCAGCAAACACCCCGATGACCATGGAAAAGACCGTGGTCCAAACCGCCACGGTGACGCTGTTGCGGATGGCGTGGATGAAATCCCCCGCGCCTGCGCCCGTGAACAACCGAACGTAGTTATCGAGCGTCACCCGGTGCGGTACCAGGTGACCGCTGAGCAACTCCTGCTTCTCGGACAAGGAAGACGTGAACAGGTACACAAACGGTGCCAACGTGAACACCGTGAGGAGGATGAGGCCCACCCAAAGATAAAACGGCGGGAAGAGGTCCGTACTGCGAGCCCGAAACCACTTGCGCCAGACCGGGTATCCCTTCCGTGCCCGCGGGCCTCGCGCATCTTCGCCTGCCGTGGTGGCACGCGCACCGTCCAAGGCGCGATCACGCTGCCGGAGCATGCTCTTCCCTCCTTCGTACTTTGCAGCGCGGCTGCCGGGGGCGACAGCCGCGGCTTACTGCGCGTCGGCGTTGCGCTTGAGCGCCCAGATGTAGACGACGATGAGCGCCAGGATGAACAGGGTGCTGAACCAGGCCATGGCCGAAGCCTTGCCGAGGTAGAAGTACCGAAACGCGTAGTTGAACGTCAAATAGGAGACCGACGTGGTCGGATCGCCCGTGAAGACGGTCAGGATGTCGTAGACGCGGAAGGCGCCCATCAGACGCAGGACCAGCGCCACGAGGATGGACGGCATCAACTGCGGAATGGTCACGTAGCGCAGCTTCTTCCAGAAACCCGCTCCGTCCATCATGGCGGATTCGTACAGTTCACCCGGGATGGATTGCAGGCCCGCCAGCAAGATCAAGGTCATAAACGGCGTCATCTTCCAGATGTCCGCCACCGCGACGAAGTTCATGATGCCGGCGGAACTGCCCAGCCACACCGGGTCCTGGTGCGGGCCCAGGATGTGCAGCCCGTGCAAGATCACGCTCAACGCGCCGAAGCCCGGCTGGTAAATCCAGTCCCACAACAAGCCGTTGACCAGGGTCAACAGCGCCCACGGAATGATGATGATGGCCCGGAAGAACGTCCGCCCGGGAAACATTTGATGGAGCAGCAACGCGCTGAAAAACCCAAACACCAGTTCGGCCGCCACCGAAACGACCGTGAAGTACACCGTCCGGTCAAACGCAACCCAAAAATCGCTGCTGGCCAGGATCTCCTGATAGTTGCGCAAACCGATGAACCGCGTCGGCGTGCCATCGAGCAGGTTGTAGTGATAGAAACTCCAGACCGCCGACTCGTAGATGGGCACCACGAAGATCTTGGCCAGCACGTAGACCGTCGGCAGGAGGAAGAGGGCGGCGAGCCCCCAGTCCCGCCACTGCCTCCTGGTGATGGTGAACCGGTGTTTCTGATTCGTCCGGGTTGCCATCTGCGCCGCCACCCAAGCCTCAGCTGTTTTCGTTCTGGATGGCCTGCTCAATCTTCGCCGCGGCCTTCTGCAGGGCCTTATCCGGAGCCATCTGACCGCTGAGCGCGCTGTGCAAGGCGCTGGCGAGCGTGTCCGACCAGTTCACGTAACCTGGGGCGTTGGGCCGGTTGATGCCGTACTGGAACTGCGCTTGTATCTTGGCCAGCGTGTGGGACGTATCGGCCTTTTTGAGCGCGGGATCGTTGTACAGCGACTTCAAGGACGGGTACTGCCCTTCTTGTTGGAACTCGGCCAGCTGGTATTCGCGGCTGCCAATCCATTTCAAAAACGCCAACGCCGCCTCCTTGTGCTTGCTGTTTTGCATGATGGCCACACCTTCGGATCCCGTGCAGCTGGCCGAGACGACGTTCCCCTCACCCGGCAGCAGACCGACGTCCGCTTGACCGACGATCTTGGATTGCGACGGGTCGTTGACCTGCGGGAAGACGCCCTCCCAGTTGCTCATCATCGCAATCTTGCCCGCCTCAAACGCGTTCAAGACGTCCTGTTCCGTCCACTGCAGGCTGGCTGGATCGACCGTTTTGTCCTTCATCAGTTGCACCATGAACTGCAGCGCCTTCAAACCCCCGCCCTTGTCGAACGCCGGATGCCCGTTTTTGTCGAAGAACTGGCCGCCGAACGCACCCACCATACCGACGTAGTCGCAGGTGAGGCTCTCCGCCTGTTTCCAAGACCACCCTGAGGCGTAAATCCCCTTGGGCCCGAGCTTCTTTTGAATGATGAGCGAGTCTTGCCGAAATTCGTCCCAGGTGCGCGGCGGGTGTGTGATGTCGGCTTCATGCAGGAGCTTGTTGTTCCAGTAGAAGTGTTTCGTGCTCGAGTACCAGGGCATGGCCATCAGATGACCCTGGTACGTCACCGAACCGAGGGAGGACGGTGTGAACCCGTCTTGCACCTGCTTCGGGATCACGTGCGTCAGGTCCACCGCGATGTGGCCTTGGTAGTATTGGCCCGCCCAGATGGTGTCCATCTCGACGACGTCGATGTCGGACGTGTTGGCCATGGCGGCCGTCATGACCTTGTCGTACAGGTTGTTGTACGCCACGCCAAGTTCTCTGACCTTGATTCCGGTCTCTTTGGTGAACTGTTTGAGCAGTTTGGCCTTGGGGCCGTTCGGGCCGTTGGTGTCTGTCCACAACACCGTGATGGTCTGCCCCTTGAGCGACGGATCGGAGGTCTTGTTCCAATCCAGGCCGTTCGCATTGGCGCCCGTCTTTTGCGATCCGCCGCTGTTCCCGCCCCCAGGCGCCGGCGGCGCGCCGCCGCAACCGCTGACCGTCAGCACCAATCCGGCGGCTGCCGCCGCCATCCACGTGACTCGCCGTGTCATGTTCATAACCCCCTGTTGCTGCTTTCTCTTTTTGTTTGATTGGGATCTCCTTTTTCGGTAAAAGTATGCCCGCGCCCAAGGCGCATTCCTTTGCACCAAACCGGCTGAGCCGGTCATCCGGACTGCGCCCGGTCTTGACGAAACTGGGGCAGGTACGGCGCATGCACGTCGAGCAGCTCGGCGAGCGTCTTCTCAGCCGCCGAGATGCTGTCCACCACCGGATCGACCAAGAGCGCCTGCATCGCCAACCGGCGGTCTCCGTGGACGGCCGCTTCCACCGCCAGCCGTTGCACGTGCACTTGCGCGCTGCACAGTGCGGCGATGCCGGGCGGCAAATCACCCATGGTCAGCCCCTGCACACCGAAACCGCTTACCAATGCGGGCACCTCGACAATCGCGTCGCTCGGCAAGTTGGTGATGCAGCCGCGATTGGGTATGTTCACGGCCAAAACATACTCGTTCCGGTTTTCGGTGATGGCGCGGATGATAGGAAACGCCAGTTCCCCGGACGGCTTCGTCAACAGGTCCCCCAACGGTTCTTCGCCAGCGGCCATGCGGCGAATGCGCTCCCACGTCCATTTGCGGTGCCGGTCGGCTGCCGCAAAGTCGTATCCTTCGAGACCGGTCAACTCCCAGGCATAGGGCAGGTACTCGCCGATATGGTCGTCCGTAGGCGCCGGCCAATAGCCAAAGTGGCGGAACATGGCGCGCGAAAGCGGATCGGGGCCGAAGATCCCCGGTGCATCGGGCGGCAAGGCGGCCTCCTTTTCCCGCAACAACGGATACAAGTCCTCCCCCGTGTGGCGATCCCGGATGTCGAGCAGCCACACGAGATGATTGACGCCCGCCGCCTTGACGTCCAAGTCCTCCCCGCGCCGTCCCAGGATTTCCGCCACCCTGTCCCGGCCCATGAACACGCCGTGGCACAACCCGACGGTGCGGATGGACGTGTACTTGCTGACCGCCATGCAGATGCGGCTCTCCGGGTTTGAAAAGTTGATGAGGTATGCGTTCGGGCACAATTCCTCCATGTCGCGGCAGATGTCGAGGATGATGGGAATGTTGCGCAGGGCGTGCGATAACCCGCCCGGGCCGCCGTTCTCGCCGAGCACCTGGCGAATGCCGTGCCGGCGCGGAATCTCCCAGTCGAGACGCCACAGTTCATCCCGGCGCACCGCGACGGACGTGATGACAAAGTCGGCCTCCGGCAGGGCGCGCCGGCGGTCGGTGGTCCCCTCGATGATGAGCCCCGTGCCCGCCTCGTCGTTCATGCGCCGGGCGAGCCTGGTCATCAGTTCAAGGTTGGTCTCGTCCACATCCACCAATATCAGTTGGCTGCCCCGCAACTCCGGCATCTGCATCGCATCACGGAGAGAACCTGGACCGAACGAAACACTGCCGGCGCCGATGACCACAATCTTGACCGGCCGCACACCACCCGCTCCTTCCCAGCCACCGCGGAGACGCCGCCGGCCCCTCAGGTCCCCTCTCGGCCCGTGCCCCCGCAGCGACCTGCGATGTTCGTTTGTCGTGTTCGTTTTGGTGTGTTCGTTTTGGGATCGAACAAACCTGACTTAAGTATAACATAAACTTTCAGAAGACCTCAATCCGTCGGGGTAGACAAAAGGCATGGTAAGTTGTGTCGGATCTGCCGTCATGAACCGAACGCCAGCGAATTAGAACCAGCGTACTAGAAAAGCGTTCGGCATCCACGATGTGAGCACAGCAATCCGTGATCGTCAATCCTGTTCGGCAGCCTGTCGACGTACGTGGTGCTGTAGGTTAGGAATGGGCAGCAAAGTTTACGATGAAGTGATTTGCTGCTGGGTAATGGCTGAGCGGCGTGACATTTTGGGGCATGGGATGATCCAGACCGCGGGAGAATTACGGCATAAAGGAAGACGGCTTTCAAACTACGCAGCTTTGCGCGAACCCTGTGTGACGGCGAAATACCGGGGGTTTCGCGCATTCCTGGAAACCCGCATGATATCTGGATTTTTTGCTTCGGAGCGGCTACAATGAGGGCGTCTGCAACGGTTGAGGTGCATGTATTCTTGAGGGGTTCGCGGAAATCGGCTGAGATTCCGCGTCATGACTGGGGTGGCTCGGGAAGAGTTGATCCGCGGACGAAGTCTGCGGCCCCATTGAAGCGCACATTGACTTGTTGGGTTACAACTCTGAGATTTGGTTGATCCGCGGACGAAGTCTGCGGCCCCATTGAAGCTGGCATTGGATCGTACTTCGCTGCCGCCGGACGCCGGTTGATCCGCGGACGAAGTCTGCGGCCCCATTGAAGCTCGTACCACTCAGCCCATTCGGTCGTCAGCTTAGCCAGTTGATCCGCGGACGAAGTCTGCGGCCCCATTGAAGCCGGCCCTGGTGTGATGACACCGACGCCCGTCAGGTCGTTGATCCGCGGACGAAGTCTGCGGCCCCATTGAAGCCTTCAGAGCCTTCTCCGCGATAGCAATCTCCGGGAGTTGATCCGCGGACGAAGTCTGCGGCCCCATTGAAGCGGATGCACCGTCACGGTCACACCGCGGATGCGGTCGAGTTGATCCGCGGACGAAGTCTGCGGCCCCATTGAAGCGCAGCACGAAGTGGTATGTCGAGCCGCCGGAGGACGGGTTGATCCGCGGACGAAGTCTGCGGCCCCATTGAAGCGATTTTCGGTATCATACCATTTACTAACAGCGTAAGTTGATCCGCGGACGAAGTCTGCGGCCCCATTGAAGCTTACGACGGGAATCGGTTTGTTTCCGAACCACAAGACGTTGATCCGCGGACGAAGTCTGCGGCCCCATTGAAGCGTACACGTCATGGAAAAAGCGGTCGTACATCTCCGTGTTGATCCGCGGACGAAGTCTGCGGCCCCATTGAAGCCCCAACGGCCTCCGCGCCCCGCTCGCGCAGGCTGCCGTTGATCCGCGGACGAAGTCTGCGGCCCCATTGAAGCGTTGATGTTTGCCATGTACAGGTCACCTCTCATCAGATTCGTTGATCCGCGGACGAAGTCTGCGGCCCCATTGAAGCTTCCAGAGCCCCGCATGGCAGAACGCCCCGACGTGTTGATCCGCGGACGAAGTCTGCGGCCCCATTGAAGCGCCAATGGCGTCAATCCAGTTGTCGATTTTGCGTTGGTTGATCCGCGGACGAAGTCTGCGGCCCCATTGAAGCCTGCAGGCCACACATACAAGCACGCTGACCATTACCTCGTTGATCCGCGGACGAAGTCTGCGGCCCCATTGAAGCAAGGCTGTCGGAACGCGTAACAATGACACGGCCGCAAGTTGATCCGCGGACGAAGTCTGCGGCCCCATTGAAGCCCACAGCGGGCCGGCCCGGAGCCGTTCTTGCGCCTGCGTTGATCCGCGGACGAAGTCTGCGGCCCCATTGAAGCCCGCCCCCGGCGGAACGTCCTCCATGACCGCTTACTGCGTTGATCCGCGGACGAAGTCTGCGGCCCCATTGAAGCTTCGGAAACGGGAGCATGCCGGGTGGTGTGCTCAAGGTTGATCCGCGGACGAAGTCTGCGGCCCCATTGAAGCACTGTCTCCACGCACCAGTACCATGTGTGCACGGGCGACGTTGATCCGCGGACGAAGTCTGCGGCCCCATTGAAGCATCCAATGGTGTCAAGCGGGCGAATGGGATTCCGCGTTGATCCGCGGACGAAGTCTGCGGCCCCATTGAAGCTCCATTTTCCGCAGCCTCCCATCTGCGTATTTCCGTTGATCCGCGGACGAAGTCTGCGGCCCCATTGAAGCTTTGTTACGTGACCTCTCATCAGCGATGAACACCTCGTTGATCCGCGGACGAAATCTGCGGCCCCATTGAAGCCTCGTGTGGTGATAGTGCCTACGTAGTGCTCTTCGTGTTGATCCGCGGACGAAGTCTGCGGCCCCATTGAAGCGCGAAGGACCAGTTGAGTTGGCTGTTGAACGAAAGTTGATCCGCGGACGAAGTCTGCGGCCCCATTGAAGGAAGTAAGTGAAGCCAAGGGCTGGTCCTGCGCGTCGAGCGACCAGAAGTACCCGCCGTGCTCCGCGTCGAAGAAGTCCGGCTGCAGCACCACGTACGCCGCGTCGGCCATGTCGCGGTACGCCGCGAGAACCGCCGCCCAATCCGCAGTCGAATCCGCGGCCCTTTCTGCCACCCTGTCCGCAGCCCAGTCCGCGGCACCGCGCACCGCCCTGCCCGGCTCGTCGGCGGGGTCCACACCAGGATGTGCCACTGTGCCACTGTGCCGCCGTGCCGTCATCCGGCGCACAAAGCGGGCCCAGCATCCGCGCGCTTGCCGAAACCGTCCACAGGATGTGGGCGCAGATGACGAGCGATCGCGGCGCGCCCGCGAGCGGATCGCCGCTCGGGCCGACCGCGCCGTGGCATCCGCCCTGTGCCGCATCCCGTGCAAAGCGCAGCCAAAACGGCAGGATGTTGTGCGTCAACATGTCACGGCAGGCGTCCGCCCACGCGTACGCCCCATCCGGCATCCGTACGTTGGTGTGCATCCGCGCCGAGCGCCGCCGGTTTCATCCCGGCGGCGCCGTCCCTCCTCTCCTTTCGCCGCACGTTGGCCGGTTCAAGATTTGAGCCGCGGCGTGATCAGCCGCCGTTCGTAGAACGCCGTTGGATACTGCCCGAACATGACTTGTTCGCGGACCAGGACAAAGCCGAGCGACTCGTAGAACGTGCGCAGCTTGCTCCGCTCCGCAGCGCAGTCGAGCCGCAGGTACGCCTTGCCCCTCCGGATGGCTTCTTCACCTGCCCACGCCAGCATCGCCTGCGATACGCCCTGCTTGGCGTACGCCCGCCGTACGCTCAACTTGTGGACAAACAGCGACGTACCGGGCGCCGCCTCCGGCCAGAAGACCGGATCCTCTTCCTGCACGATGATGGTGGCTGCCGCGACCCCATCGACAAAACCCAAAAAGAGCTCGGCGTCGTGGTATTCCGCCCATACCCCCGCCGGCGACACCTGTTCTGCGGTCCACATCGGCATCCCCGCCTGTGCCAGCCACGCAGCGGCTTCGCTCAGGATGGCACAGAAGGTGTCGAGTTCGTCCGGGGATATTCTGCGTACGTCCAGGTGCATACCCAACCTGCCTCCGTGCGCCCCTCCTCCGTGCGCCGCGCGCACCCGCCGCGGGGATGGGCCGGCTTATCCGCTGACGGCCCCCCGCAAGAACCGCGGAAAGCGCCACGCCGCCAGCGCAAACGCGGCGGCGGAAAACGCGGCGAGCACAGCCACGTTCTGCCATATGGCCGCCACGTGCCCTGCGCGCAACATCACCGTCTGCATGCCCTGTTGCGCCCAATACTGTGGTGTCAAGTGGCCGATGATTTGGATGGTGTGCGGCATCATGTCGATGGGGAACCACAAGCCGCCGACCATCGCGCCGCCGAGGGCGAACAGCTGCGTCCAAGCGTTGCCTTGATTCTCGCTCTTCACCCACACCGCCACCGCCAGTCCCATGCTGGTCACGCACAGCGCCACTGCCGCCACGAGCACCGCGATGGCCAACACATCCCCCAGGTGCACGCCGTACAACAACCGCCCAAACGCCAGTAACACCGCGCACTGAACACACACTGCCATGCCGTACGGAAGCCAGGCCCCGGCCAGGTACTGCCACGGCCGCAGCCGGGTGGTCATCAGGCGCGCCGTCATCCCCAGGTCTTTATCGAGATGAAAGCGGCGCACGATGCTGATGATGGTGTAAAACGCGAACATCACGGTATACCCTGGAACGATTTGCGCCAACGCGTCGTACGTCTGCGCGTTCACCTCGACGTCCTCCACCCGTACCGGCCCGGCCAGCACCTTGGCCACGGCCGGCATCGGCAACCCATGTGCAGCCAGCGTCTTGGCCACGGCCTGCATGCGGTACGTGTTGGCCGCCTGTTCCACCGCCGCCAACACCGGCCCTGTGCTTTGATCCGATCCCGCCGCCCGGTACAACGCCACCTTGGCTGTGCCATGCGCCAACGCCCGGCCGAAGCCTTGCGGCACCACGAGCAAGAGCGACTGTCTGCCGGCAGCCACACGCGCCTTCTGGTCCGCCAAGGCGGACGCCGGTTCTTGGGAGAGCGTCAGGCCCCCGGTCTTTTTCACCGCGTCCAGAAACGCCTGCGCCGCCTTCGTCCCGTCGAGATTGACGTACGGCACCGTGATGCCCGTGCCGGACAGGTGACTGAAGACCGCGCCAAACACCAGGATGAAGACCATGGGCAAGACCAACAACCAGAATACCACGCCCCGTTCGCGCAGGAGCAGCAACCACTCCTTGCGCGTCAACGTCCATACCGCCATCCTGACCGCCTCCCTTTACGCTTCGTCGCGCAGCGACGTCCCGGTGAGCTTTAAGAACACCCGCTCCAAGGCGGGACGCACCACTTCCAGCCGCCGCACGCGCAGCCCTTGTCCACGGCAAGCCCCGGCCACTGCTTCCAACACCGCCAATGCGTCGTGGCCGGCAGTCAGCCTGTACAACCACCCGTCCCCGTCCGGCTGAGGCGGAGACGCACCGGTCACCACCGGCGGCGTCACCCCCGCAGGAGCCTCCGGGTACCCTGGCTCATCCAGTTCCAGATACACCGCAGGCTCCGCGTGCTCGCGCAGCACCGCGCTGAGCGGACCACGGGCAATGACCGCGCCGTGATCGAGGATGGCGATGTGGTCGCACAGCGCCTCGGCCTCCTCCATGTAGTGCGTGCAGTAGATGACGGTCACGCCGCGGGTTTTCATCTCGCGCACCAAGTTGAAGATGTGATAGCGCGACTGGGGATCCACGCCCACCGTCGGTTCATCCATGATGACCAGCTCCGGCTCGTGCAACAGGGCGGCCGCGATGTTCAACCGCCGCTTCATGCCGCCGGAGAAGCGCGCGACCGGTTCCCGGGCGCGGTCGGCGAGCCCCACTTGGGTGAGCACCGTCTCCATGCGGGCGGCGAGCGCCGCGCCCCGCAGCCCGGACAACCTGCCGAACAGCGCCAGGTTCTCTTGCGCGGTCAACTTGTCATACAACGTGATGGCCTGCGGGACATAGCCGATGCGGCCCGCGTCCGCGTGCCCGCCTGACACCTCGCGCCCGAACAGGCGGACCCAGCCCGCCTGTGGCCGCACCAGCCCGCACAACACCTTCATGGTGGTGGACTTGCCTGCGCCGTTGGGCCCGAGCAGGCCGAAGCACGTGCCGGCCGGAACCTCGAACGAGACACCGGCGAGCGCCACCCGCTCTCCGTACAAAACCTTCAGACCTTCCACCGCCACCGCCGGCTCGCCGGCCGCCGTCTTTGCACTGCGTGCCGTTTGCGTCATCCACCTTTTCCCTCCCGCCATGACAACCGTTTCATCTCGTTGCGCCATCACTGACACCCGCCGCCATGATGCGCACCGAAACCCCAAACACGGCCGCGGCCGCCAACCAGGTCAGGGCCAACCAAACGGGCAGCCCGGTGATCAGCACGTGAACCCACGCCGGCTCCTGTGCAGCCGCATGTTGCACCGCGATGGTGAGCCAAATCGCCGTGTCGCCAAGCAAACCGTAACATGCCCACAGCAACGGCTTCGCCAACCACCACCGCCCGTGCGTGGTGACGCCGAGAAGCAGGCCCCAGGATACCAACAACGGCGTATAGCTGGCGCAGATGAGGAAACTCTCCCATACCTGCCGGACAGTGGCATCCGCATGTTCCGGTCCGGACGCGGCCACCGCAAGCCACCAAACGCCGGCCACCAGCCAGAACAAGGCGTATAACAACAAGGCCACCGTGACCCCGCACAACCACTTCACTCCGAGCAGCCAGGAGCGCGGCACCGGCAGCGTCAGCCACCAACCGGCTGTGTGGTTCGACCACTCCCTGTGCACCAAACCGAAGGTGATGACCGTGGTGGCAAACGGCAGCATGTAGAGCAGAAACGACGGCCCGCCCAATCGGCCCCCCAACCAGCCTTCCGCCGCCAACAACAGGGCCACCAAGCCGGCGCACAGCGCCAGCACGCGCCAGTGGTGCAGCCAACGCCGCCCCAGGTTCAACCACTCGGCCTGCCATAGGTCAACGAACGTCGGGCCCGTCATGGCGCCGCCCCCTTTCAGCGAACAACCGCCGGTACACGTCCACCATCGAGCCTTGATCCGCCCGGATGTCCTCCGCCGCGCCGGCAAGCACCACCCGCCCGCCGCGCACAAACACGGCGTAGTCCAAGACGCCCTCCACCTCGCCAATCTCATGCGTGGACAAAAGCACCGTCATCTCCCGCCGGCTGGCCATCTCGATGAGCGCGGACAATATCCGCTCACGCGACAGGATGTCGATCCCGGTGAACGGCTCATCGAGGATGTACAGCGGCACCTGGCGCGCCAGGCACAATGCGAGCATCAACCGCGCCTCTTCGCCGCGCGACATGCCACTGACATCCATGGCGGGTTCCAGGTCCATCCGCACCAGCAACTCCTCTGCCACATCCCGCGCAAACCCCGGCCACAAGCGGGCAGCCCAGCGCAGCGCGTCTTCCACCCGGTGTCCCGCATACCACCGGGCGCGATCCGGCAGGTACGCGATGCGGCGCATGGCCTGCCACCCGGGCGTCTCGCCCAGCACACGCACCTCGCCGGCGTCAGGCCGAACCAGGCCGGCCAGGGTGCGAAAAAACGTGGACTTGCCGGAGCCGTTGGGGCCGAGGACGCCCGCGATGCAACCGAAGGGGATGTGAACGGTGAACCGGTCAAGGGCTGTCCGCCGTCCGTACCGCTTGGACAAATCCTGGGCTGTCACCGCATAACAGGCTCCGTTTTGCTCAGGTTCCCAAGTCATGGCGTGTCTGCGTCGCTCCTCTCCTGCAGCATACGCACGACGTCCGGCAGCGTAAAGCCGAGGCGCTCCATCTCCGCGAGGAACGCCGCCACCGCCGCTGCCGCCAGATCCCGCCGCACGGCTTCCACGCGGCCCGCGTCGCGGGTGATGTACGTGCCCTGGCTGCCGTGGCTCTCGGCCAGGCCTTCGCGCTCCAGCTCGCGGTACGCGCGCATGACCGTGTTGGGGTTGATCTGCAGCGCCTGCGCCAGTTCGCGCACGGAAGGCAGGCGGGCGCCGAGCGGCAACTCGCCGCGCGCAACGGCGCTGCGGATGTGGGCCAACACCTGTTCGTACAGCGGCTGGCCGGGGTCCAGCGAGAACCGCATGCTGCCGACATGGATCTCCTTCACGGCCTCGCCCCCTGTGTTTTATGTATTATATCACTTAATACATTTAGTGCAACGGGCGATCACCTGATCCGATTGGACCATCGGCACCCAGTCCTGCTCGCCGGTGCGGACGAATCCAACCGGGCACGCAAAACCATCGCAATGGGTCTCGCCGCCAAAGGCCGCGCGTTGGAAAATGAAGATGCAACAAGGCCCAAGGCCATCCGCCAGGGCGAACAAGGAGGCGACCAGTCATGGTCCAATGGTTGCGCAACAGCGTGGTGGCGCGTTGGTTGTTGACTGTGCTGCGCATTTGGATTGGTGTAGAATGGATCCAGGCCGCGACGGAAAAGATTGGCTCACCGGTGTGGACGGGAGCCAAGGCGGGTGTGGCGGTCAGCGGGTTCCTGCAACACGCACTGACGCTCACCGGCGGCGCCCATCCGGCGGTGCAAGGGTGGTACGGAGGATTCATCCGCAACGTCGCCCTGCCGAACGCGAAACTGTTCAGCTACCTGGTCAGCTACGGTGAACTGCTCGTCGGCATCGGACTCATCCTCGGTTGCTTCACCACCTTCGCCGCGCTGGCCGGTGTGGTGATGAACATGTCGTACCTGCTCGCCGGGACGACCAGCACCAACCCGAACATGGTCATCTGGCAGGTGCTGCTCCTGGTGGCTGGTGCGAACGCCGGATACTACGGCCTGGACTACTTCGTGCTCCCGTATGTGCGGCGCCTGTACCGTAAGTGGTTGCACATGGCGCAGGCGGAAGCTGAACTGCCCGCGCGCAAGCCGAAAATGCCGGCGTAAGACGGGTGGCCCGACGCTTCATCCCAGGTGTTGGCCCGGCCCGAACGGCCGGGTCAACACGTCCAGCTCGTCCAGCTCGTCCACCAGCTCGGAAATTCCCGTTCAGTCCCATCCGCCCCAGTCCCACTGGGTGTCAGAACCATCCGTAGCCCGCCGCGGCCAAAGACGTACGCGATGGCACTTCATCCTGACCGAGGGAGGCGTTTCGATGCGCACCATTTTGTTTGCCACCGACGGTTCCGAGTGTTCCGAGAAGGCGCAACGCGTGACGCTCGACCTGTTGACCCGCTACCCGGAGGCCCGCGTGGTGGTGCTGCATGTCATCCGCCCCATTTACCTGGGCGACGGACTCGGCTTCGCCCAGACCGCCGCCACCGACGCGGAGGAGCAATTGGCACGCGAGATTGGCCAAGAGGCGGAGCGCGCGTTCACCGATTTCGCCAGCCGCTTCGAGTACCGCACCGAGATTGGCCAACCGGCGCCGACCATCTGCGCGGTGGCGAGTGAGATTGGCGCCGACCTCATCGTCGTCGGCAGCCACGGCCGCACCGCGGTGGACCGGCTGCTGCTCGGCAGCGTGAGCAACGGGGTCGTCCACCGCGCGAAGCAGCCCGTGCTGGTCGTCAAGTGACGTCACGCCCCGTCGCTTCCGCCTCGCCGCCCGCCCGGCTCTGCTCGCCTGCGCCAGCTTGATGGCCGGCGGTGCCACGGGCGGAGAGGCACGCCGCGAGCGCTGCCCGGTAGACGGCGTGATCGGCCGCGGTGTATTGAACCAGCCGGACCTCGGCCAGGGCGCCCGGGTTGGCTTGCAAGTACGCGATCACGGCGTCCACCGCCACCCGGGACGCCCACTGGATGTCGCAGCCGAACGCGCCGGTGCTGATGGAAGGGAAGGCGATGGTCCTAAGCCCTTTTGCCGCCGCCAGCTGCAGCGAGTTGCGGTAGGCGGCGGCCAAAAGGCGCGGCGGATCCGGGTCCACACCGCAGATGGGGCCCACGACGTGGATGACGTGGCGCGCCTTGAGCCGGTACCCCTTCGTCAGCACCGGTTGCGCCGTCTCCAGATAGCGCCCGCCGAGCACCTCCTCCCGGATGCGCCGGCACTCAGCCAGCAACTCCGGCCCGGCCGCCCGGTGGATGGCACCGTCCACGCCTCCGCCGCCGAGCAAGGTTTTGTTCGCCGCATTGACAATGGCGTCCACGTCCTGCTCCGTGATGTCCCCTTGGACCAGCGTGATGAGACTGCCGAAGATGGTCGCTTGCATGCGTTCTGCCCCCTGTAGCAAGTTGGCTTCCGCCCAGCCGGCATGCCAAAATGGAGACGGAGTAGCCGAGCCAGTCCACCGCGTTGCGGCGGCGGGATGCGGCTGCGCCGAGTCGCGGTCGCGACCCAGGCGCCGCGGGCCGCCGCACCATGCCTGCGAAAGGGCGGATGGCGATGAACATCGTGTTGGCCACCCTCAACGCCAAGTACATCCATTCCTCGTTGGCCTTGCGGTACCTGCGCGCGTATGCGGAGCGGGATTTCCCGAACATCTCTTTGTGCGAATATACCATCAAGGACCCGCCGCTCGCCATCGTCGCCGACCTCTACCGCCGCCGGCCGGATGTGGCTGCGTTTTCCATTTATATCTGGAACGTCGAGGAGACCATCCCGGTCATCCGCATGCTCAAACAGGTGTTGCCGCAGGTGCGCATCGTCGTGGGCGGACCCGAGGTGTCGTACGACATCCGGGATTGGATGGAGCGCCTGCCGGAGGTGGACTTTCTCGTCTACGGCGAGGGAGAGGCGACGTTTCACCACCTGCTGACCGAGTTGGCAGGCAAGGGAGATTTCGCGCGCGTGCCCGGGATGGCATACCGCGACGGCGGCTTTGTGCGCATCAACCCGCCGCGGGAAAAGGTCGATCTCGCCCTCATCCCGAGCCCCTATCAAGACGAGGCGGACATCCGGTCGCTCGTCAACCGGATTGTGTACTTTGAAACCAGCCGGGGCTGCCCGTTCTCCTGCCAGTTCTGCCTGTCCTCCATCGAGCAGGGCGTACGCTACTTCCCGCTGGAACGCGTGCAAGAAGACCTCTTGCGCCTCATCCGCGCAGGCGTGCGCACCATCAAGTTCGTCGACCGCACGTTCAACTTGAAACGTTCGTACGCCATGGCACTGTTTCAATTTTTGATCGATCACGGTGGCGACACGGTGTTTCAGTTCGAGATCACGGGCGACATCCTGCACCCGGAGGTGGTGCGCTTTCTCACCGAGCGGGTGCCGAAAGGCAAGTTCCGATTCGAAATTGGCGTGCAGTCCACCAACGACCTGACCAACACTTTGGTGCGCCGGCGCCAGAACTTCGCCCGCCTGGCGGAGAACATCCGCGCGCTGAAGCAGGCGGGCAACATCACGCTGCACCTCGACCTCATCGCCGGGTTGCCGGAGGAAGACTACGCCTCGTTCCGCAAGACGTTCGACGACGTGTTCGCCTTGGAGCCGGAGGAGTTGCAACTGGGGTTTCTCAAACTGCTGCGCGGCACCGGATTGCGGGAACAAGCGGCCCGCTACGGGTATGTCTTCATGGACCGCGCGCCGTACGAGGTGCTCTGCAACCGCGTGCTGTCGTTCCAGGATTTGCTCGCCATCAAGCAGGTGGAGGACGTGCTCGACAAGTACTGGAACGACGGCAAGTGGCGGACCACCGTCCGGTTCCTCGTGCGGCACGTGTTCCGCAGCGGGTTCGACTTCTTCCAGGCGTTCGGCGCGTACTGGGAGGCGCAAGGATGGCAGCGCATCGGGCATCAGGTGGAGGACTTGGGCCGGCGCTTGCTCGCGTTTGTCCGCGACCACTGCGGTCCGCAGGCGGCGGAGTTGGCGGAGGCACTGCTCATCTACGACTTTTTGCGCGCGTACCGGACGCGCCCGCACAACATCTGGTGGGAGAAGCGCCTGGACAAGCACGGGCGCGCCGAGGTGGCGCGCTTGGCCTTGCGCGATCCCGAGCGCCTGTTCGGCCCGGCATTCGCCGCACTCGGGTTGACGGAGCAGGACCTGGAGAAACACGTCCTGTTCGAGTTGCTGCCGTACCGGTTCGACCCGTCGCGTCCCGACGAGCCGCCGGTGCAGGAACCGTGTTTGCTGGCCGTGTACTACCGCCCGGGCCTCGCCAAGGGCGAGACGCCACCGGCGTTCCTGGCACCGCTGTCTTCCTGGGATTTACCCGGTTGGCACCGCCATAAGATGGCGAACGCCACCAACGCGACTGCGAAACAAACCCAGTTGGCGTGACGAAAGCCCATCATCTGGCCCAGGATGCCGCCGCCCAAGTTGCCCAACAGCCCGCCGATGGTGGAGCTGTTCGAATAGAGCGAAGTGGCGACCCCGGGCGATTCAGGCAGAAGCCCGGTAAAATAGCTGATGCCGTTGCCCATGAGCATCGCCACAAACGCGGCTTGCAGAAGTTGCGCCACGAGCACTTCCCACGGACGCGTCGCGATCGCAAGCACGGCAAAATACATCATCGCCAACAGACCGCTCGCCATGATGAAGACATGATTCGATACCTTCCTGCCCAAGGCCCCGAGCCAGAGCATGAACGGAATTTCCAAGCCGGCGCAGACACTGACCACCAGGCCCACGTCCGTATGCGTGCCGTGCAACACATGGACGATCAACAACGGTGTGTTGATGGCGTTCACGAAGTTGACCGTAAACAGCAAGGTGCACGCGATGACCGGCCAGAGGATGTGCCAGCTGCGGATAGATGGCGCGGCTCCCCGGTGCTGCGGTGCCTGTGTTCGACGGGATACCTGATTTGGATTCGGTAAAAACAGGAGCACCGAGAGCGCGACGAGCACATACATGAAGGACGTGCTCAAAAACAGGCCGGGATAGCCCGCCAAACCCAACACCAAGGTACCCGCCAACGGCCCCAGCATGAAACCGAGTGAGAACAACGACCGCAACGCGGACATGGCGAACGTACGGTCTTCCGTGTTGCTGGCCTGGATGGCTTCATGCGTGTACGCATACATCTGCGGGATGACGGCGGCCCCGAACCCGTTCAAGATGCTCACGGTCACCAACAACGCCCCGTATTGACGGAAGGCCAAATACGAGGCAAACCCCAGTGCCGATGAAAACGCCGCGGCCACAATCAACCCTTTGCGATTCAGGCCACGGTCGGAGCGTTTGGCGATGAGCGAGTTGGCCACCACGCCGCTGATCCGCGTCACCGCCATGAACAAGCCGAACGCGGCGGCGGTCATGCCGAGGCTCTCTGTGCAGTACAGCGGCAGATACGGGGACGTGACGGAAAACCCTGTGCCAATGAGCAGCATGCACGCCACAAGCACACGGTAGCCTGGTATGGAAAAGAGATTCGTGATCCTGCTCACCCATGTTGGCCCCCTCATACGCCCTTCATGAACCGCCCGGCGACAACCTGGTCCTCCTGGAAGTGGTGAATAACTCAGAGGTCGGCTTCCGCGCTGTCCGGAGGGGCGGCACCGCGCTTTGCACGCTGTCCGTTGCCGTCTGCGCCGGTTGCACCGCCTGTTGCACCGGCATCGGTTTGTACCAACAGCGCCTCGGCTCTCAGCCGCAACAGGTGGCCGAACCGCCCGCACTGGGCGGTGGTCGCCTCACCGAAGTAGCCCTCGTACACCTCGTCCAAGCCGACTTCCCGTGCCACCTCTTCCCGCATCCGTTCCATCAGCCTGGCCAGTTCCGGATGGGTCTGCTTGCGCTTGCGCAACGCCGCTCCCCTCCTCAGCCCGGACCGCTCGCGCCTGGCTGTGCCGTCTCTCGTTCCTCGACGGTGAACCAGACGGTGACGCGGACCGACTGGTGTACAGCGTCCTCTGGCTCACGGCTTTCTCCAAGCGCCAGGTCGTACTCCACTTCCACCCTGCCGCCGCGCGGCGTGACGTGCATCTCAAGCCGCTTGGTCGCGATGGCGGTGCGCAGCGTGAGCGGGCCGACCCTCATCAGGGAAGCGTGCTGCTTGCCCGCCTCAAACGTGTGTTGCCAGGCCACATCGCCGTAACGCACGAGGGCTGCGCGCAAGGGCTCCAACCGCAGCACGGTGCGCACCGACTGGGCACCATCCCCCTCCACCACCTGCTCTTCATAATGGAGGACATGGACGGAGCCCATTTCCCGCCAGACACCGGCGACCGGATGGCCGCGCGCGGCTTCGACGTATTCACCGTCGGGCCCCCGCTCCTCGCGCAGCCAGCTCACCCGCACCGGCATGACCCGGCCTGCACCTGTACCTGGATCTGCACCGGTGTGCGACGCCATGCCTCCGGAGTGCCACGCCATGCGTTCATCACCGCACACAAGCCAAGAGCAGCTCCCGCACCAATTTCGCCGCCAGGATCTGCGAGAGCTCGCTCGGATCGATCTGCGGCGAGACCTCGACCAAATCGAGGCCGACGACGCGCAACTCGCGCAGCAACCCGATGGCGGCGAACGCCTCCTGCGGGGAAATCCCGCCGTGCTCCGCCGTGCCCGTCCCCGGGGCGAAGGCGGGATCGAACACATCGATATCCCAGGTGACGTAGACCGGGTGGCCGCGCAATTCGCCGAGGACTTGGCGCAGCGGATCGAAGAGCGCGAACGGGAAAAAGCGGGTATTGGCGCGTGCCCAGGAAAACTCCTCGCGCGTCCCGGAACGGATGCCGAACTGGTACACCCGCTCCGGCCCAATCCGCTCGCATACCCGGCGGATGACGGTCGCGTGCGACAGCCGCTCGCCCTCGTAGTCTTCGCGCAGGTCCGTGTGCGCGTCGATGTGAAGGACGCGCAGGTCCGGGTAGGCGTCTGCCGCCGCCAGGATGGGGCCCAGTGACGCGAGGTGCTCCCCGCCCAGTCCAAACGGAAGCTTGCCGGCGGCGAACAGTGTGGACGCATAACGGTGCAAGGCCCCGACACTCTTCTCCGGGTTGCCGAACGGCAGCGGCACGTCGCCGGCATCAAAGTACCGGATCTCCGAGAGGTCACGGTCCAAGTACGGGCTGTACTCCTCCAGCCCGACCGAAACCTCCCGGATGCGCGCCGGCCCGAGCCGCGTGCCGGCCCGGAACGACACCGTCCAGTCCATCGGCATCCCGTAGATGACCGCCTGCGCCGCGGCAAAGTCTTGCGTCGCACCGATGAACACGTTGCCGCTGTACGCAGGATTGAACACGGGCGGGGACGCCTGACCCTGGGTCATCCGGCGATGACCTCCTGCACAAACGGCGGCAACACGAAAGCGGCGCGGTGCACCTCCGTGGTGTAATACTTCGTCCCGCGGACACGGCACGGCTGCGGCTCCAGCGGGTTGTAGCGCTTGCTGCCGAGGGTGAAGCTCCACATGCCGGTCGGATACGTGGGCACGTACGCCAAGTACAGATGGGTCTGCGGGAACACGTCGCGCACGTCAGCGAACACCCGCGCGATGAGGTCCTGGTTGACAAACGGCGACTCGGTCTGCGCCGCGAACAATCCGTCTTCCTTCAGCGCCCGGTACACCGCTTGATAGAACTCCTTGGCGAACAAGCCGACCGCCGGGCCCACAGGGTCGGTCGAATCGACGAGGATGACGTCGAACTCGCCCGGATGCTCCTGCACGTACCGGATGCCGTCCGTCACCTGGATCTCGACGCGCGGATCGCCAAAGCCCGCGGCAATCCCCGGGAAATATTCCTTCGCGATCTCGATGACGCGCCCGTCAATCTCGGCCAAAACCGCCTTTTCGACCGATGGGTGTTTGATGACCTCGCGGATGACGCCGCCGTCGCCGCCGCCCACCACCAACACCCGTTTCGGATTCGGGTGGGTGTGCAGCGGCACGTGCGCCATCATTTCGTGATACACGAACTCGTCCTGTTCCGTGGTCATGATGCACCCGTCGAGCACAAGCATCCGCCCGTATTGCACCGTCTCCACGACGTCGAGCCCTTGATACGGGGTTTGCTCGCTGTGCAGGGTGCGCCGGATGCGCAGGCCAATGGACAAATTCTCATTTTGCAACTCGGTGAACCATAGCTCCATGTTGGCCACTCGTTCCCACCTCCGACCGCTGTCCGTGCGCCTCGCTTTGGGGCACATGGTTCATCACGGCTTGGCGCGCATGTGCGCCTCTCGCTCGGTTGGCACTCTCCGAAAAGCCGCCCGTCACGGCCACAACGCAGTCGTATTATACCAGGAAACCGGCTGAACCACTGCAGAAGGATCCCTGCACATGGAATTGCCGTCTCATCTGACGGTCGACGGCACTCTTTGGGGTTGTTCAGTTCAATTCACTCACGCATTTAAGCTGGGAAAACTATGGATAATCCTCATCTTTCATGATATAACAGCCGTTGGGAGGGTGAACCTCCTCCACACCTCTCGGATGAAGGGGGGTGGTGGGTTGTGCGGGCTGATTGAGGCTGCCATAGCGGTCTGGTTGGTACTGCGGGGCTTAGCACATGTGTCCTATGGCATCGCAGACATCATCCGGGCCATGCATGGCGAATCCCGCCGAGGCGCCAACCATACGGCGGGATTCCGACACCCACGCAGGAGGGGTTAACCCTCCTGCACTTTCCAGTGTTATTCTAACACGGTCTGGTTCATTCCGTCCACATATCCCCGCCCAGAAGGCTTGAACCTGCGCATAAACCGCGCCGCCTCTTCGCAAACTAACGCCACCTGGAATGTATCGGATCAATTGGACGAATGCAGCCAATACTGCTGGCGATGGCTGTGACCGTGGAGGTGGCTCATGCGCTCCCCCCAACCTTCCTTCAGCAATCCTGTCCCGGCACCTGCAGGTTGGCGCCGCTGGTGGCGGCAGCTGCCGCTGTGGCTCAAGGCGGCCGTGCTGCCGCTTTTGGGGGGATTTTGCAGCATGACCCTGTTGCTCGTCGCGCTGCGGCTGCTGCCGCTGCCGGACGAGAGCCTGCTCGACCCCACGGAGATGGACGCGGCCGACGGCACAACGCTCGCCGTCTGGACACCGAAGGGCATTCGGGCCGAACGCGTACCGCTCGAAGTCATCCCGCGCTGGTTGCAGGAAGCCACCATCGCGGTGGAGGACGCGCAGTTTTACCACCACCACGCCTTCAACCCGCTCGCCATGCTGCGCGCCCTCTGGGTGGACGTGTCGCGCGGCCGCGTGGTTCAGGGCGGATCGACCATCACGCAGCAGTTGGCGAAGAACCTGTACCTCAGCCAGGACCGCACCCTGTGGCGCAAAGTGAAAGAGGCGCTGTACGCCATGCAGCTCGAACTGCACGAGAGCAAGCGCACCATCCTCGAACAGTATCTCAATACCGTCTACTACGGCCACGGCGCGTACGGTGTGCAAGCGGCGAGCCTCCTCTATTTCAACAAGCCCGTGCAGGCGCTCTCTTTGCCGGAATGCGCCCTGCTCGCCGGCCTGCCGAAAGGCCCTGCGTTCTATTCCCCGCTCACCCACTTCGCCCAGGCGAAAGCGCGGCAACGCGTGGTGCTGCAGCGGATGGTGGCCGCAGGCTACCTCACCCAGGCGGAGGCGGATGCGGCCTACCATGCCCCGTTGCACTTGGCGACCGTCCATCCGCCCGTGGTGCAGGCGCCCTACTTTACGACCACCGTCGTCCGGGAGGTGGAACAGCGGCTTCATCTGTCCCCCGACGCCCTTTATCAAGGTGGCATCCATATCACCACCACGCTCGATCCGCTGCTGCAACAGGCGGCAGAGCGCGCGGTGGCGACCACCCTGCCCAAAGACCGGCCGCTGCAGGCGGCCCTCGTCGCCCTCGATCCGCAGACCGGCGCCATCCGGGCGATGGTGGGCGGCCGCGACTTCGCGACGAGCCCCTACAACCGCGCCTTCGCCGAGCGGCAGCCGGGATCGGCCTTCAAAGCGCTCCTCTATACGTCCGCGCTGGAGCACGGATGGACCCCGGCACGCCAAGTGATGAGCGCAAAGACGACGTTTTTGTACGACGAAGACCGGCTGTACACCGTGCACGACTTCGGCGAGATGTACGCCCGCCGGCCCATCACCTTGCGCGAGGCCATCGCGCGCTCCGACAACGTGTACGCCGTCACCGCCAACCTGGAGACCGGGGTGGAACAGGTGATCGACACGGCGCGGCGGATGGGCATCACCTCCCCGCTCGATCCAGTGCCTTCCCTCGCCCTCGGCGTCTGTCCGGCGAGCCCTGTGGAAATGGCGCGCGCGTACGCGGTCCTCGCCAACGGCGGCAAGCGGATCACCCCTTACACCGTCGAGGAGGTGCGCGCGCCCCAGTACGGGGTCTATCAGGCGTCGCCGCAGGCGGTGCCCGCCATCTCGCCGCAGATCGCGTTTCAGATGACGGACCTGCTCACCAGCGTGTTGGATTCGGGCGGCACCGGCGCAAGCGTACGCCGCTACCTGCACGGCCTCGCGGCCGCCAAGACGGGCACCACCTACACCGACAACTGGATGGTGGGCTACACGCCGAGCCTGGTGTGCGCGGTGTGGGTCGGGTACGACGACGACCGGCCGCTCACCCCGCAGGATGCGCACCTGGCCGCCCCCATCTGGGCGAAGTTCATGGGCACCGCCCAGCAGCACCTGCCGTACACCTGGTACCGGCCGCCGGCCGGGCTGGTGGCGCGCACCATCGATCCGGTGACCGCCAAGCTCGCGACCGACGCCTGCCGCGACACCGAGACCGATTACTTCCTCGTCGGCACGGAGCCGCGCGCGACCTGCCCCCTGCACCCCGCGCAGCGCGCGCCTTTGGCACCGGGACCGTGGTGGCGCGCGTGGTTGGGACGATGGTTCGGCCGAGCCTGACGTGAACGCGGCAGTAGGGTACGGTTCTGCCGGAAGCAGGGCAACCATGCCCTCAGGCAGCTTTGCGCCAGGCGAGATGAACAAAGCGGTGCCAACTTTGACAATGAACCGGCCGCTCCCCGGGCTCCTTCGCGACGCCTGTGTTACAATGAACGCAGTAGCCGAGAAGGAGCGTGGATCATGGAACACCACATCTCTCAGCGCGTGCGTGCCATCACCCCGTCCGCGACGGTGGCCATGGATACGAAGACGAAGGCACTCATCCAACAGGGCAAGCCGGTCATCAACATGAGCGTCGGCGAGCCGGACTTCCAGCCGCCGGAAGCCGCCTCGTTGGCGGGCATCAAGGCCATCGTTACCGGACTGACGAAGTACACCGCGGTCGCAGGCATGATGGAGCTGCGCAAGGCGATTGCGCGCAAGCTGCAGGTGGAAAACGGGCTGGCATACACGCCGGAGCAGATCATCGTCTCATCGGGCGCCAAGCAATCGCTGTACAACATCTTCCTCACCATCTGCGAGCCGGGGGATGAGGTGATCCTGCCGGCGCCGTACTGGGTGTCGTACCCCGAGCAGATCCGCTTGGCCGGGGCGGTGCCGGTCATCATCCCCACCGACGAGTCGTCCGGGTTCAAGGTGACGCCGGAACAGCTGCGCCAAGCCATCACCTCGAAAACGCGCGCCTTCTTGCTCAACTCGCCGAGCAACCCGACGGGCGCCGTGTACAACGAGGAGGAACTGCGGGCCATTGGGCAGGTCCTGCGCGATCACGACCTGTACATCGTCACCGACGAGATCTACGAGAAGCTGGTCTACGGTGTCGCCCACGTCAGCCTGCCGGCCGTCTGCCCCGACCTGATGGAACGGACGCTCGTGGTCAACGGTTTTTCCAAGGCGTTCGCCATGACCGGTTATCGCCTCGGCTATGTCGCCGGGCCGCGCGAGATCATCCAGGCGATGACCAGCCTGCAGAGCCACTCGTCGCACAGCCCCTCGACCATCACGCAGGTGGCAGGGATTGCGGCGCTCGACGCGTTCAACCCGGCGGTGGTCGCCGAGTTCCGCCGGCGCCGGGACGCGCTCATCGCCGGGCTGCGCGAGATCCCCGGCATCGCGTGCACCGTGCCGGAAGGGGCGTTCTACGCGTTTCCGAACGTCGCACGCCTGTTCGGCAAGGCGTATGAGGGCGTCGTGATCGACAGCGCAGCCAAGTTCAGCGAACTGCTCCTGGAGCACGAGCTGGTGGCGACGGTGCCGGGCGAGTCGTTCGGCGCACCGAACAACGTCCGCCTCTCATACGCGACCGCTTACGAAGACGTGGTGGCGGCGGTGGAGCGGATTCAGCGTTTCGTGCGCGCACTGCGCTGACCGCATCATGCTGCGAGGGCGGGGCAGGCACCAACGGGCGTGACGGTCCATACGATACAGCGGGATGGAAGACGCGCCGGCACCGTGGCACGGCGCCGTATCGTGATGCTTCCAACAGGGAGGCTGGACCATGCATTCGCAACCACGCCGGGAGGCCCCTGCGCAGGCGCTGCACCGTCTGCGCCGGCAATTGCAGGGCATGACCCCGTCCAATCCGCGCTATCGCCCGCTGCGCCGTGAACTGGCACGCAACCTGCGCGCTCTGCGCACCAACTTGGACCGCCTGCCCGCGCCCCGCGGCAAGCGGGGCGGCCGCGCGGCGGCTCAGGGAAAAGGTGCGGCGAGGACCCCGAACGCACGGACAGCCGCGCCGCCCGCTCCCGCACCCAAAAAGGGCCTGTCCGCCCTGTTGTCGCCCGAGAACATGCAGGAATCGATGAAGGCGGTCGGCAACCTGCGCCGCTTCATCCGCAGTTGCGCCCAGTACCTGCAGCAGGCGGATCAAATGTTGGAGACGTTTTATGTGACGTCGAACGCCCTGAAAGAGACGGGCGTATTGGAGAAACTTGTCAAACACCGGGGGAAGAACCTGAGCACGGAGGATTTCGCCAACATCCTGGCTGCGCTCATGAATTCGCCGCTCGGGGCCCAGTTGTTCAAAGGGGCGGGCGGAGGAGAGAGCCGGGAAACCCAGAGCACCAGCGCGCCGCGGAACAGCGTGCCGGCGACCGCGCCGGACAACACACCGCCTTATCCGTCCCACCCGGCGCCCCAGGCGGCACCGCCCGCGGCGCATACGGCACCGCCGGCCGCGCAACCAACCGTCCCGGCGTACCCGGGACCGCCTGCGTCCGCGCCCACAGGGCCCAATCCGCCCGCGTATCCGCCGGTGCCCCCGCAAGCGTATCCAGGGTCTCCCGGATACCCCGGGCACCCAGGATATGCAGGCCAGCCAGGTTATCCCCAGCCAGGTTATCCGGGGTATCAAGGTCCAGGCCAGCCGGGACAGCCGGGGCATCCTGGATGGTAAACAACGAAAGCGGCGACCGCAGTCGCCGCGTTCTGTCCGCAAAGCACCTGTTCCCCTCAGCCTAATACCTGTTCCTCGCATACACGCCCCGATGGACCTCGGTGTGCCACCGATACACCCCCGTCCGAGACCACGGGGACCTGTGCCCCGTCACCGAACGTGTTTGGGCACAAACTTCTTGATCTCTTGTGCCGTCTTTTCATCCACATGCTGTCCATACTTTTGAATCAGTTCGTCCACGTTGGCGGTGGGCCCGTTTTTGGTCGCGTCCTTGTATGCGTTGACGAACGCCTTCAACCGCTGTTCCGGCACGGGCAACCCGAGTTTGTTCGCAAAGTCCCGCGCCAACTGTTCCACTTGATTGGGATCCTGCCACTGTTCCGGCCGGACCTTTTTCACATCGTCGAGGATTTGAAAGATGGCCTTGCGCTTGCCGGACAGGTTTTGCTTCAACGTCTCGATGGGCCGCGAGGATGCAGCTTGCGCGGACCCGGAGGATGGAACTTGCTGTGGCACAGGCTGGCCCGCGGCCGCCGGCGCGTTCTGCGGCTGCACACTTTGCTCTTGCGCAGGCTGTGCGGCCCGCGGGCGCGGTTGACCCCGTTTGGCAGACTTCTTGGCAGGCACGGTGTTCCCTCCTTCTCCACTCCGTCGTACGGAGCCTCGCCATACTGTATGGCTGTGCGCTGCGCGCTGCGCCAGGTTGGCTCAAAAACAGGCGCCTGCCCCAGGAAACGGCTTTCCAATGCACTCGGAATCAGGGATAATAGGAACCGTGAGCACGCCCCTTGTCCGGACGGATTGCGGTGCGCCGGCGCGGGCGGAGATTGAGAAAGAAGGGTTAGGCAGATGAGCGAGCAGAAAAAGGACCTGCGCATTCGCAGCATCGACATCAGCGAGGGCGCGAGCCGGGCGCCGAACCGGGCGATGCTGCGCGCCATGGGCTTCACGGACGAGGACTTCAAAAAGCCGATGATCGGCGTCGCCAGCACGTGGAGCGAGGTCACGCCGTGCAACATGCACATCGATCAGCTGGCGCGCGAGGCCAAGCGCGGCATCCGCGAGGCCGGCGGAGCGCCCATCATCTTTAACACCATCACCGTCTCCGACGGCATCTCGATGGGCACGCTCGGGATGCGCTTCTCGCTGCCGAGCCGGGAGGTCATCGCCGACTCGATTGAAACCGTCGTCAACGCCGAGCGGATGGACGCGCTGGTGGCCATCGGCGGCTGCGACAAGAACATGCCCGGGTGCATGATCGCCATCGGGCGCCTGAATTTGCCGGCGGTGTTCGTGTACGGCGGCACCATCCAGCCGGGCAAGCTCGACGGCCGCGACATCGACATCGTCTCCGCGTTCGAGGCGGTCGGCCAGCACAACGCCGGCCTGATCGACGACAAGGAGCTCCACCGCGTCGAGTGCCACGCCTGTCCGGGGCCGGGATCGTGCGGCGGCATGTACACGGCGAACACAATGGCGTCCGCCATCGAGGCGATGGGCATGAGCCTGCCGGGCAGCTCGTCCAATCCGGCCGTCAGCCCGCTCAAGCTCCAGGACTGCTATGAGGCGGGCCGTGCGGTGTACCGTCTCCTCGAGGCAGGCATCACCCCGCGCCAGATCATGACGAAAGAGGCGTTTGAGAACGCCATCACCCTCGTCATGGCGTTGGGCGGATCGACGAACGCCATCCTGCACCTCATCGCCATTGCGCACGCGGTCGACGTGGATTTGACCATCGACGACTTCGACCGCATCCAGAAGAAGGTGCCGCACATCGCCGACCTGAAGCCGGGCGGCCGCTACGTCATGCAGGACCTGCACGAGATCGGCGGGGTGCCGGGCGTGATGAAGATGCTGCTCGACGCCGGGTACCTGCACGGGGACTGCCTGACGGTGACCGGCAAGACGCTGGCCGAGAATCTGAAGGACGTGCCGCCGCTGCCGGCGGACCAGGACGTGGTACGGCCGCTGTCGAATCCGCTGCGGGAGACCGGCCCGCTCGTCATCCTGCGCGGGAACCTCGCGCCGGAGGGGGCGGTGGCGAAGATGGCGGGCCTGACGGTCAAGCGGATCACCGGCCCGGCGCGGGTGTTCGACGGCGAGCAGGCGGCGACCGAGGCCATCCTGAACGACCAGATCAAAGAGGGCGACGTCATCATCATCCGCTACGAGGGCCCGAAAGGCGGCCCGGGCATGCCGGAGATGCTGTCGCCGACCGCCATCCTCGTCGGCAAGGGCCTGGGCGAGAAGGTCGGCCTCATCACGGACGGGCGTTTCTCCGGCGGATCGCACGGTTTGGTGGTCGGCCACGTGGCGCCCGAGGCCCAGGTGGGCGGGCCGATTGCGCTGGTGCGCGACGGGGACCTCGTCACCATCGACAGCGAGACGCAGGAGCTGACGGTGCACATCTCCGACGAGGAGATGGCGGCGCGCCGCAAGGCGTGGCAGGCGCCGCCGCTCAAGTTCCAGCGCGGCGTGCTGTACAAGTACGCGCAATTGGTGCAGTCCGCGTCGCGGGGCGCCGTGACGGACTGAGTTTCACGCGAACGATTTCTGGGGAGGGCGCCGGCAACATGACCGGCGCCCTTTGCGCCATGATGCAGGGGGCGTGAAGGATGCACGAAGATCAGGTGCGGGAAGCGTTGCCGGAGCGGTACGAGGTCATCCGCGGCCAGGTCCACGACATGACGCCGCCGCCCGGCGAGCCGCACCAGCGCGTGGTGGGCGGAATATACGGCCAGCTGTACGCCCAGCTCAAAGGCAAACGCTGCCGCGCGTACGTCGCCCCGTTCGGCGTCTGGCTGGACGAGACGTCCGGCGATTACGTCGAACCGGACATCACCATCATTTGCGATCCCGCCAAGATCAAGCCCCAGGGCTGTGTCGGCGCGCCGGACATGGTGGTCGAGGTCCTCAGCTCATCGACGGCAGTCAAGGACCGGGCGGTCAAGCGCGAACTGTACCGCGAAAAGGGCGTGCGGGAGTACTGGCTGGTCGATCCCGTCCACCAGACGGCCGAGGTGTACCGGTTTGACGGCGGTGCGCTCGCGGCACCCGCCGTGTACGGACCGGATGCGAGCGTCTCCGTCGGGGTGCTGGATGGCGTCGTGATCGACCTGCGCGAGGTGTTCGCGTGACCAGCCGGTCGAATCGGAACACATGGGAGGGCAGATGCCCATCGGATGCGGCGAGGCCCCGCGTGTAGAACTGGAGGCGGACCCGAAGCGCCTGACACCTACTTTGAACCACTACTCGTTGATATCGTTGCCTCACAACGACACCGTGAAACTCGCCAGCACCGACTCGGCCAGCGCGCGATTGGCCGCCGGTACCACCACTTCCACGTACGCGTAACCCGCCATGTCCTTGCTCACCGTGACCATGCCCACACCTGGATACGGGCTGTTCGCCGGCTGGTAATGAAACCGGACGCTGAGCCCGTCTGCCGACGGCGTCACGTCCGTGGCCCCTGGCACCGGGATCACCTTACGCGGGTCAGGTTGGCCCTGGTCATCCAAGTAACAGCCCACGCAGCTGGACACGACGAGGGTGATGGACTGCTTCGGGTCGGCCGGATTGGTGTACCGGTACCCGCCGTAGTCGCCGCCGTGCACCGCGGTGCGCGTCCACCCGGATGGCACCTCCACCTGCACCCCGTTGTATGACACCATGGTCATACCGCCGCCCGGCTGTTCGCCCGCACCCGATCCGCTGCCTGCTCCACCGCCGCTGCCGGATGCGCCGCCTGCTGCACCGGGTGTGGAACCGGCCGTGCCGCCGCTTGCCGATCCCGTTCCCGCAGGCGGGTTACTCGTCCCCCCGGGCGCTCCTGTACCGCCTTGCGTCCCGGCGCCGCTGCCCCCGCTGCCGGGCGCACCCGCGTGGCCGGTCCCGCTTCCCTGCGGGCTGCCCGGCGTGCCGCCTGCATGCGTGGTCGTGGAACCTGGGCTCTGCCCCCCCGCAGGCCCGCCGCTCGTTCCGCCTCCCGCACCGCCGCCAGGGCTGCTTTGGCCACCCTGCGATCCCGTACCCGTGCCTGTGCCGTGCCCGCCGGTCCCGCCGACGGTACCCGTCCCTTGCCCGCCCGCGCCTTGGCCGTGCCACAACGACGAGATCCCGCCGCAGCCCGCCAACGCTGCGCTCGCCACCATGGTCAAGGCCACCGCCACCGCAAAGCGGCGGCGGATGGTCCGCTGGCGCCGTCTCACCTGTCGCCTTTTCATCGCTCGCACATCCTTCCCGCTCACTGCACCTGGGTAAGCGTCGCGTCCGAAGCGTGCAGGATGCCGGTGAGCATCTTGCCGCTCTGCTGGTCCGCGAACAGGATGGTGTACACGCCGTTTGCCGGCTGTGATTGTTTGCTGACCACGTAATCCCCGCTGCGCAGCGTCGCCATCACCACCGACGGATGCGCAGGGTCGTAGATGGGCACGTTCACGTCCGCGGGCGAGAGCGGATCCGGCACCGTCAAGCGGTACACGTTGCTGAAGTGGACGAACTGCGAATCCACCCATCCGTATTGGGGGATATGATACCACTCCGTCACCAACCCCGCCGCCATGCCTTGCTGCATCTTGTCCACCGTCACTTGCGTGTTGGCAGGGATGGTGGTTTTGGGCGCCGGCACCAGTTTGCTCCACAGGGTGAAGTCGCACTGGCCGGTCACCCGGAGTCCCAGCTTCTGCTGCATCTGCTTTACTGCAGCCTGCGTCTTCGGACCGAAAATCCCATCCACCGTGAGACCCGCGTTCAACTGTTGGTTCAACGCCGACTGCAGGGTCGCCACATCGCTGCCGCGATCGCCATAGCTCAGCACGCGGGTGAACATTTGGCGCATCCCGGTCCCCATGTCGGGGTAGTACGGCAGGTCTTTGTACCAGGGATTGGCCACCACCACCGCCCGCGCCCCGTTCATCAGGAACACCGGCTCCTGCGTCGAAGGCGGCGTGGGCGCCGACTGGCCAGGTACGTACGCGCGGTAGCTTTTCACCGAGTCGCCCGCCGCCTGCGCCAGTTGGTTCATGAGCGATCCGATGGAGTTCGCCCACTGTTGATCCGATGCGTAGTTGACGTTCATGCCTTTGAGGGTTGGCGCCACGTACAGACTCGCGCCGGGGGTCAGGTAGCTTTGCCGCACCACCCATGCCTGGAAGCGGACGGCGTACTCCTGGCTCGGGAAAACCCCCGCGTCCACGCCGGGGTTGCTGTCAAACGCCCCGTACCCGTACAGGTTATTCTTTTGGATGCAGATCTTGCTCTTGCCCCACCCCGTCTCAAGGATGGCGTGGGAAACCAGGTAGTTGGCGTTGACCCCGTACATCTTTTGCGCCCAGACGAACACCTGGCCCAGGCCGGCGAGCGGCGAGTTGTGCGCGGTCAGGAACTGATCGATGAGCTGCGGCGTGATGTTCGCCGGTGCCGGAAAGCGCAGGTCCACGTTGGTGAAGTCGGTGGCCGGCTGCGGACTCGGCGACGGACCCGGCGACGGATTCGGATTCGGCTGTGGTTGCGTGTATACCACCTTTCCGGCCGGATCGCTGACCGTACCGCCGGGCGACTGGGCAAGCGCCGCCTTGGCAAGGGCGAGATCGGCAAAAAGGCCGACCACCTGGCCGTCCGCCGTCTGCGCCCGGTAGAGCGGCGGCAACGGCTGCACGTACAGGATGTTGCCTTGGCTGTCGACGACCGTCCCCTGCGGCACGCGGGCGACCGCCGCTTCGGCCGTGGCAAGGTCGGTGAACGTGCCGAGCGGCTGTCCGGCGGTGGCATACGCCGTATAGGTGATGCCGTTGCCTGGATTGGCTTGGCCCGGTTGCCCGCCGCCGGTTGCTGCGCCGGACGGCGGGTTCGCATTCCCGCTTTGCGCTTGCGGCGCCGTCCCGCCGGCCGCTGGCGCGGAACCCGGCTGGGTGGCTGGCGGCGACCCCGCCTGCGGCTTGGACGTCGATCCCGTTGGCTGTGCGGCCGGCGACCCAGGGGCCGTCCCCGGTTGCGATCCCGCCGGTGCAGTCTGCGCCCCCGGTTGCTGCGTGGACGGCGCGCCCGCCGGTCCGCCCGCCGGAGCTTGGGCCTGCCCGCTTGCACTCGGCGTGCCTTGACTTTGCGCCCCGGCTTGCGTGCCCGACCCCTGCGCTTGGCCCGACCCCTGCGTGCCTGATCCCTGCGCTTGGCCGGGTGCGACCGGCACCGAGAACACCACGCTCCCCGCCGGGTCCTGCACCGCAAAGGCCGCTCCGCTGTCCGGTTCCGCTTGCGCCCATTGCGCCAGCGCCGCCGCCTCCGCGTCCGCGAGCGTGTCGTACGTCCCCAGGGCCGATCCCGCAACATCCACGACGGTATACGCGCCGTTTGCCGGCTGCGTGTACAGCGTCACACCCTTGGCGTCCCGCACCGTGCCGCCCGGGTAGTCCGCGAGGGCGCGTTCCGCCTTGGCGAGCGGCGCGAACACGCCGAGGAGCCGGCCTTGGCCGTCATAGACAAAACAGGCGCCAGACTGGGGTTTGAGTGCGATGAGATTGCCTTGGTCATCGAGGACGTACCCGCCCGGCGTGCCTGCAAGCGCGCTCACCGCAGCGGCCGCCGCCGGATATGTACCTGCCGCGCGGCCGCCGGCGTCGTATACCGTGTATTGCGGCTGCGGCTGGGTGTAGAGCACCCTCCCCAGCCCGTCCGTCACCCTGCCGCCCGGGACAGTGGCCAACGCCTGCTTCGCCTTCGTCAGGTCCGTGAACCGTCCGAGCAGTTTGCCGTTGGGTGCGTAGGCCAGATAAAGGTTTTGCGGCGCCATCTTCCACTGCTGCCCGTTCCACTGGTAGAGCACGCCCGCGTGAGCCAGCGCCTGCTGGACGTACCAAATCGGCAGAAAAGCCGTGGGACGCCCCGTATCGGGATCGGGCGCGGGAATGCTGTCCACGCGGGCCACCACATGGCCGTTGATGGCGATGGCTTGTCCGCCTTGGCCAATGGGGTCCCCAGGGTCCTTCGCGCCGGGCACGGTGAGCGCCCACGTGTGCCCGTCCCAATGGCTGGTGATGCCGAGCTGTTTCAATGCCTGCATGATGTACCAAATGGGCATGTACGTCGTGTTGTTGGCGGTAAACGCCATGGGTGCGGCAACCAGTTTCCCGATTACATAGACCTGGGTCCGGCGCGGATTTTGGATGCGCGGGGTCGGCGCACTTTTTCGTTTGGCCACGGCATCCGGTGCGGTACGGCCGGTTGCGCCCGCGCTCGTCGTCCCAAGCTTTGGCGGCGGATGGGACGGGTCGAGCGCTTCGAGCGCCTGCCAGGTCAACTGGCCGACAATCCCGTCCGGCGTGAGGCCGTGATCGCGCTGAAACGCTTTCACCGCCTGGGTGGTCTGCGCACCATAGACGCCGTCCGCCGGCCCTGGCTTGTACCCTGCTTGGGCCAGCGTCTGCTGCAGCCAAACCACATACGGCCCCTGCGCGCCCGGGTGCAGGATGGGCAGCTGCGCGGCCCACACCGATCCGCCCGGCATGACCATGGCTGTCGAGAAGGCACCGAACCACAACGCTTGATGAATACGCTTCATCCTCACGAGCCTCCGGGGAATGGTGTGCAGGTTGCGCGGGGATTGAAGAAATGGAACGAACGCTCCATGAAATCGGCGATGTCCGGGACACTCGACACAATTCGCGGTGTTTCTACCAGTCAAGGTACCATAGGGTTGGTAGAAACGGCAAGGGTGAGGCAATACGTAAAGCCGGGGATGATCCCCCGGCTGGGTTCAGCAAACGTATCCACCGCATCACCTTAGCGCCAGGGCGATGTCCGGCCGGTCGGTGATGACGGCATCCACACCCCAGTCCCGAAGCTCGCGCAAGCGGGCGGCATCGTTCACCGTCCACACGTGCACGCGCAAGCCGGCGCGGTGGATGTCGCGGACCAACGCCTCATCCAGCGTCACCGCCTCCGGGTGGACCGCCGCGGCGCCGAAGCCTTGCGCATACCGCCACGGTTCCACCAGCGCTTCCATGTATAGAGGGGCGATGCGCGCTTCGGGGTGCCTTGCTTTCAACGCGGCGAGCGCCAGGTGGTTGAACGACGAGATCCACACACGTTCCGCCATCCCGTGTTGCACCACCACCTGCCACACGCGTTGTGCGAGCGCGTCCCCGCGCAAGGCGGCGGTCTTGAGCTCGATGTTCACCGCCACCGGGCGCGGGTGGCGCTGCACGAGCGCCAACACCTCCGCCAACGACGGGATGCGCTCGCCGCGAAAACGCGGATGGAACCATCCGCCCGCATCCAACCGGCGCAGTTCAGCCCAACGCATCCATTCGATCACGCCCCGGCCGTCGGTGGTGCGGGAGACGTCGTGATCGTGGATGACCGCCAGTTCCCCGTCCGCCGTGAGGTGCACGTCGAGCTCGATGCCGTCCGCCCCCGCCTGCAGCGCCGCTGCAAACGCGACGAGGGTATTCTCGGGGTATTGGGCGGAAAAACCGCGATGCGCCCAGACTTCCATGCGGATGCCTCCTCATCCATGCGGATACGTCCGCAGCCGGAGGAAGGTGGCCGTTGCAGCTTGTGGCTGTTGCAGCTTACTCAGGGAGCGGCCGCTTCGCCAACGCGTGCGGTGTGCCCATGCCGGCCACGAACGGCCGCAAGCACACCGCGAACGTGAACGGCTCGTTGTGCAGCTCGTACTGCGGCAGCGGCCCCGGGCCGCAGCTGGCGCTGCCGATGCCGTGGTGTTCCAGGTCAATCTGCCACGTCACCTCGTCCTCGGGCACCAGCTCATGCCGGTGGCGCGCTTGGGTCAGCGCCTCGGGCGAGAAGTACAGCGCGCTGAAGTGGAACCGGGGTTGGCCTATCGCCAACAGCCCGGCGCCCTGCGGCTGCGCCAACGCCGCCCAGCGCACGTCGCTGCGGTTCCCGTTCTCCTGCGGCCGGATGTACGGCGTGTACATCTCCGCCACCGTCTTTTGCCACACGCCGAAGCGGCCCGCCTGCTTCGTGTCGCGGTACGTCTCGCCCGGCCCGCGCCCGTACCAGACCACCTCGCAAAACGACGCCGGCAGCTTCAGTTGCACCCCGATGCGCGGCAGGGTCTGCGGGCCGTCCCCCTCGGGTGTCCCGTTTACGCGCAGACGAACGTCTCCGTCTCCGTACACGGTGTACTCGTACACACAGGCGATGCCCCACGACCACACCGGCGGCGCCACGCGGCTGTGCACACGCACCCGCACCGCTTGGCCGTCCTCCGCCATCTCCCATGTGCAGGCATCCACCCGCTCGGTCAGGCGATCCAGCCCTGCCCGCCGCCATTCACGCGCCACGTGGACATCGTTGTCGGTCGGCGCCCGCCACAGGTACAGCCGTGGTCCGGCGGTGAGCAGTTCATGTCCGGCGAACGTCCATGTCACGATGCGCCCGCGCACCCGGTCGAACACCAGGCGGAATTGTTGGCCTGTGACCACCAAAGCCGTCCCTTCCTCCCGGCACGTGACGGCGGGCCGCCCCGGCGCGGTGCGCACCGGCGCAGCCGCGCCTGCCGCCGCCGGCAGCGCCAACTGGGCCCACGCCACCTCGTGTCC